>CAZEAM010000082.1:0-2620 GCA_964510285.1 uncultured Frankiaceae bacterium | reverse complement strand
GGACCCGCTCGAGCCGGCGCAGGCGGTGATCGTCGCGAGCAGAACGGCCATGAGTGCTGCAAGCCGGCGCATATCGGCCTCCGGTCCTCGGTCCGCGGTCGAAGGCTATTCCCCAGAACGACCCTCGCTGGAAATGAGAATGGCGCTCCCATAGGGTTTCCGGCGTGACGGATGCGGCCGCATTCGGGGTCGCGGAGCTGCTCACTGCCCGGGCCGACGACGACGACATCGGCCTGCTCGCGGGTGAGCAGACGTGGACCTGGCGGCAGGTCGTCGAGCAGGCCGCGGCGCGGGCCGCCTGGCTGTCGGACACGCTCGACCCCGCGCGGCCGAGTCACGTCGGCGTGCTGCTGGACAACACCGCGGACCACGTCTTCACGCTGTTCGGCGCGGCGCTCGCCGGCGCGTGTGTGGTCGGCATCAACTCGACCCGGCGCGGCGCGGAGCTGCAGCGCGACATCGACCACACCGACTGCCAGCTGGTCCTCACCGACAAGCGACTCGCCGAACTGCTCGACTCGCCGCACCTGCTCGTCGAGGACGAGCCGTGGAAGCCGTTCGCCGGCGCCGCCGTCCCCAGCGCGCTCCCCGACCCGACCGCGCTGCTGCTGCTGATCTTCACGTCGGGGTCGACCTCGGCGCCGAAGGCGGTACGCCGCTCGTCGAGCCGGATCGCGGCCGCGGCGAACCTGGGATTTCCGAAAACCGACACCTTGTACATCTCGATGCCGCTGATCCACGGCAACGCGCTGTTCGGGGCGCTGTTCCCCGCGCTCGCCGCCGGTGCCCGGATCGCGTTGCGCGAGCGCTTCTCCGCCGGCGCCTGGCTCGACGACGTCCGCCGCTACGAGGCCACCTTCACGACCACCGTGGGTCGCGCGCTGTCGTACCTGCTCGCCACGCCACCGACCCCGCACGACAAGGACCATCAGCTGCGGATCGTGCTGGCGCCCGAGAGCTCGCCGCGTGACGCCGCGGACTTCACCCAGCGGTTCGGCGTACCGGTGGTCACCGGCTACGGGCAGAGCGAGGGCGGCATCACACTGCTGCCGAGCCGACGCCACGGCGCCCTCGGGCGCGCACCGGAAGGCGCCGACATCGCCGTCGTCGACCAGGTCACCGGCGAGGAGAAGCCGCCGGCACGAATCGACGCCGACGGGCTGCTGCTCAATCCCGAGGAGGCGATCGGCGAGCTGGTCCGCCGCGACTCGGCCGGCGCGTTCGAGGGTTACTGGGCCAACGACGAGGCCGACGCCACCCGGCTGCATGACGGTTGGTACTGGTCCGGTGACCTCGCCTACCGCGACCCCGACGGGGTGTTCTTCTTCGCGGGACGCGCCGGCGACTGGATCCGCGTCGACTCCGAGAACTTCGCCTCCGCCCCGATCGAGCGGATCATCGACCGTCACGAGAACGTCGCCGCCGTCGCGGTCGTCGGGGTCGCCGACCCGCACGACGGCGACCAGGTGCTGGCAGTGATCCAGCCGGCCGAACCGGGGTTGTTCGACGAGGACGAGTTCGGTGCCTGGCTCGACGCCCAGCCCGACCTCGGCACGAAGTGGTCACCCAAGTTCGTGCGGATCAGCTTTGCACTCCCGACCGTCGCGCACGACAAGATCGACCGGCAGCGTCTCAAGCACGAGAGCTGGGCCACGACGGATCGCGTGTGGTGGCGGCCAAGCCGCGGATCCGGTTACCGGGTGCTCACCGATGCCGACCGCTACGCCCTGTACGCGGAGTTCGCGGCCAACGACCGCATCACGCTCGCGCCGCCGCGGCCCACCACGACGCCGAGCCGCAAGCAGCTGCAGCCGCGCCTGGCCGACTGGTTCGCGGCGCGCTACGCCGCCCTCGACATCTCGATAGAGCGGCCCCAGCCGGGACTGTCGAGCGACACTCTCATCGTCGACGCCGACGACACGGAGTACGTCGTGCGGCTACCGCCGCAGGGCCCAGGGCTGTTCCCGGACTACGACCTGAAACGCCAGGCAGCGGTGCAACGGGCGGTGCACGCGGCCGGCATCCCCTCCGCGCCGGTACTCGCGATCGAGACCGACGAAGCCTGGGTGGGCGCGCCGTTCCTGGTGATGCCCCGGATCGCCGGCCGGACCCTCACCACGCACCCGCCCTATCTCACTCATGGATGGCTGGCCGAGGCTTCGGCGCCGGCACAGGAGGCGGTGTTCCGCCGATTCGTCGAGACGCTCGCGCGGATCCATCGGCTGGACCCGGTCGGCATCCCCGCCACCGGCGGTGGCCCGGACCTGTCGGGCATCGTCGACTACTGGGAGCGCTACCTCGACTGGGCCACCGACGACGCGCAAGCCGCGGCGATCTATCGGCAGGCCATCGCCTGGTGCCGCGAGAACCTTCCGGCCGCTCCCCCGCCACCTTCGCTGCTCTGGGGCGACCCGCAGCTGACGAACCTCGTCCTCGACGACGACGGCGAGATAGCCGCGGTGCTCGACTGGGAGATGTCGGGTACCGGGCCGGCCGAGCTCGACCTGTCGTGGTTCCTGGTGCTCCACGAGCACGCCGCCGAGACGGCGGGCGCCGAGCTTGGCGGCTACCCGGGACGCGAGACGCTCATCGGGTGGTACGAGGCGGCCGCCGGGCGCGA
>CAZEAM010000081.1:0-6949 GCA_964510285.1 uncultured Frankiaceae bacterium | reverse complement strand
GGTGATCCAGCGACCGCGCCACTTGTCGAGCTTGACGTCGACGTCGGCGCGTTCGGTATTCGTGCACACCGCTCCTTCGCCGTCCGGATCCTGGTAGTCCAGCCGTACGCATCTGTCGTCGGGCTGGTGGACAGTCACGGTCAACCGGGTGCGGCCGACGACGCCGCGCACCCGCCAGCTCGGTGACGAGAGCCGCGTCCGGAACAGCGGCGCCGTGAGCAGCGGGTCACGCGGCCAGTCCTTCCCGCCGGTGCGGAGCTGGACGAAGGCAAGTGGCGGCAGGGCGCGCATGCCGGGCCGGCGGGCGACGGCCGCGATGATCTCGAGGGTCGTGTCGTCGTCGAGGTCGGCGTGCAGCCAGCCCCAACGCTGCGCGTTGCCGTGACCGTAGATGTGCGCAACGGCGCCGGTCCCGTCCAGCGGGAGGGCTCGCCCGGCCACCTCGACCGTTCCCGCCAGGTCGGCCTTCGGTGCAAGTACGACGTGGGCGGACGGGAGCAGCTCGCGCTCCCACATCCGGCGCGGCAGCGTCCAGATCGGTGGCTGCGCCGTACTCCACTCGATGTCCCACGCCGAGGCGGCCGCGCCGGTTCCGCGGAACCGGCCAGGCCCGACCGACGCGGACGCGCTGGTGAACCACTGCCCGTCATCCGGTTCGCCGTACGGCTCGCGGCCGTAGCGCTCGACAACCGGCGGCTCGGCCGGCGGGAACAGCGCGATCCAACCGTGGGCGTACGGGTCGCCGTCGGTCGGCGCTATCCGCTCGTGATGGACCCACAACCCAGTGCCGGTCGCCCGGTCGGTCGCCGTCGCGTACCAGACCTTGAGCCGCCCGCGCTGGCCCCGCCACCGCGGCGTACCGGCGAAATCATCGACCACTCGCACATCATCTCTGTTCGAAGTAGCACACAAAGCCGCCGCTCATCGGTTGGGCCACGCTCGCTGACTGCCGGCTGGGTGGACTTTGTGTGCTACTTCGGGCGGCGGAGGGAGCCGTTGCCGGGCGGTGGGGTGGGTCCGGTGTGGACCGGTACGCCGAACTCGTGCGCCCGCTTGACGATGCCGCGGCTGGCGCGCTCGGCCAGGGCGGCGATCGTCAGCGATGGGTTCACGCACAGCGAGGTCGGCACCGACGCGCCGTCGGTGACGTAGAGGCCGGGGTGGCCGCGCAGCTGGTGCGACGGGTCACACGCCGACGTCGCCGGGTCGTCACCGATCCGGCATGACGCGAGCGGATGCGCGGACAGGTAGTTTCGGGTCGCGGTCCAACCGAGGTGTTCGCCGACGCCGTCCTTCTCGATGATCCGCTTCACCGCCGCGTCGGAGCTCTTCCAGGCCCGGACGGTCGCCGGGGTGGGCGTGTAGCTGAGGGTGGAGACCGCGGCGGCGGAGTCGACCCGGATGAACGCACCGGTCGGTGGCGGCACCCCGAAGACGCCTTCGTTGTTGTCCTCGACCATCGCCAGGATCGTCAGCCACGACCGCCACCGGTTGGTGAGGTGCTTCTTGGCCGGGCCGAACCAGTCACCGCCGGGGGTCGCCTCCGGGAGGATGTTCGTGATCGTCGGGAAGTAGATCTGCTGCAGCCCGTAGCGCTGTCCGGCCCGCCGTGAGCCGTCGAGGAAGTCGTAGCTCATCGAACCGATCGGCTTCCCGATCGGGAACGCGTCGTACGCGACACCCGGTTTGCGCTCGAGGCCGAGCACCGAGCGCACCTTGCGCTCGTCCATCAGGGCCATCGAGACGCGGTCGCCGTTGGGCGAGAAGTACCGACCGACCGCCGGGGGCATGTTGCCGAGCAGTGGCGCGGAGCGTTGTAACACGACCGGCGTTGCCATCGTGCCCGCTGCGAGGATCACGATCTTCGCCTCGATCACTCCGCCGCCGTCGGGCACGCGGTAGTCGTTTTCCGTGAGCGTGAGGTACTCGACGGCGTACCGGTATCCGGGCGTCAGTGCCGACGAGATTGTCTGCGCCTCGTGCAGCGGGCGGATCTGCGCGCCGTGCGCGACTGCCGCCGGCAGGTAGTTCAGCAGCATCGACCGCTTGGCTCCGAACCGGCAGCCGTTGAGCATCCAGTTGCAGTTCGTGCACTCGGTCAGGTCGACCGCGACCGGGACGGGGTTGCAGGTATGGCCGGCGTTGTGGCATGCCGCGGCCCAGACGCCGCCCGGGTAGGGCACGTCGTCCCAGGTTTGTTGCGCGACGGGCAGCGTCTCCTCGACGAGGTCGTACCAGGGATCGAGTGACGCGCGCGTGACGGCCTTGGGCCAGATCCGCTTGCCGCTCGAGCGGCGGTCGAAGACGAAGGTCGGTGCGCGCAATGCGCCTGCGAAATAGACGACGCTGGACCCGCCGACACAGTTTCCGGCGACCACGCTGACGCCGGTTGCGGTGATGTAGTCGACAATCCGGGTGTAGGTGTCGATCCGCAGGTCGTGGGTGAAGTCCTTGGTCTCCAGCCAAGGTCCGCGCTCGAGGATCGTCACCTTCGCGCCGGCCGCGGCCAAGCGGTACGCCGGGATCGCGCCGCCAGGACCCGACCCGATGACCAGTACGTCGGTCTGCTCTGTCGCCGGGCTCATCGCGGCTGGCCGGTCCTGGTCGTGTGCGGGTGCTCCCTCGCGAGCCTGCGCCGGTAGGAGAACGTCGGGAACCGCCACAGCCCGTCCCGGTCGGGCTTCGGGAATCCGATCGCCGCAAGGCCCGGGTGTCCGTCGCGCACGGCTTCGGCGGTGTCGAGGTAGCCGGCGGTGTGGTAGGCGAGGAACACCAGCCCGGCGAGGGCGAACCAGAGCAGCTGCTCGGTGCCGTTGCCGACGTTGAGCAGGCCGTCGAGCATCGCCTTGCGGTCCTGGTAGTCCAGACCGACGAACGGCGGCAGCGTGGGGTCGGGCACCTTGCCGTGCTCTGCCGCGTAGACGACGGCCTCCGCGTTGACCGCTGCGGCGAACGCAGGCAGCGCAGCCCCGACGCCGGTCCCGCGGTAGCGCATGAACTCGACCGCGCCGGCCTGCACCGCGCCGGCGCCACGCGCCACGCCGGCGATGGCGACGTCGCCGTCAAACCGTTTCGCGCCGGGGATCAAGGTGTCGGCGACCGCCTCGATCGTCAGTGTTTCCGGGTCGGTCGTGGTGCCGAGCAGGCCGACCGGGTCGGTGCCCACCAGGCCGAGCGGGCTGGGCGGCGAAGGTGCGGCCGCGTGAGCCATCGTGGGTACGCCGGCCATCCCGACTCCGGCCAGCCACAGCAGCTGGCGGCGACTCAGCCCGCCGAGCTCGGGTTGTTGCGGCGTCACCTCAGCAGCCGATGCCGCTCGGCAGGGTCACCTCTGCTCCGGCCCCGCCGCGCGGACCGCCGTACTTGCGGATCTGTGCGGCGAGTGGCGGGCTGACCATCGCGACGGCGGCGGCCGCCTGCCGCGCGCCGACCGGAGAGCCGCCGAGCCTGAAGTGCCGCATGATGGCGGCGCCGTACCCGTTGCGCAGGTCCCACCAGTAGCTGCCGTCCCACTCCACGAACGCGGTGAAGCCGCGGTCGACGCGGATCTTCCAGTGGTCGCGCTGCCAGTACTGGCACTTGCCCGCGACGGCGAAGCGGGCCGGCTCGGCCAGCGCGAAGCGGAGGGCCCCACCGTTGTCGGCGGTGATGTCGCGCTTGTTGTAGGTGACGCACAGCGTCGTGCCACCCAGCGTTCCCGGCTTGGGTCCCACGCCGTTGCCGTAGTGGTGAACCACCGGGCAGCGGAACGTCGGATGCCGGTACGGCGTGAAGTTCGGCGTGTTCGCCCCCGCCGGCAGGCACACCGCGAGGCTCGCGGCGACCGTCGCGAACAGCGCGCAGCGGCGCAGCCAGTCACGCATGGTCACAGTGTCTCTCAACGAGCGAGGGCGCCGACCTGTTTCGCGCTCAGGCGCCCCGCGGCGTACAGCGCGCGGAGGGTGTCCTCGACCGTCTGGCTGGCCGCGCGGTAGCTGACCCCGAGGTCGTCGTGGACGGCGGAGTCGTCGGTATCCATGGCGCGGGTCAGCAGCTGCATCGCCTCCGCGGTGAAGACGGAGTCGAACGGGATCACGCGCCGGACGCCGTCCAGCGCGGTCCCGAGGCCGCGGTAGACCGCACCGGGTGTGCGCATCGCCGGGATTCGTCGTCCGGTGGCACGGCGGAACATCTCGACCAGCGACGGCAGTGTCACCAGGGTCCCGCCCGCCATGTACCGGCGCGGTCCGCGGCCGCGCTCGAGGACCGCGACCAGTACGGCGGCCAGGTCGCGTACGTCGATGACGTTGATGCCGCCGTCGGTCAAGGCGAGGAAGCCGAGCCGAAGGATCGAGGCGAAGCCCGCTGCCGCCTCGCCGCACAGCTCACCCACCTGCGGGCCGCACACACCGCCGGGGTAGACGATCACCACCGGATGGCCTGAGGCCTGCCGCTGCCGGGCGAGGTCTTCGGCGATCGCCTTGGAGCGGGTGTACGGGTTCGCGGCGGTGACGATGGGCGGGAGGTCGGCGGTCAGCCGCTCGCCCGTCGGCGTGAACACCGCGGCGATGCTCGACACGTGCACCACCGGGTCGCAGCCCGCCTCGATCGCTGCGTCCAGCACGGTCCTGGTCCCGGTGACGTTGACGTCGAGCGCGGCTTCTGCGTGGCGGCGATCGAGCGCCGCGACCACGGCCGCGGCGTGGATCACGGCATCCGTTCCCTGAACGGCGCGTCTGACCGCTTCGGCGTCGACCATGTCACCTACGACGACGTCGAGCGCGGCGGTGTCGACGCCGATCGCGCCCAGCGTCGTCGCCATCCGTTGCGGCCTGCGGACCAGCAGGCGCACGTCGTGCCCGGCCGCGAGCAGGGCGGCCACTGCGTGCGCGCCGACGAAGCCAGTCCCGCCCGTGACCAGTACCTTCACCGTGGGCTCCGGAGCCGGTCTCTGAGCACGCGGCGCAACAGCTTGCCGGTCTGGTCGCGGGGGATCTCCGGTACGACGTGGATCGCGCGCGGCCGCTTGTACGGTGCGAGCCGCTCGACCGCCGTGGCGCCGATGGCGGCCCGGACCGTGGCCTCGTCGGCGGCGTCGGCCAGCGTGACGAACAACGCGATCACCTCGCCCCGTTCGTCGTCCGGCGCGCCGACGGCGGCCAGGTCGGCGATCCCCGGTACGTCGGTCAGCGCCTGGTCGACCTCGGCCGGGTAGACGTTGACTCCCGCCGACACGACGACGTCGGCGACCCGACCGCACAGGTAGAGGAACCCGTACTCGTCGACCCGCCCGATGTCGCCGACCGTGAAGGAGTCACCGAGGTGCGCGCCCTCGGTCTTCCCGTCGTCGTCCTGGTAGCGGAACATCCGGCCCTTGGACGGCGTGAAGTAGACGGTGCCCTCGGTGTTCGGCGGCAGGTCGCGCCCGTCCTCGTCGAGGATCCGCACGGTCATCCCGGGCAGCGGGCGCCCGACGGTTCCCGGACGTTGCCGCCACTCGTCGCGGCGGACGACGGTCAGGCCGCCTTCGGTGAAGCCGTAGTACTCGACCAGGACGTCGCCCAGCAGATCCGCGACGGCCTCCTTCAGTGGCGCCGGGCACGGCTCGCCGCCGTGCAGCACGGTGCGAAGGGTCGGTGCCCGGCCTGCTCGCGCTTGCGCCGGCAGGGCGAGGATCTGCCGGAACATGGTCGGCACCATGATCGTCGAGGTGACATCGGCGCGCGCGAGCTCGCCGAGCGCTTCCGCGGCGTCCCACCGCCGCAGGATCCGCAGCGTCGCGCCGCGCGCGAGCGCGCCGAAGCCGAACGTCTGCGGCGCGCCGTTGAACAGCCGGGAGCAGAACAGGTGAACGCCGTCGCCGGGCAGCTCAAGAACCTCGGCCCAGTGCGCGATGCCGGCCCAGCCGGAGGCGAAGTCGGTCGTCCCGGAGCCGCGCATGACGACACCCTTGGGTCGCCCGGTGGTGCCCGACGTGTAGGGCAGCTTGTAGCCGCAGCGGGCTCCGGTCAGCGGCTCGACCGGCTGGGTCGCGAGCCACTCGGGGTAGTCGGCGGCGTCGAGGTCGACCAGCGCCACCCCGCGGTTGCTCGCCGCCTCGCGTGCGCCGTCACGGTCCGCGACGACGACCGCGGTGTGCGCGTCGGCCAGGACGGTGTCGACCTCCGCAGCTGTCCATCCGGTCTTCAGCGGAGTGAACGCGCACCCCGCGCGCCACGCGCCGATCAGCGCGACGACGAAGTCGACCCGGTTGCCGACGCACAGCGCGACGTGGCTGCCCGGTGCGGCACCCAGGGACTCCAGGCCGTGGGCGAACCGAGTGGTCTGCTGGTCGAGGTCCCGCCAGGTGAGCTGCGACGTACCGTCCTCGACGGCGGTCCGGGACTCGTCGCTGACGCCGGACAGGGCAGCGAGCGTCACAGCAGCGCGGCGAGTGCTTCGGCGTGGTCGTCCGCCGTTCCGAACTCGGTGGCGTGCAGCCACGCGCGCTTGAGGAAGTAGTGGACGGGCACCTCCCAGGTGAAGCCCATCCCGCCGTGGACCTGGACGCAGGCACGCGAGTTGCCGGTCGCGGCCTCGTCGGCGAGCAGCTTCGCACCGGCGACCGCGCGGTTGGCGTCGCCCGCTTCCGGGTCGTCGAGCATGACCGCGGCGCTGTGCAGCGCGGCGCGGGCGAGCTCGGTCTTCACGAGCATGTCGGCGCAGATGTGCTTGACCGCCTGGAACGAGCCGATCGGCCGGTCGAACTGCTCGCGGGTCTTGGCGTAGTCGACGGCGAGCTCCATCAGCCGCTGCGCCAAGCCCACCTGCAAGGCGGCCGTCATCAGCGCCCCTTCGGTCCGCAGGCGTGCAACCCCGATCTCCTTCTCGATCGGGTCTTGGCCGACGACGTTCCACCGCATCGACTCGAGCTCATAGAGCGGAGTTAGTTGATCGATCGGTTCGGGGATTGCGACTCCAGGCGGCGGCG
>CAZEAM010000080.1:0-7207 GCA_964510285.1 uncultured Frankiaceae bacterium | reverse complement strand
CGACCGCTTCGCCGCCACTCCGGAGGCGGCCCGCGCGGCCAACGTCGCGCTCCGCCGGCACATGCGCAGCGTCGACAACTACTTCCCCGAGGTCGAGAAGGCGGCCGCGGCCGCACTCGCCGCGGTTGGCTACTCCGGCGGCGCGGTGCCGCAGCGCCTGATCACCGAGGCCGCATCGCATTTCGGCTTCACGTTGCACAGCGTCACCGACCTGCCGGAGTCGACGCGCTCTGTGACGGACCTGATGAACCGGCGGATCTACGTGCCGCAGCAGCCGGCCGGGCATGACCCCCGGTACGTCGTCCTGCAAACACTGGGCCACTTCGCCCTCGGCCACGCCGACCCGATCGACTTCGCGGACTTCCTGCGCCAGCGGGTGGAGGCCAACTACTTCGCCGCAGCCGCCCTCGTGCCCGAAAGCGCGGCGGTCGCCTTCCTCGAACGCGCCAAGCGCGACCACGCGATCGACATGGAGGACCTCCGCGACGTCTTCGCGGTGTCGCACGAGACCGCCGCCCACCGCTTCACCAACCTCGCGACCCACCACCTCGGGTTACCGGTGCACTTCACACGTACCGACAGCAGCGGCACGATCTACAAGGCGTACGAGAACGACGGGCTCGCCTACCCGACCGACGCGACGGGGGCGATCGAGGGCCAACGCGCGTGCCGGCAGTACTCCTCACGTCGCGTCTTCGCCGCGCCCGAGCGGTACGGCACCTACGCCCAGTACACCGACACCCCGAACGGCACCTTCTTCTGCACGGCGCACGTGCAGCCTTCACCGGGCGGGGAGTTCGCCGTCACCGTCGGGGTGCCGTTCCAGCACGCCAAGTGGTTCCGCGCCTCGGGCAGCCAGCACCGCGCGAAGTCGACCTGTCCCGCGCCGAGCTGCTGCCGCCGACCTCCCGCGGCCCTCGAAGACCGCTGGGGCGGGCAGGCCTGGCCGTCCGCGCGCGCCCACAGCCACCTGCTCGCCGGTGCGCTCCCGCAGGGAACCTTCCCGGGCGTGGACACCACCGAGGTCTACGCCTTCCTCGACCGCCACGCGCCGGACTGACCGGGCGTCAGGTGGAGTCGAGCATGACCCGCTTGACGATCAGGCCCACCTTGCGCTCGAGCTCGTCGGCGGAGTCGGTCGACTGCCACACGACCGCGACCTCGTCGGCGACCTCACGCTGGGTGAGATAGACCTCGAGCCAGCTCATCAGCATCACGAGGCCGAAGATCCCCGGCGCGAAGAGCAGGAACAGCAACTCCCACGACGCGGACATGGTGGAGATATATCCGATCGATCGGTGCGAAATCCTGGCTGGGCGATGTCGACCGGTGGCCCCCCGGTGGGCGCCCGACTAGACCAGGGAGTCGCGCCAGGCCCTCGCCAGTGCCGCGTACTCGCCGGTTCCTTCGGCGAGCAGGTCGGCAGGCCTGCCGTCCTCGACGATCCGGCCGCGGGACATGACCAGCACCCGGTCGGCAATGCCGACGGTGGACAACCGGTGGGCGATGATCAACGCGGTGCGGTCGTGGAGCACGGTACGAAGCGCACGCTGCACCAATCGCTCGGTCGGTGCGTCGAGCGACGAGCTCGCCTCGTCCAGGATCAGGACGGCGGGGTCGGCGAGCAGCGCACGGGCGAACGCGATCAGCTGCCGTTGTCCGGCGGACAGTCGCGAGCCGTTCTTGCCGACCCCCTCGTCGTAGCCGTTGCGAAGATGCCCGACGACGACGTCGAGGCCGACCGCCCGCGCCACCTCTTCGATCTGCTCGCGGGACGCGTCGGGCCTGCCGAACGCGACGTTCTCGGCGACCGACCCGGTGAAAAGGAACGACTCCTGGGTCACCATCGCGACCGCGCGCCGCAGATCGTGCTCGGACAGGTCGGGCAGCGCGAAGCCGTCGATGTGCACCGACCCCTCGCCGGGATCGTAGAAGCGCGCGAGCAACCGGGCGACCGTGCTCTTGCCGGCGCCGGTGTCGCCGAGCAGTGCAACGGTCTGTCCGGCCGGGATCGACAGCGTCAGGTCGTGAAGGATCTCCCACTCCGAGCGGTAACCGAAAGACACGTGGTCGAACTCGACCGCGCCGCGGAAGAGATCCTCGGCCGGCACCCGCGAGGCCGCCAGGAGCGGCACTGCGGGTTGCTCGTCGAGAACGCCGGCCAGCTTCTCCACGCCCGATGCCGCCGCCTGGAATGCGTCGTAGAACTGGCTGACCTCCGCCATCGGTTCGAAGAACTGCCGGAGGTAGAGGACGAATGCAGCCAGCACGCCGACGCCCATGTGGCCGTGGATGACTCGGTCGCCGCCGTAGAGGAGCACCGCGGCTGTCGTCAGGTTTCCGACCACCTGGATGCCCGGCCAGTACACCGACAACAGCTGGAAGGACTCCTTGGTGGTGCGCCGATACCGGTCATCGAGCGTGTGGAAGATCTCGTCGTTGCGCGGTTCCCGGCGAAAGGCCTGCACCGCCCGGATGCCGCGCAGCGACTCGGTGAAGTGGACGATGACGAGCGCGATCGCCTCCCGGGTGCGCCGGTAGGCCACCGTCGAGCGTCGCTGGTACCAGCGCGACAGGAAGAACAGCGGGACCAGCGACCCGAGGCAGACGAGAGCGAGCGGCCAGTCGAGGACCAGGAGGATCACCGTGACCGACACGATCGTGAGCGTCGCCGTGACCAGGGTGTCGAGCCCGGCCTCCAGCAGGGCGTTGATCGCGTCGAAGTCCGACGTCAGTCGGCTGATCATCCGGCCCGACGTGTAGCGCTCGTGAAAGGACAGGCTCAGCTCCTGGAAGTGCGCGAACGCGCGGCGTCGCAGCTCGAGCACCGCCTCCTGACCGATCCGCCCGGAGCCGAGCAGGAAGCTTCGCGTCAGCGCCGCCTGCACCAGCGCGCATCCGGCGATCGCGACGAAGACGGCGACAACAGTGTCGTGGTCGCCACCGCGTGCATCCTCGAGACCGCGGTCGATCCCGAAGCCGACCAGGGCGGGGATCGCCATCTGAGCGGCGGTCGCGACCACGATGGCCAGACCGACCACGCGAAGCGACCGCCGATGCGGGCGTAGGAGGTCGACGATCAAGCCACGGGTACGGCGGCGCAGCAGCGCCGACACCGACCCCGGCATGTCCTCGTCGTCCTCTGCCTTGACCCCGCGCCATCGGTCGAGGTCGTGGTCCGCGAGCAGCGCGGTCATGCCGCACTCGATCCCTCGTCGACCGAGAGGATGCGCGCGTATCCAGGCAGCGCCATCAGCTCGGCATGCGTGCCGACCGCGGCGAGGGTGCCCCCCTCGAGCAGCGCGACGCGATCAGCCAGGGCGACGGTCGACGGTCGGTGAACGACGAGCAGTGCCGTCGTGTCGGCAAGCACCGTCGCCAGCGCGGCCTCGACCAGCGCCTCGGTGTGCACATCGAGCGCGGACAACGGATCGTCGAGCACGAGTACCGACGGGCGCGCAACCACCGCACGAGCCAGCGCGAGCCGTTGCCGCTGGCCGCCGGACAGCGACATGCCTTCCTCGCCGATTCGGGTGTCGAGCCCCCACGGCAGGTCGTGCACGAAGCCGGCTTGTGCCACGTCGAGGGCCGCCGCCACGTCGGCATCGCTCGCGTCGGGCCGGCCGAGCAGCACGTTCTCGCGCACGCTCATCGAGAACAGGACGGGATCCTCGAAGACGGTGGCCACGCGTTGACGCAGCGACGTCAGCCGCAGGTCCCTGATGTCTTGCCCGTCGAGCGTGATCCGACCCGACGTCACGTCGTAGAGCCGCGACGGCAGCGCCGCCATCGTCGTCTTCCCGGAGCCGGTTGCCCCGACGATCGCCACGGTCTCGCCGGGTGACAGGTCGAGGGACAAGTCGTGCAGCAGATCGTGGTCTGCGTCGTCGAACCGGAAGCCTACGGCTTCGAACCGAAGCTCTCCGCGACACCGCAGGAGCGATGCCGCCCCGGGCCGATCCGCGATCGCCGGCGTGGCGTCGAGGATCTCCGTGACGCGGACCGCCGCCGTCGCCGCCTCCTCGGCCATGGCGAGGATCCAGCCGATGTCGATGACCGGCCACTGCAACAGCACGAGCAGCGTGACGAAGGCAACCAGCGCCCCGAGCGTCATGGCGCCGTGCGCGACCGCCAGCACCCCGACCAGAACGACGACCGCCATGGTGAGACTCGGAATCGTCTGCAACAGCGACCAGAACCACGCGACCTGCCCGACCATCTCCAGCTGCGTGTCGCGGACGACTCGCGCCGACGCCGAATAGCGAGCGGTCAGCCACGGCGCGCGACCGAACGCCTTGGTGACCCGGATCCCCGTCGCCGCCTCCTCCGCAAGGGTGGCGAGGTCGCCCTGCTGATCCTGCAGCCGGCGCGACACGACGGCGTAGCGCTCGCCGAACGTGCGAGCCAATGCGATGACCGGCACGGTCGACGCGGCGACCACGATCCCCAGCGGCCAGTACGTGAGGATGAGCAGCGCGAGCACCGCGGCGTACTGCATCGAGTTGACGATCAGGTAGATCGCGCCGAAGCCGAAGAAGCGCCGGATCGTCGACAGGTCGCTCGTCGCGCGCGAGAGCAGCTGACCGGTCCCCCACCGGTCGTGGAACCCGACGGCGAGCCGTTGCAGGTGGGCATAGACGTCGTCGCGGATGTTGCGCTCGACCGTCAGTACGGCAGCCCACTGCAGCTCACGTCGTACGACGATGAAGCCGGCTTCGAGGATGCCCAGGCCGACGACCGCGAAGAACAACGGGACCAGCTCGCCACTGTCGCCCCGCTTGATCGGCCCGTTGACGATCGCCTCGATGACCAGCGGCACGACGGTGCTCGCTGCCACCCCGAGGAGCGCAGCGAGAAAGCTCGTCGCCACCTTGACCCGCCACGGCCGGATGTATTGGCCGAGGCGCCACAAGGCGAGGAACCGGTTGGTCGTCGATCGAGCTCTGCGCTGCGATCCGGCGGGGTCTCCGCCGATCTCAGCCATATCGCCGACCGTACCGACGGGCGGCAACCCATTTCCGAGGATCATAGCGTCACTGCTATAGCGTAGATCTGCTATAGAACTGCTATAGACTGCGCCTATGTTGGGCGGCGACCTGGTGCGGGAGGCACGACGGCGGGCCGGCCTGACCCAGACCGAGCTAGCCGAGAAGGCAGGCACCACCCAGTCCGCCATCGCCCGCCTGGAAGCCGGCCGCACGTCGCCGTCCTTCGACCTCGTGCTGCGGCTGGTCAGGCTCTGTGGGTTCCGCCTCGACGTCCTGCTCGACCCGTACGACGATTCCGACGTCGCCCAGGCCGAGGTGGTGCTGAGGATCCCGGTTGAGCAGCGCCTCGGGTATCTCACACGCTCGGTCCACAATCTGGAATCACTTCGCCAGAAGGTCCAGGAGCAGCTTCGTGCCGGCTGACGAACCCGCCTTCCAACCGGAGGCCATTCTCGAGGTTCTGGCTCGGTACAGCGTTGAGTGCGTGGTCATCGGCGCGACCGCCGCGTTCCTCCAGGGCTCGCCTTTTCCCACGACTGATGTCGACATCACGCCGAAGGTCGACCCCGCCAACTACGCACGTCTGTCCGCCGCGCTCACAGAGCTCGACGCGAAGGTACGGGCAGCGGGCACCGAACCGTTGCCATTCAGCCACTCAGCGGAGTCCTTGGCGGACGCATCGATCTGGAATCTCGCCACGAAGTTCGGCGACCTAGACATCACCACCGTGCCCTCAGGCACGAATGGATACGGCGACCTGCGCCGAGACGCGATCGCCATCAAGATCCTCGGTGACTCGGTGCGTATCGCCTCGCTCGCCGACATCGTCCGCAGCAAGGACGCGGCCGGCCGCGCCAAGGATCAACGCATGCTTCCGGTTCTCCGTGAACTTGCCTCGCGCGAGACAAAGGCCAACGCCGAGCGACGGCGGCGGAAGCCACCGACGCTCTAGTGTCGTGAGTCATTAATCCGCTGGCAGTAGCGGGCGATGCTGTCGAGGATCTGGTCGGCGGTCTTGGTCCAGACGTAGGGCCTCGGGTTGTCGTTCCAAGCCTTGATCCAGGCGCGGATGTCGGTGTTGAGGTCGCGAACGCTGTGATGGGTGCCGCGGCGAAGCTTCTTGGTAGTCAGTTCACTGAACCATCGCTCGACCAGGTTGAGCCAGGAGCTCGAGGTTGGCGTGAAATGCAACACGAATCGCGGGTGCGCCACCAACCAGCGCTGGATGGCCGGTGTCTTGTGGGTCGACGAGTTGTCCAGGACGACGTGCACGTCGAGGTCGGCGGGCACTTCTCGATTCAGGGTGATCAGGAACTTCTTGAACTCGACTGAGCGCTGCCGGGAGTGGAGCTGCCCGATGACCTTGCCGGTGGTGATGTCCAACGCTGCGTAGAGGCTCGAGGTGCCGTTGCGCTTGTAGTCATGACTCGCCCGTTCGGGGACGCCCGGCATCATCGGGAAGATCGGCGCGGTGCGGTCCAGCGCTTGGATCTGGGTCTTCTCGTCCACGCACAACACGACCGCCCGCTCGGGCGGATTGAGATAGAGCCCGACAACATCGCGGACCTTGTCGATGAACAGCGGGTCCTTGCTCAGCTTCCAGGTGTCCTGGCGATGCGGCTGCAGCCCAAAGGCCCGCCAGATCCGTGAGACCGCGGTCTGGTTCAGCCCGACTTCGGCAGCCATCGACCGGGTCGACCAGTGCGTGGCGTCGGCGGGTGCGGACTCCAGCGTCTTGGTGATCACCTCCTCGACCTTCTCGTCGGTGATCGTGCGCGGCCGGCCTGGCCGCGGCTCGTCCAGCAGCCCGTCGAGTCGATACAACACGAAGCGATTACGCCATTTCGTCACCGTGCCGCGATTGAGATCCAGCCGCGCCGCGACATCGACATTCGTCCCACCCTGAGCCGACGCAAGAACAATCCGCGACCGCATCGCCAGCGCCTGCGCACTCTTTGGTCGGCGCGCCCAAGCCTCGAGCTGCGACCGCTCCTCGTCGGATAGTTCCACTGCTGCAGCAAATGGGTCTGGCACTCATCAAGCGTACTAGGCTGCGGGCGGATTAATGACTCACGACACTAGCGGCCCTTGAACTCGGCCTTCCCGGGGCCGTTCTCGACGAACGAGGTCATCCCGATCGTGCGGTCCTCGGTGGCGAACAGCGCGGCGAACTGCTGGCGCTCGATCTCGAGGCCGGTCGCCAGGTCGAGCTCAGCACC
>CAZEAM010000079.1:0-3912 GCA_964510285.1 uncultured Frankiaceae bacterium | reverse complement strand
CAGGGCATCTTCGTCAACTTCCAGAACGTGCTGACGGCCGCCCGCAAGAAGCCGCCGTTCGGCATCGGCCAGATCGGCAAGTCGTTCCGGAACGAGATCACGCCCGGCAACTTCATCTTTCGCACCCGCGAGTTCGAGCAGATGGAGATGGAGTTCTTCGTCGAGCCGGGCACGGACGAGGAGTGGCACGAGACCTGGCTCAAGACGCGCTGGGACTGGTACGTCGACCTCGGGCTGGATCCTGACGACCTGCGCTTCTACGAGCACCCCAAGGAGAAGCTGTCGCACTACTCGAAGCGCACGGTCGACATCGAGTACCGGTTCCGCTTCGGCGGGTCGGAATGGGCCGAGCTCGAGGGCATCGCCAACCGGACCGACTTCGACCTGAAGACGCACTCGGAGCACTCGGGCCAGGACCTGTCGTACTTCGACCAGGACAAGGGCGAGCGGTGGACGCCGTACGTGATCGAGCCGGCGGCCGGGCTGACCCGGTGCGTGCTCGCGTTCCTGCTCGACGCGCTGACCACCGACGAGGCGCCCAACGCGAAGGGTGAGATGGAGAAGCGCACCGTGATGCGGCTGGACCCGAGGCTCGCTCCGGTCAAGGCGGCGGTGCTCCCGCTGTCGCGCAACCCCGACCTGTCGCCGAAGGCGAAAGGGCTCGCCCAGGATCTGCGCGCGAGGTGGAACGTGGAGTTCGACGACGCGGGGGCGATCGGCCGGCGCTACCGGCGCCAGGACGAGATCGGCACGCCGTACTGCATCACCGTGGACTTCGACACCCTCGAGGACAACGCCGTGACGGTCCGCTCGCGCGACACGATGCAGCAGGAGCGCATCGCGTTGGACGGGGTGGAGCGCTATCTCCTGGACAACCTCCCCGCCTGCTAACCCGTTCGAAGTAGCACACAAACCTCCCCGGCCGACGTGGCTTTGACGCCGCTTGTCCGGTTTCTGCGCGAGCCGGACGGACTTTGTGTGCTACTTCGAACTCGATGATCGGCTGGGGTGGCTGCTGGGTAGGGTCTTGGGGTCGCCGTGGTTGGGTCGAGGAGCGCCAAGATGCCGAAGTACGTCTACGACTTCCATGAGGGGAACAAGGACCTCAAGGACCTGCTGGGCGGCAAGGGCGCCAACCTCGCGGAGATGACCAATCTCGGCCTGCCGGTCCCGCCCGGGTTCGTGATCACCACCGAGGCCTGCAACGTCTACCTCGAGTCGGGCAGCGAGCCCAAGGAGCTCGAGGAAGAGGTCAGCGCCCACCTCGTGACCCTCGAGCAGACGATGGGCAAGAAGCTCGGCCAGGCCGACGACCCGCTGCTGGTCAGCGTCCGTTCCGGGGCCAAGTTCTCGATGCCCGGGATGATGGACACGGTCCTCAACATCGGCCTGAACGACGCCTCGGTCGACGGTCTCGCCAAGCAGGCCGACAACCCGCGCTTCGCCTGGGACTCCTACCGCCGGCTGATCCAGATGTTCGGCAAGACCGTCCTCGGCGTCGACGGCGAGCACTTCGACGAGGTGTTCGACGCGGCCAAGGAGGCCAAGGGCACCAAGAACGACCTCGACCTCGACGAGCACGATCTGCAGGGCATCGTCGCGAAGTACAAGGAGGTCGTCGAGAAGCACGCCGGACGGCCGTTCCCCACCGACCCGCGCGAGCAGCTCGATCTCGCGGTCCGCGCCGTCTTCGACTCCTGGAACGGAGACCGCGCCAAGCTCTACCGCCGACAGGAGCGGATCCCGGCCGACCTCGGCACGGCGGTCAACGTGGTCGCCATGGTCTTCGGCAACATCGGCATGGACTCCGGCACCGGTGTCGCCTTCACCCGCGACCCCGGCAGCGGCGACCAGGGCGTGTACGGCGACTACCTCCAGAATGCGCAGGGCGAAGACGTCGTCGCCGGCATCCGCAACACGGTGTCCCTCGCCGACCTGGAGGACATCGACAAGCCCGCGTACGACGAGCTGATGGCGATCATGGCCAAGCTCGAGAACCACTACCGCGACCTGTGCGACATCGAGTTCACGGTCGAGCGCAACAAGCTGTGGATGCTGCAGACCCGGGTCGGCAAGCGTACGGCGGCCGCGGCGTTCAAGATCGCCGTGCAGCTCGTCGACGAGGGCCTGATCGACATGGACGAGGCGCTGCAGCGGGTCAGCGGCGCGCAGCTCGCGCAGCTGATGTTCCCCCGCTTCGACGAAGCCGCCGACAAGCAGCAGATCGCGAAAGGGGTCAACGCCTCACCCGGCGCGGCCGTCGGCAAGGTGGTCTTCGACAGCGCGGCGGCGGGGGAGTGGGCGGCGCGTGGCGAGGACGTGATCCTGGTCCGCCGCGAGACCAACCCCGACGACCTGCCGGGCATGATCGCCGCCCAGGGGATCCTCACCAGCCGCGGCGGCAAGACCAGCCATGCCGCGGTCGTCGCCCGCGGCATGGGCAAGACCTGCGTGTCGGGCGCCGACGAGCTCGAGATCAATGTCGCCGCGAAGACGATCACCACCAAGGACGGCACGAAGATCGGCGAAGGCGACGTCCTGTCGATCGACGGAACCTCGGGCGCGGTCTACCTCGGTGAGGTCTCGGTCGTGCCGAGCCCGGTCGTGGAGTACTTCGAGGGCAACCTCGCCGCCGACGCCGACCCGCTGGTCGCCGCGGTCGACCGGATCATCAAGCACGCGGACACCAAGCGGCGTCTCGCGGTGCGCACCAACGCCGACACCGACGAGGACGCCGCGCGCGCCCGCCGGTTCGGTGCGGAGGGGATCGGCCTGTGCCGGACCGAGCACATGTTCCTCGGCGAGCGCCGCGCCTTCGTCGAGCGGCTGATCCTGGCCGAGGGCAACGACGAGCAGAAGGCGGCGCTCGACGCCCTGCTCCCGCTGCAGCGCGAGGACTTCGTCGGGATCTTCGACGCGATGGACGGCCTGCCGGTCACGGTCCGCCTGATCGACCCTCCGCTGCACGAGTTCCTGCCCGACCTGACCGAGCTGTCGGTCAAGATCGCGGTCGCCGA
Organism: uncultured Frankiaceae bacterium; assembly: GCA_964510285.1. Taxonomy (GTDB): domain Bacteria; phylum Actinomycetota; class Actinomycetes; order JAFAQI01; family JAFAQI01; genus DASZTV01. The sequence continues at coordinate 895 of CAZEAM010000079.1, read as the reverse complement.
AGCCAAAGTCGAGAAGGTCGCGGACAAGGACCGCAGGCTGCTCGAGGCGGTACGCCGGCTGCACGAGCAGAACCCGATGCTCGGCCTGCGCGGCGTCCGGCTGGGTCTGGTCATCCCCGGCCTGTTCGCGCTGCAGGTCCGCGCGATCGCCGAGGCGGCGGCGCAGCTGAAGAAGGCGGGCCAGGACCCGCGCCCGGAGATCATGGTCCCGCTGGTCGGGGCGGTGCAGGAGCTCGAGATCGTACGCGAGGAGGCCGAGCAGATCCTCGCCGCGGTGGCGAAGGAGACCGGGGTCGAGGTGCACACCCTGATCGGCACGATGATCGAGGTGCCGCGCGCCGCGATGACCGCGGGCCAGATCGCCGAGGCCGCCGAGTTCTTCTCCTTCGGCACCAACGACCTGACCCAGATGGGCTGGGGCTTCTCGCGTGACGACGTGGAAGGGGCCTTCTTCTCCCGCTACATCGACGTCGGTGTCTTCGGCGTGAGCCCGTTCGAGACGCTCGACGCCGAAGGCGTCGGCCGGCTGGTGAAGATCGCGGTGGAGGAGGGGCGGGCGACCCGTCCGGGTCTCAAGGTGGGCGTGTGCGGGGAGCACGGCGGCGACCCGGAGTCCGTCCACTTCTTCCACCACGCCGGGTTGGACTACGTGTCGTGCTCGCCGTTCCGGGTCCCCGTCGCGCGGCTCGAGGCCGGCCGCGCCGCCCTGGACGCGGCAGGTAGCGACAGCCGGTGACGCCGCTGGCCTGGTTCCGCTGGGCCCGCCGCATCGTCTTAGCTCTGGTTCTGTTCGTCGTCGCCTACGTCGGCTACGTCTGGGTGCACATCTGGTGGGTGGCCCGGGAGGACCAGCACCCGCACTCCGACGCGATCGTCGTACTCGGTGCCAGCCAGT
>CAZEAM010000078.1:0-16325 GCA_964510285.1 uncultured Frankiaceae bacterium | reverse complement strand
TCCCGGAACCGCAGCGTGACCGTCAGCGGCGCGAGCCGCTTGCCCCCGCGCGCCGGGGTCTTCTTGCGCGCACGCGCCGCCGCGGTCGCCTTGGCCGGCCGGCCCGTGCTCGTGGGCCGCGGCGCACTGGCCGGCTGTGGCGCGCTGCCCGGCCGCCCGGGGATGGAGAGCTCGTTGGGCGCAAACGGGACCTCGTCCTTGCCGAGCCGGACGACGACGTACTCGCCTTCCTTCGGATCCCCCATCCGGATGACGTTGCCCCGCGTACCGGCGGCGACCGCCGCCGAGGCGGCGCGGATCACCACCCGGGGCTTCTCGCCGGCCTTGACCTTCGCGCGCAGCGACGCGACATCGTCGTCGGTGAGGGGCGGCAACGCGGCCGCGCTTCTACTCGTAGGCACGCCGAAATCGTAGGCGTACGGTTCGGGCATGGCCTCGTACCGCTGCGTCGGTGACGTACCCCCGAAGCGCCACACGCGGCATCGCGGCCCGGACGGCACGCTGTACGCCGAGGAGCTGATGGGGGAGGAGGGGTTCCGATACGACGCGGCTCTCCTCAACCACCGGGGCGTCCCGTCGGCGATCCCCGCCGCACGTCCGTGGCCGCTGGCCCCGGACGCAGGCCGGCCGAACGAGCCGCTGCTCCCGCGCCATTTCCGCCTCCACGAGCTGTGCAGCGACTGGAAGGAGCGAGACCCGGTCACCGGCCGACAGCTCGTCCTCGGCAACGCCGACGTCACGATCCGCTACGTCGCGGCGGGCACGGCCTCGCCGTACTACCGCAACGCGGTGGGTGACGAGTGCGTGTTCGTCGAGGCCGGGGCCGCGCTGGTCGAGACAGTGTTCGGCCGGCTCGACGCGCGGCCGGGCGACTACGTGCTCATCCCGCGGGCGACCACCCATCGATGGCTGCCGGCCGGCGCCGAGCCGCTGCGGCTGTACGCGATCGAAGCCGCCAGCCACATCGGACCGCCGCGCCGGTACCTGTCCCGCAACGGCCAGTTCCTCGAGCACGCGCCGTACTGCGAGCGTGACCTGCGAGCCCCGCAGGAGCCGGTGGTGGACGAGGGGTCCGACGTCGAGGTCTACGTCCGCCATCGGGTGGGTTCCGGCATCGGTGGCACGGTGTACACCCAGCAGACCCATCCGTTCGACGTGGTCGGCTGGGACGGCTGCCTCTACCCGTACACGTTCAACGTGGCCGACTTCGAGCCGATCACCGGACGCATCCACCAGCCGCCACCGGTGCATCAGGTGTTCGAGGCGAACAACTTCGTCGTGTGCAACTTCGTGCCGCGCAAGGTCGACTACCACCCGGACGCGATCCCGGTGCCGTACTACCACTCGAACGTGGACAGCGACGAGGTGATGTTCTACTGCGGCGGCGACTATGAGGCCCGCAAGGGGTCCGGCATCGGTTTGGGCTCGGTGTCGCTGCACCCGGGTGGCTTCACCCACGGTCCGCAGCCGGGCGCGGTCGAGCGCAGCCTCGGTGTCGAGTCGTTCGACGAGCTCGCCGTGATGGTCGACACGTTCCGCCCGCTGGACATCGGTGCCGGTGCGAGCGCGTGTGAGGACACCGCCTACGCCTGGAGCTGGGCCCGCTAGATGGCCGAGTGCTACCCGCTAGGCGTCTACAGCCGAAACGGAGGCCAACGACGCATCGGAGTCCGCGTAGCGGACAAGATCGTCGATCTCGCCGAAGCCGCGCAGCGGCAAGGCCTCGGCTGGGCGGCCGCGGCGCAAGCCGAAACCCTCGACCCGCTGATGGCAGCGGGACCGCAGGTGTGGGCCGAGCTGCGTGAGGCCGCTGCCGCGCTCGACGGGCCGGCGTACCCGCTGGGCGACGTCACGCTGCACCTGCCGTTCGTGGTCGCCGACTACGTCGACTTCTATGCCAGCGAGCACCATGCCGCGCGGCTCGGGCGGATCTTCCGGCCGGGCCAGGACCCGCTGCCGCCGGCATGGAACGACCAGCCGCTGGGCTACCACGGCCGCGCCGGAACGGTCGTGGTCTCGGGCATGCCGGTCCGACGTCCGAGTGGGCGCTACCGCAACGCCGATGGCGAAGCCGTGGTCGGCCCGACGCGAAAGCTCGACGTCGAGGTAGAGGTGGGCTTCGTGGTCGGCGTCGGCACCGAGCTCGGTTCGATGCTGACGGAGGAGCAGTTCGCCGACCATGTCTTCGGTGTCGTCGTCGTCAACGACTGGTCGGCGCGCGACATCCAGGCCTTCGAAACCGTGCCGCTCGGCCCGTTCCTCGGCAAGTCGTTCCAGACCTCGATCTCCGCGTGGGTCACGCCGATGCTGGCGCTCGCCCCGGCGCTGCTGCCGGACGGTGGCTACGACATCGACCTGGAGCTGGCGGTCAACGGCGACGTGGTGTCCCGGCCGCCGTACCGGACGATGCGCTGGACGCCCGCCCAGATGCTGGCGCACCTGACGTCCAACGGCGCTGCCGTGCGCACCGGCGACCTGTTCGCCTCCGGAACGGTCAGCGGACCCGCCGACGAGCAGGTCGGGTCGTTGATCGAGGCTCCCGGCCGGCCGTTCCTCGCCGACGGTGACGAGGTCGTGATCAGTGCCACCGCACCAGACGGGTCAAGCGGCCGCCTTGTGCTCGGCGAGGTTCGCGGGACGGTGCTGCCCGCTCACGCCTGAAACCTGACGACCGCCTTGAGCGCGGCGTCGATGTGCCGGTTGGCCGCCGAGATGCTGCGCACGCCGCTGAACAGGAACGAGAAGACGACGAACCGGCCGCCCCGGGTCTCGGTGTAGCCCGACAGGCTCGTGATGTGGGTCAGCGTGCCTGTCTTCGCGTGCACCTCGTGTTTCAGATGCGGCCCGCACATCCGGTACTTGAGCGTGCCGTTGGGCTTGCACGACGTCGCCAGCCCGTCGTACACGGTGCGATACGTCATCGGCTGCGACGGCAGCTTCGCCAACCACGCGATGTAGGTCCCGGGGGTCTCGCGGTTGGCGTACGACAGCCCGGACCCGTCTTCGAGGCGCCCGACCGGAAGGCTGAGGCTGCGCGCGAAACCGCGAATCGCGGCGATGCCGCTCTTGCGGCTGCCATGACCGGAGTGCTGGTAGCCGACTTCGCGCAGCATCATCTCGGCGGAGTAGTTGATCGACTCGCGCAGCGTCATGCCGACGATCTTCGACAGCGGTCGGGAGTTGTGGGCGACGAGCGGCACCGGCGTCGCGGGGGCCGCGCCGACGAACGTCGGTCCGGCGACATGGACACCGGCGCGCTTGAGCGCGTGACGCCACAGGCCGGCATTCGCGCTCGTCGGGTTGGCGAGGACGCGCGCGCTCGACTTCCAGTTGTCGTTGTCGACGCTGAACGCGTCGACCGCTCCGGACTCGCTCGGCAGGAAGTCGTGCTTCCAGCCGGGCGCCCGGGTGCCGTGCGAGTACCGGCTGTCGTCGACGACGAGCCGGCCGGTCACGCGGCGCAGGCCGGTGCGGCGAAGGTGGTGGGCAAGCCGGGCCAGATCGTGCCGAGTGAGTGTCGGGTCGCCCGAGCCGACCAGCACCAGATCCCCGTCGAGCGTTCCGTCGACCGGCTCCGCACTGCCGGACACCTGCGTGACATAGCGGTACGACGGACCCACCTGGTTGACCAGCGCGATGGCGGTGAACAGCTTCTCGTTGCTCGCCGGTGCGCTCGCCCGGTTCGGATGCGACGCAAGCGCGCCGAGCCCGGCGACCGTGATCTTGTAGTCCACGTGCCGGGCCGTGCTGCCCCGCAATGCCTTGTCAACCCGGCTCTCGAGGCGCGAGAGCGCCGCGCCCGAAGCCGGCGATGACGTCGACGTCGGCGAGGCCGATGGAGTAGGCGTGGGCGTCGGGGCCGGAGCGGCGACCAGCTCGGGGGTGCCGCCGAGCACGCCTGACGCGAGCACGACCGCAGCGAGCACCGCCAGTCTGGGGGAGGCCATAGGCCACCTACCGTATGTCCACATGGGCGACGAGGTCTCCGATTCCGAGGTTGGTGTCGGCCCGCACCCGCAGCCGTGGCCGGACGACCAGCGGTACGACGTGGAGCTGTTGCGAGACGGTGACCGCCGCAACGTGGTCGACCGCTACCGCTACTGGTCGAATGAAGCGATCGTCGCGGATCTGGCGTTACACCGCCGTGCCTTCCACGTCGCGATCGAGAACTGGCAGCACGACTTCAACATCGGCACGGTCGTCCGCAATGCCAATGCCTTCCAGGCCGCGGCGGTGCACATCGTCGGCAACCGCCGCTGGAACCGGCGCGGCGCGATGGTCACCGATCGTTACGTCGACGTCCGCCACCACGCGACGATCAGCGCACTCGCGTCGTGGGCGGCGGGCGAGGCGCTGCCGCTCACCGGGATCGACCTGCTGCCGGGCTCGGAAAGCATCGTCGACGCCGAGCTGCCGGAGCGCTGCGTCCTCGTCTTCGGCCAGGAGGGCCCGGGGCTGTCGGAGCCCGCCCGGGAGGCGTGTGCCGCGGTCCTGCACATCCCGCAGTTCGGCTCGACGCGCTCGATCAACGCCGGCGTCGCCAGCGGCATAGCGATGTACGAGTGGTTGCGCCGCTACGGCTGAACCGTGCAGCGCGCCGGCAGGATGTTGAGGGCGATCGGGTATGCGCGGCAGATCGGCGGACGCTCGTCGTGGGCGGTGCACAGCCGGGACTCGGGGTCGAACCGGTCGCACTGGTAGGCGTGCATGCCGTCGCGGCGCTCACCGGTCACGCGCCAGTGGGCGGCGGCGAACACGAGGTCGGCCGACGCCGTCACCGACGCGGACTGCCGGACGTCGGCCGGGCCGAGCGGGTACCAGATCGGGTCGCAGCAGTCGCCGCACGCCGTACAGGTCCCGACCACTCCGGCAGGATAGAGCCGTGAGCCTGCCTGATTGGTTGTCGAGCACGGTGGCCTCCGATGCGACCGGCGGAGCCGGAGCCCTCGGAGACGGCGTTCGTGCGTTGTCACCGGAACGGACCGTTGTGGGACGGGCCCTCGTGGCCGAGGCGTCGACGAACGACAACCTCGTGATGAAGGAGGTCCCGAAGGCCGTTCCGGGGCCAGGCACGGTGCTCGTCGTGGCAGGAGCCGCAGGCTCCAGGACGGCCGTCCTCGGGGATCTGGTCGCGAGGGAGCTTCTCGTGGCGGGAGTGGTCGCGGTCGTCACCGACGGTCCGATCCGCGACTCCCAGGCGGTGGCAGAGCTGGGCCTCGCGGTCTGGGCGAAGGGCACGACCCCGGTCGCCTCGGCGAAAAACGGTCCATGCCGGGTTGGTGGATCCGTCACCATTGCGGGCGTGACGGTCAGCGACGGGGACGTGGTGATCGCCGACGCCGATGGCGTGGTGGTCTGGCCCGCGGCACAGGTGACAGAGCTGATCGCCAAGGCTGAGGCGAAGCAGCGTGCGGACGAGGAGCGTCTGGCCGCCCTGACCAAGCGCTGAAACCGGGTGCTCGCCCGCTACCGCGAGGTCCTTCGCGAACCGCACGTCGCGCGGCTGCTGTTCACCGCGCTGGTCGGCCGGCTGCCGCAGGGCATGACGGGGCTCGCGATCCTGCTGCTGCTGACGCCGACGGTCGGGTACGGCCGGGCCGGGCTGGCGAGCGGGTTGAGCGTCGCCACCGCCGGTGTCGCCAACATCGTGCTCGCCCAGTCTGTCGATCGGTTCGGCACCCGTACGACGCTGCTGCCGGCCGCCACCGTGTATGCGGGGTTCGCGGCCGCGCTCGCCGCCGTCGCACCCCGCGGGTACGGGCCGGCGCGCCGCCGTCGCTGCTGCGCACCCGGGTCGGGGCGTATGCGCTGGTGGGGGTCGCGCTGTGCGCCGGCTTCTCGATGGCGGAGATCGCGACCGTCGCCTTCGTGAGTGGGCGCCACGCCACCGCGGCGTCGGGTGTCGTGCTGGCCATCTGGAGCGCCGGGTCGCTTGCCGGCGGGCTTGGCTTCGGCGCGGGCGCGACCCGGGTCACCGACCGGGGGCTGGGCCTGTGGGTCGCGATCGCGAGCGCCGGCCTGCTGATCGCCGCGCTCGCGCCCGGCCGGGTCGGCCTGGCGGTGATCCTTTTCGCGAGCGGTGCCGCGATTGCTCCTGCTCTCGCCCGGCTCTACACCCGGGTCGGGGCGGTCGCGCCGTCGGCGGCGCCGACCGAGTCCTTCGGCTGGCTCGCGGTGGGCCTGCAGGTCGGCGCCTCGGCCGGCGCCGCCCTCGGCGGGCTGGCCGTGGACGGGATCGGTGCTCGCTGGACGTTTGCGCTCGGCGGGCTGGCGGCGCTGTCCGGGGCCGGAGTGATCGCCGGGCTGCGCGCACCGGCGACCCGGTAGCGTCGTACGGTGCCGACGGACAAGCTGCCGATCAAGATGCTGCACGACCGGGTGCTGGTCAGCCTCGACGTGGCAGAGGGGGAGCGCCGCTCGTCCGGTGGCATCGTGATCCCGGCGACGGCGAAGATGGGCCACCGGCTGGCCTGGGCCGAGGTCGTGGCGATCGGGCGCTCCGTGCGCACGATGGAGGTCGGCGATCGGGTCCTGTTCGACCCGGAGGACCGGGCCGAGGTGGAGCTGCACGGCACCGGATACGTCTTGCTGCGCGAGCGCGACATCCACGCCGTCGCGGCGGAGCGGCTCGAGGACACCGAGGCCGCACCCGGCCTGTACCTGTAGCGGGCAGGAGTCGCGCGAACGCGCGACGAAGTGCAGATACATGCGCCGCGTACTTTCTCTGCTGACCATCGTCGCCGTCGCGATTCCGCTCGCAGCGACGGCGGTCCCCGAGGCGTTGGCGAAGCCAGCGACGAGTCACTGGGTCAACCACGACCGCGACGCGTGGGCCGGATCCGCCGGTCAGGGTGCCGTCGACGCGCTCACCAACCCGCAGGGCTGCGACCCGATCGACCCGGCGCAGTGCATGCTGCCGTACCCGAACGACTGGTTCACCAAGAGCGACCCGGCTAGCGCGACCGGGCGCCGCCTAAACCTCAACGTTCTCGCGATGCCGCGGAGCATCGCCGGGGTGCCGATCGTTCCCGCGGAGTGGAACAAGAGCGACGGCTTCAGCGCCGGCTCGGAGCTGCTCACCGTCGTGCCCGGCATGACCAGGAACGCCGACCTGGCGAAGTCGCGGCTGCCCACCGACATCGACCTGGCCGTCAACGACAAGTCGAATCTCGGGGTTGTGCTGCTCGACGCCACGACCGGCCGCAAGTGGCCGGTCTGGGCCGAGATCGACCAATACACCGAGGAGGCCGGCTTGATTCCGGCCGGGACGACGAGTCCGGTCCAGCAGGACCTGATGATCCACCCGGCGATGAACCTGCTCGACGGGCACCGCTACATCGTGGGCTTGCGGCACATCGTCACCGACTCCGGTCACCAGGCGAGGCAGTCCGCCGCGTTCGCGAAGTACGTCCAGAACTACCGCCACCACACGAGCGGCGGCGACCCGCGCTCGGCACACATGAACGGCGTGTTCGCCGATCTCGAGCAGGCCGGCTGGAAGGTCTCCAACAGCCCGAAGGACCTGTTCCTGGCGTGGGACTTCACCACCGCCTCCTCGCAGAGCGTGGCAGGTCGGCTGCTCGCGATTCGCGATGACGCGTTCGAGCAGCTCGGCATGACCAAGTCCGAGGTCGACCACGGCAAGCTCACCGGGCGGGCGCCGTCGTTCACCGTCGACTCGGTCAAGAACTACACCCCCAAGCAGAACCCGGAGATCGCTCGCGAGATCCACGGGACGATCACCGTGCCGTGCTACATCACGCCGACCTGCTCACCTCCGGTGAAGTGCGAGCAGGTCATCCCGGACAGCCCGACCGACGACTGTCCGTCACCGGGCGTGTTCGCCTACAAGGATCCGACCGACCCCGACTCCGAGCCGATCCAGGCGCCCGGCGGGCAGACCTACGACGCGGCGTTCACGTGCAACGTCGGGCAGACCGGGTTCCACTCCGGACGGATGTACCGCCCGGTGGAGTACGGGCACGGCCTGTTCGGCAGTCGCAGCGAGGTTGGCTCGGCACCGCAGCGAGAGATGGCCAACCGCGAAGGGAACATGTACTGCGCGGTCAACTGGTTCGGCTTCGCCAACGCGGACGTGCCGAACGCACTTGTGGCGCTGTCCAACCTGTCGCTGTTCCCGATCCTCGCTGACCGCACGCTGCAGGGAGAGCTCGACTTCCTGTACCTGGCCCGGGTCATGATCCACCCCAAGGGCTTCGCTTCGAACCCCGCCTTCAAGCGCGGCGGCAAGACCTTCATCGATCTGCACGACGGCGTGTACTACGACGGCAACAGCCAGGGCGGGATCTACGGCGGCACTGTGTGCGCCGTGTCGATCGACGTCCGTCACTGCGCGCTCGGCGTCCTTGGCATGGACTATCCGCTGCTGCTGCCGCGGTCGGTCGACTACGTCGCGGACCGCAGCCTGTCCCAGCAGGGGATCGCGCTGCTGCAGTCGATCGTCAGCGACCCGGCGGGCTTCGACCCGACGAACGCACTCGACTACGTCGGCTACTCGAACATCCTCGACACGGCCTACCCCGACCAGGCGCAGCGCCAGCTGACCCTGGACATCATTTCGTCGCTGTGGGACCGCGACGACCCGGACGGCTACGCCGGCCACATGACCTCGACCTCGGTCGGTGGCCTGCTGCGTGACTGCACGGGGCTGGGCGTCGTACCGGTTGCCAAGGTCAACAAGGTCTGCCCGGTCGCGACCCCTGACCACCACGTGCTGCTCCAGGTGGGCTGGGGCGACCATCAGGTCGCGAACATCACGGCGTTCGACGAGGCCCGCACGATCGGTGCGCGCGCGGTCGGGTTCCCGGCGCGGTCGAACAAGATCGGCAGCGGCGACGCGCTGCTGGCCAGCCGGCGATGCAGCCGCGAGCCCCACCACAACCGGATCAACGACCCGGTAGACGGCAACTACTGCTGGAAGGCATCCTCGGTCTTCTGGAACATCAAGCCGATCAAGCACTACCCGTACGACGGCTCCGCGGTCGTGATCTTCGACGGTGGGCACCCGAGCACCGACCTGCCGTACTCGACCGATCCGCCGCCGCCGTCGGACATCCCGTTGCCGGACACCGCGACCAACCACGACCCGCACGAAGGGCCGCGTCGGGCTTGCGCCGCGCAGGAGCAGAAGAGCAACTTCTTCCACCGCCACCACGGCTACGTCACCGCTCCGAAGCAGACCTTCACCAACGGCCACAAGCCGGCCGGGCCGCCGTACTTCGACGGCAACTTCAACGGGGTCTGCTCGCTGCCGTAGCTACCGGGTGAGTTGGGGCCAGGTCGCGGCGAAGCCGGGGTGCAGGTCGAGCGCGGCGACCGCCTCGGCCGCGACCCAGCGCATCTCGGCGGTCTCGCGGCCGCGGGCCTTGGCCGGGGTCGGCGTGGCGATCGTCGCGATGACCGTCCAGTAGGACCAGCCGCCGTGGTCGTCGTGGTGGACCCGCTGGACGGTCACGCCGTCCACTGCCATCTCGACCTCCTCGGCGAGCTCGCGCAGAGCGGCCTGCTCCGGCGTCTCCCACGAGGCTCGAGCGCCGCCGGGCACGCCCCACGTCCCGCCGTGGTGGGTCCACCAGGCACGGCGTTGCAGCAGGACGTGGTCGGAGCCGTCCTCGTGGACGGTCCGAAGCAGCAGCCCGGCCGCACCGTGGCGACCCCAGTGCTGGTGACCGGCTTGGCACGTCGTCCACCCGTCACCGTCGACGAGGTGGCCGATCATCGGACCATTCTCCCTCGCCGGGAACTACCAGGGCACTCCAGGCGTTGTGCTGGGTGTACCGGTGCAGAGAGGATGCCGTTCGTGCTGTTCACCAAGCAGAAGACGACCATGGTTGGTCCCGACGAGGCGTTGGCCGGCCGCGACGCACGACCGTTCGCGATCACGAACCGGCACTTCGTCCTGGGTACGCCGCTGGAGCCGCCGTACCCGGGCACCGTCGAGGTCGCCTATTTCGGGATGGGCTGCTTCTGGGGTGCCGAGCGGCTGTTCTGGCAGCTCGACGGGGTCGTGTCGACCGCGGTGGGCTACCAGGGCGGGTACACACCGAACCCGACGTACGAGGAGGTCTGTTCGGCCCGCACCGGGCACGCCGAGATCGTGAAGGTCGTCTACGACCCGGCGAAGGTCTCCTACGCCGACCTGCTCAAGGTGTTCTGGGAGTCGCATGACCCGACGCAGGGGATGCGGCAGGGCAATGACGTCGGTACGCAGTACCGATCCGCGATCTACACGACAACCGAGGCGCAGGCGGCGGAAGCCGCCAAGTCACGCGACCTGATGCAACCCTCGTTCGCAGCCGCCGGGCACGGCGACATCACGGCGGAGATCGCGCCCGCGGGGGAGTTCTACTACGCCGAGGACTACCACCAGCAGTACCTCGCCAAGAACCCGAACGGCTACTGCGGAATCAAGGGAACGGGAGTGTCCTGCGCGATCGGAGGACCATCCTCCACCGAACGGTAGCCGGCGCTACCGCTCGGGTATGCGGATGGCACATAGGTATCGGCACGCGGCATACCTATGTGCCACACGCCGAGCTATAGCAATACCGGTGGCACATACGCATGCTCGATACGTGCCGCTATCAGTCGGTTTGCCTCGGCGCAAGCTGCGACCAGCAGTATCTCGCCAAGAACCCGAACGGCTACTGCGGCATCAGCGGCACGGGCGTGAGCTGCCCCGTCGGCGCGAGGTAGCGGTCGTCACGCCAGCTGCTGTGCCACCGTCTGATCGGCGAGCGCCTTTTCGCCGGTGGTGGTGATCCGCCACTTGGTCGACTGGTCGACTCCGCTCGCCATCTGCATGACGAGGTTGGCGTGCTCGAGGCGCTGCAGTGCCTCCTTGACAGGTAGCAACAGCACTCCGGTGTTCACCGACATCGGCACCCGGTAACCGCTCATCAGGGCCTTGCAGATCTCCGGGATCCGTACGCCGCTGAAGTGCTTCTTCGACTCGTCGGAGCCGAGGACCGGCAGAACCTCGGCGGCGAGCGCGTCGGGGCTCAGTGCCGCCAGACGATCGACTTCGGCTCTCGCCGCCGCGGCCTGTGCTTCCTTCTCCGGATTCTTGCCGAACAGCCCCATTCGATGACCCTCCCCTGCGAATATGGCAGGAGTATGACCACATCGATCGACGACCGCATAGTCCTCCGCCAGAAGACCTCGAACATCCTGGCGCTGCCGATCCTGATCGCGGTCTGCCTGGTGGCCGTCGTGATCCGGCAGTTCTTCCCGTCGCCGAGCCCCATCGTCCTCGCCGTGTGCGGCGGGTTCGCCGTGCTCGACGTACTGCTGTCGGTCTATCTCCTGCGCAACATCGGCTCGACGCTGGTGGTCACCCCCGACGAGATCACCTTCACCAAGAAGCGCCCGGCACCGCCCGCGGTCATCCGGCGTACGCCGCAGAGCAGCCTCACCTTCCGTGCGGCCGCCAACGGTCCGGTCGGGTCGCAGGTCACCGGGTACGCCTCGATGCTGCACGACACCGCGACCGGCAGCGAGGTGTACGCCGGCGCCTTCGGGCGCGCCAGGGTGGTGCAGGCGTGCGAGTCCCAGGGCTGGACGTTTTCCTGACCGTTGCTCCCCCTGCGGCCGGCAACGTGCCACAGTGCTCAGGTGAGCCAGACGGATCCGCGCGCCGTACACGCGCCGCAGGCCTACGACCTGCTGCGCCGGCTCGACGCCGATGTCGACGCGTCTCTGCCGCGCGAGCTCGCTGACCTGGCGAGAACCCGCGTGGCGATGACGCTCGGCGCGCTGGCGTGGGAGCCGATGCCGGAGGCCGACGCAGCCGCCGACTTCGCCGAGCAGTTCGTCGTCGACGTGACCGGTGTCGACGTCCCGTCGCTCGTCCCGCGCCTCGGTGACGCGCTCGTGCCCTTCGTGAAGTCGATGTGGGTCATCGACCTCGGGCAGCGGACCGACCTGGTGCTCGGTCGGCTGTTCGAGACTGAGATGCCGCCGCGGCTGCCCTACGACGCCTCCCCGGAGCCGCTCGGTTTCGACCCGTTCCTGCGGTCGGTCGCGCGGCTCGACGGCCTGGACCCGCTGACCACGGAGCTCGTCCGGCTGCGGGTCGCGCGCCACCACAACTGCCGGCTGTGCAAGTCGTTGCGGACCCGCGCGGCGATGGCCGCCGGAGGGGACGAGGCGGTCTACGACAAGGTCGACCACTTCACGAGCAGCGACCTCGACGACCGGCAGAAGACGGCACTGCACCTGACCGAGGCGATCATCATCCGTCCCGACTCACTCGGCGACGCCGTCGTACGGCGCGCCCGCGCCCATTTCTCCGATGCACAGCTCGTCGAGCTGGTGCTCGACGTGATGCGCAACTCCGCCAACAAGGTTGCGGTGGCGTTCGGTGCTGACGCGCCCAACGTCACGGAGGGCCTGCAGGCCTACGACATCGGACCGGACGGCGACATGGTGATGGGCGAGCCGCTCGCGGCGGCGTCGTCTGCGGCGGAGTAGGGCGATGCGCGCACGAGTCCTGCTGCCTCTGCTCGGGCTGGCCGCAGCGGGCCTTACGGCGCTGCCGCCGGTCATGAGCGCGTCGGCGTCCGCGGCGGCGACGGTCAGGGTGGTCGTCAAGCCGGTGACCGCGTCGGGGCATCCGGCGCCGGGCTTCACTGTCCACCGCGCGAAGCACGCGTGGGAACGGGTCGACTGTAGCTTCAAGGACCCGTCGGTCGGAGCGGTCAGCCCCGACGTCGAGGCATGCAGCCCGTCGGCGGCGTACGCCATCGCCTGCTGGAAGTCCGCCGACCCGGGACGGGTCCTGTGCACGCGCGACCCGTCCAGCCACGCGCTCTATGAGCTGCCGCGCGACGGGAAGTTCGCCAAGACGGCGGTCGCCCAGCCTCGCGACCGGGCCCCGCTGCTGATCATCCTGCGCGACGGCACCCGCTGCCAGATCCGAGACGGGGGAGCGTGGGGTCCGGTACCGCACCATCCGAACCTGTACGGCGCGTACTCCTGCGATCACCACAACGCCGCGTGGCTGTATGCGAAGGGCAGTCACAACGATCCGCACGCGGGCATCGACGAGTCGAAACGCTCGTGGCGGATCCGCACCGGATATCGGCACATCGTGTGGCGGCACATCGCGGAGGCGTACTTCGTTGCGACCGCCTCGTAGCGTTGTCGTTGCGCTGGTCCTGTTCGGCGCGGTCGCCTGCAACAGCCGGGGAGCGACGTTCAGCGGAACGGTCGACCGGCAACCGAGCGGCACGGCGACGGCGGGCCCGACCGGCTCGCCAGAGCCGGGCCTGACGCCGAGCGTCAAGCGCGTGCTGCCGCGGATCGTGGCCTTCGTCGAGCACGAGCGTGGGCTGAAGTTCAAGCATTCGGTGAAGGTGCGGCTGCTCGGGCCGAAAGCGTTCGTGCATCTGTTGACCAAGGGCGACAAGCCCCCGGGGCGCAAGCAGATCAGCAAGGAGGAGTCGGTCTTCGCCTCGCTCGGACTGGTTTCGCCGCACGTCAACCTCTACCGGGCGTTCAAGGCGGCGAGCGACCAGAGCACGATCGGTTTCTACCGGTTCTCCGACAAGGTGCTCTACGTGAAGGGCAAGCGGGCCACACCCGGTGTGCGGGCGGTGATGGCACACGAGCTGACCCATGCCCTCGACGACCAGTGGTTCGGGCTACGCCGACCGAAGCTGTCGAAGGACAACCAGGAGCGGCAGACCGCGTTCACCGCGCTCAGCGAGGGCGATGCGGAGCGGACCCGGCTCGCCTACGAAGCCGAGGCGCTGACGCCGGAGCAGCGCTCGATCGCCGAACGCCAGGAAAGCTCGGCCGGCGGGACGCCGCCGGACGTGCCGCAGGTCGTGCTCGAACTGATCGGCTTCCCGTATGCGATCGGGCCTCATTTCGTCGGGCAGATCGTCGCCGACGGTGGCATCCAGGCGCTGAACCGGGCGTTTCGGCACCCGCCGGTGTCGAGTGAGCAGCTGCTCGACCCGACGGCGTACCTGGATCACGACAACCCGAAGCACGTCGCGACGCCGCACGCCGACGGCAAGCGGCTCGAGCACGGAGATCTCGGAGTCATCGGTCTGCTGCTGATGCTCGAGCACGGCGGGCTTGCGAGCAGCCAGGCCGTGGCCGTGGTTCGCGGATGGGGCGGTGACCAGTTCGCGAGCTGGCAGGCTGGCAAGCGCAAGTGGTGCTTGCGGGACACGGTCGTCATGGACTCGCCCGACGAGATGACCGGCCTGCGGTCCGGGCTGGCGCAGTTCGCGCAAAACCGGCAGGGCAAGGTCACCGTGAAGGTTCAAGGGAACAACGAGACGACCTTTACGACCTGCAGCTGACCGGGCTACGGCCCGAGCCGGTAGTCGTGTGGGTAGACGGTTTCGGTCAGGCTGGTTGGGGATGTCCAGGTGACGGATCGGTCGGGGTTTTTCAGGTAGGTCCAGCCGGCGTGGGTTTTGGCGCGGTGCCACCGCCGGTCGATGGGGGTGGTGTTGTCGGGGTCGGTGGTGCCGCCTTGTTGGTGGGGGATGTTGTGTTCCATGTCGCAGCCGTGGGCGGGGGTGTTGCTGTGCGGGGCGGCGCTGGTGTGGTGCAGGGCGATGAGGTGGTCGGCGAGTGGCGGCGGAACGAGGTAGGTGCTCGTGCCGTAGTGCAGCAGGTGGCCGTCGTGCTCGTCGATGATCAGGCGGCGTAGCGGTGAGCGGTCGGCGAGCAGGTCGAACGCGGCCTCGGCGGGGACGATCCCGTACCCGGGGATCTCGGCGGGGTGGTTGGCGAGCCCGAACAGGGTGGGGGCGTCGATGACGACCGGGACGGTGTAGGCGCGGCCGTGTCGGCGGGGTGCGTCGGGCGCGGTGAGGTAACGCTCGGCCCAGCCGGCGAGGGCGTGGAGCTTGCGCTGGTCGGCGGTGCCGCCGGCAGTGGGCTTGGTGGTGGCGGCGTAGGCGGCGAGCGCGGTGTCGATGAGGGCGGTTTTGTCCAGTGGGCCGCGGATGAACAGGCTGCCGGTGCCGTCGTCGTTGGCGGTGTGCTCGACGAGGACGTCCCGGCGGGCGTTGATCGCCCGCTTGAGGAAGTCGGGGTCGAGGCGGGCCATCCAACGCTTCAGTGATGCCTTGAACTTCGGCAGGTCCTGGCGGTGGCTGTATTTCAGCATCCGCGTCTCGATCTCGACGGTGATGTCGTCGGGCAGGTGCGCGGTCTGCTCGCACAGCTCGCGGGCCTGCGGTTCGGTGATACGCCCGTCGAGGAGTGCCTGGCAGGTGGCGGTGAGCCGGCCGGTGAGCGCGCGGGCCACGGCGACCTTCCGGTCGGCGGCGTAGATGCTGCATTTCGACGCGACCGCGACGTCGTGGGCTGCCCAGTCCTCGGCCGGGTCGGCCGGTTTCGGGCCGGCGAGTGCGGCGGTGAGCTCGACCCGGAACGCGTCGATGTAGTTGATCAGCTCACCGGCGCGGCGCAGCGCCCAGCACCTCGCCTCGTCGGTCATCTGCTCGACCGGGGTCTCTTGCAGCAGTCGCAGCGTGTGGGGGCCCAATGGCAGCCGCACGGCTTCCTCGACCGGCTTGTCCAGGAACGGGATGTCGCCTTCGTCGGCCCACTCGGGGATGGCCCGCTGACATTCCCGCCACACCTCGTCGGGGATCGGCTCCCAGTCACCCCAGTCCGGCGGGTCGGGTTCGTCCCAGCCCGGGGGGTTCAGCAGCACCGCACCCGGACTGTGGCCGAACCCCGGGCTGTCGAACATACGTTCGAATGTACTAGCCACCTACGACAAGATCAAGTGTGATGTCTCAGGAGATCGGTGTCAGTACTGCATTGGGACATCGGTGACGGTTGGTGTGTCAGGAGTTCGGTGACGGTGGCGGTGTGCGCAGGCGGCCTCCGCGGGGCCGGCAGTTGCCGACGTATCTGATTCCGGGTGCGGGTCGGGTGTGCTGGATGAGGATTTCGCCGTGCAGGTCGGTGACGATGATCTTGGCGTTGTTGGTGACGACGGGGATCTGCTCGAAGGCGCGTTGCCCGTCGACTGTGTAGTGGACGGAGTCGAGGACGAAGGTGCCGGCGCTGTTCAGCGTCTTGAGATGGGTGTCGGCGGGCAGGTCTGACGGTGCTGGCGCTGGTCGGTATCTGCCGGCGGTGGGCTGCTGGAGCCAGGCCGGCCGGTTCGCGTCGGGGCGCGGGGCTTCAGCCTTTGGGGTTGCTTCCCAGGCTGTCAGCGGTGTGACGCGTCCGGGTAGCCCTTGGTGGGGTCGCTCCGTGTTGTAGATCCGGTCGAACGCGTCGACCTGGGCCTGCAGCTCGGCCAGGGTGTCGGCGAGCGGCTG
>CAZEAM010000077.1:0-17258 GCA_964510285.1 uncultured Frankiaceae bacterium | reverse complement strand
CACACGGCGAGCTCGAGCCCGCCCGCGACCGCCCACCCGTCGATCGCCGCGATCGTCGGCTTCGTCGCGACGCGACGGGTGAAGCCGAGCGGGCCTTCGCCGCGGCGGGCCCGTGGTTCGAGGGTGTCGATCGCGGTGAGGTCGGCACCGGCGCAGAACGCCTCGCCCGCGCCGGTCAGCACCATCACCCGCGCCGCCTCGTCGGCCTCGAACGACTCCAGCGCCTCGACCAGCGCGTCCGCGGTCTTTCCGTCGATGGCGTTGCGGCGCGCCGGCCGGTCGATCGTGACCAGCGCCGCCGCCCCGCGGCGCTCGTACCGGACCTCGTCCACTTCGCTCATACGGCGGAGTCTCCCCTACACTTGTGCGGTCCCCGACGGGGGCTTGCCCCTATCGTCTAGAGGCCTAGGACGCTGGCCTTTCACGCCGGTAACACGGGTTCGAATCCCGTTGGGGGTACGCGTACGACTCGACTTCGGTCGAGGCAGCAAGGTCCTGTGGAGCAGTTGGAGTGCTCGCCGCCCTGTCAAGGCGGAGGTCGCGGGTTCAAGTCCCGTCAGGACCGCCATCCCGGCAAGTAGGTTCCGCAGCATGATCGCTGCCAATGCTCTCGAGGTCGCCGACGGCGACGGCGTCCGCCACCTGCGCCTGAACCGGCCGGAGAAGCTCAATGCGCTCAACGCCGAGATCCGCGACCAACTCTGGGCCGAGCTGAACCGGCTCGCGGAGGACCCCGCTGTCCGGGTCGTGGTGCTGAGCGGGACCGGCCGGGCGTTCTCAGCCGGTGTGGACCTGGCGGCCGCGGTCAGCGAGCGCCAGGTCGGCGGCTGGACCGAGCAGCGTCACGTCGCCGGCAAGTGGCAGCGCATCCTCGACCTGCTCGAGGCGATCCCGCAGGTGACCGTGGCCACCCTGCAGGGTCACTGCATCGGCGGAGCAGCGCTCATCGCGGCGGCATGTGATCTTCGGGTCGGTGCCGACAACCTGCAGGTCCGGATCCCCGAGCTCGAGCTGAACATCCCGCTGACCTGGGGCGGGTTGCCGCGCCTGCAGCGCGAGATCGGGCTGCCGCTCACCCGCGATCTGGTGATGTCTGCGCGCGTGCTTGCCGCAGAGGAGGCGTTGCGCGCCGGGTTCATCCAGCGCCTGGTCCCGGCCGACCGTCTCCAGGAGGCCACCGAACAGCTCACCGGCGATCTCCTCGCGATGCCGGCCGGTCCGTTGGCGATGACCCGCGCCGCGCTGAGTGCGCTGAGCCGCGACCAGGTAGGTGTCGCGTCGTGGGCGGACGCCGACCTGCTGCGCTGGTCGACCCGCGAACCACGCCCGCCCGCGTGACCGGTCGATCCGGCGATCAGCTCGGCTGCGCCGTGACGTCCTGGTGCCGCTCCCCGACGACCCGATGACCGTCTAAGCCACGACCCGGTTGAGCAGGAAGCCGTGGCCGGTCGACCGGCCACGCAGATGGTTGCGGGTCGGGTCGAGGACCGGGCAGGTCAGGTTCTCGTCGAGGCGACGGGTGTACTGCACGAGCCAGGTGCGGCCGCCGGTCGCGGACTGGCGGCACATGTGCTTCGTGCGCTTGGGGTTCCCGGTGCCGCTCGGCAACCACTGCGGAACCCGCAGCCGGTAGTGCCCGACGATCGCGTGCCACATGTAGCTCGTGGTGTAGACGCCGAACCGCTTGTGGTTGCGGTGCAACGCGCGAACCATGCCCTGGACGACGGCGCGGTTGTGGCGGTTGGACCGGTGCCAGCCGTGCGTCGAACGGAACTCCACGTCGAGCCACATCATCGGCGAACGCATGTGCACCCGGCGCAGCGTCCGCAGCCCGTCGAGCGCCTGGCGCGCGCCGTCGGTCCGCAGCTGGCACAGCGTGCGGCCGTGGCAGTGCCCCATGTGACCGGCGATCCGCATCTGCCGGTGCGACGGGTACGACGCGACGATGTAGCCGCCGACCTTGGCGTGGTGGTGGCGAGCCCATCGCAGCTGCGAGCGAAGGCAGGGGTTGATGGTGTGGCCGGTGCCGTGGGTGAGGCCGAGGATCACGTAGTGCGCACGGCCGTGCGGCAGGTGGTGGGCGTGATGGCCGCGACACTGCGGCCAGGAGATGTCGTAACCGTGCGTGTACGTCGTCGAAGGGGCCGCGGTCGCCGCCGGCTCGCCGGCCACGCCGATGGCGGACAGGGCGGTGAGCAGGGTGACGACCGCAGCCCGAAACCGGGCTCGGTGCATAGCTGGGTTCCCCGTGATGTTCGATGACAGGTGCTGGGCGAAATGTGTCCCCAACGTTACTCGACAGCACCGCTGGGTATCTATAGTTCCTTTTGACCGGTTTCTAGTCGGGCGCTGGGCGGCCGTACGCAGCCCGTAGACTCGTCCGGACCTGCGGCCCCGGCCGCATGGGCAGGTAGCTCAGTTGGTACGAGCGTCCGCCTGAAAAGCGGAAGGTCGGCGGTTCGACCCCGCCCCTGCCCACCGGTTCGGTGCCGTGCGTGCCGCCTCAAGGGCCGCCGGAGGTAGGTCGACATTTTCGGGGTGACCCAGCCCCGGCGTGCGCAGCCTGCCGACTTTCTGGTCGCCGCGGTGCACAACGCCTCCCGCACCGCGCTGTCCCTCGCCGTGGTCCTCGTCGCGCTGATCGCCACCGACGCCGCGGTCGCGGTCAGCCGCACGGCCGGGCCGTCCGAGCAGGCGCCGGTCGCCACCCGGTCCGCTCCGGCTACGACGGCCACCACACCGGGCGTGGCCGCCGGCCCGACCTCGACCTCGACCGCGGCGCGCGGCAAGACCGGTAAGCGCGTGCGGCACGGTGCGGCGAAGGCACTGCTGGCCCGGGCCGTCGCCAACGCCCTGGCGCAGGGCTCGGTGCACACGGTGGCCCGCAACGTCAGCGACAAGGTCGGCAAGTCCGTCTTCGACAACTACGACACGCGCACCGGCGGCACGCAGCACATCACGATCTACGGCGGCAACCTGCACGTGCGCGTGGTCGGGCCGACGACGTACTTCACCGGTGACAAGCGCGGCCTGACCCGGTTCTTTGGATTCACCGCGGCCGAAGTCGCGGTGCTGGACCATCACTGGCTGGCCCTGCGGGAGGGACAGGCGGGCTACAAGGTGACGACCGCCGGGATCACGCTGAGGTCGGTGCTGCACGTCGACCGCATCGTGGGGCGGCTGCGACTGCTGCCCGCGCAGGTGCGCGACGGGGTGCGAGTGGTCGGCGTGCGTGGCCGAGCCGGCGGACACCTGTACGGCAAGCACGCGACCGCCACGATGTGGATCGACGCCGGCGCCCAGCCCCTGCCGGTCCGGTTCGTCGTGACCAGCCCGCATGCGCGGTCGGTCCAGACGTTCAGCGAGTGGGGCAAGCCGGTCCGGGTCGACCCGCCCGCGAACGTGTTCGGCTCCAGGACGCTGGAAGGCTAGGTCACGGGCTGAACTCAGCGGCCATCAGCGCCACGTCGTCGCCGAGCCGGGCCCCGGCGAACCGGTGCAACCGGGCCAGCACGTCGTCCAACGCGTATTGCAAATCCCCGCTCGCCAGCGGCGTGGCCACCCACGTGAGGTCGACGAACGCCCGGCGGTGGTCCCGCGCTTCCACCACGCCGTCGGTGTAGAGGAGGAGCCGGTCCCCCGGGGTCAGCCAACCGTCCGTCGCGACCGGCGCGGCGCCCAGCCCGAGCGGTAGCGAGTGCGCCACGGACAGCTCGCCGATCGCGCCGCCGGTGACCAGCAGTGGCGGCGGGTGGCCGCAGGAGACGACCGCGTAGGCCCCGTCGTCGGCGACATCCGCGATCACCGCCGTGACGAAGTCCTCGTCATCGAGGTACGGCCGCAGGCGCCGGTCGATCTGGCGGGCGACCTCGGCGAGATCGTCGATGTCCGCGGCGGCGGCGCGGAACTCACCGAGCACGATGGTCGCGATCCGGATCGCCGACAGCCCCTTGCCCCGCACGTCACCGACCAGCAGGCGGACCCCGCCCGGGCGGGCCACGACCTCGTAGAGGTCGCCGCCGATCAGGGCCTCAGCGCTCGCACTCAGGTAACGGCCGGCGAGCGAGATCGTCCCGAGCCGGGCCGGCACGGGCGCGAGGATCGCCCGCTGGGTCGCGTCGGCAACCCGTCGTACGTCGGCGAGCTGGCCGGACTGCTCGCGGATGGTCTCCGCGGTCTCGAGCGCCAGCGCGGCGCGCCGCGCGACGTCCTCGACGAAGGACAGGTCCTCCTCGGCATACCGCCGACCGGAGTCGGCATAGAGCAGGGTGATCGCGCCGAAGGTCCCGCTGCGACCGGTCAACGGCACCACCATCGCGCTCGACATGCCGAGCGCCCGGATCACGTCGCGGTGCTCCTCGCTGGTCGCGATCTCCTCGAGCACCGTCTGGTCGAGCTCGGCGAACAGCTGCGCCTCGCCGGTCGCGACCACGATCGGCGCGCCGACCTGACGCTGACCCGCCATCGGGAAACGGCCGGACATGCTCTTGGCCCATGCGACCTGGCCCGGGTCCGAGTGGTACAGCGCGGCAATCTGGAGCTCGCCGTCACGGACCAGCTGCACGATCGACCAGTCGGCGAGGGCCGGGACGAGCAGCCGGTTCACCGCGTCGAGGGTCGCTTCGAAGTCGAGGCTCGAGGCAAAGACGACGGAGGCTTCGGCAAGGAACGCGAGACGGCGTCGTGCGGCGTCAGCGCGTTCCATCGCGATTGCGCGCTCGAGCGCCTGCGCGGTCGCGTCCGCCATTGCCGCGACGAACGTTCGCTGGGTCTCGTCGTCGACCGCACTCACCGCCGCGAAGGTCATCGAGATCACGCCGATCATGTGCGCGCCGACGCGCAGCGGTACGACGTGCAGGCTGCCGTCCTCCGGATAGATACCGGTGAGCTGCGGGAACCGCGCGGTCAGCTGTTCCCGGTTACGGAAGTACGTCGCCACACCGGTGCGCACGACCAGCGGGCCGGGCAGGTCCACGTCGAGCGGAAGATCGGCGTAGCGGATCTGGGTGTCGGCCGAGACATCGATGTCACCGCCCCAGGCCACAGCCCGCAGCACGCCGGTGTCGGTCAGGAGGTAGATGCGGACCGACTGCGCGCCCAGGTCGCCACAAGCGTTGCGGACCACGACGTTGGCGATCTCGGACACCGTGGCAGCGCCGGTCAGGTCCGCGGTGATCCGCTGCAGCACCTCCAGCCGGTCGGAGATGGCCTCGAGCGTCGACAGCCGTTCCACCTCCTCGGCGAGCGCCTGCATGAACGCCTTCGCCGGTGCCGGGGGATCGCCGCGCTCGATCGCCCGCAACTGCTCGATCAGCGCCTCGACGTACCACCGGCGGAAGACGCGGTGCGCGACCGGAGCCGCCATCGTCAACAGCTTCGCGGCGCGGGCGTACCGGTCGGCGGCATCCAGGGCCGCGAGGTAGCGCTCCCCCGCGACCGCCGCGCCGATCGGCAGGGTCAGCACGAGATCGGTCTCCTCGTCGCCGCGCGCCGCAGCGGCCAGCGCCTGCCGCTTGATCGCCTCGCGGGCCTCGGCGAAGTCCGACGTGACGGTGTCCACCAGCTCCGCCATCGGCGCCGGCAGCGGCGGTCCGCCGGAGACCTCGTCGGTCTTGATCAGGGTCAGCTCGCGCGTCACGTTGTCGATGTGCGCCTTCGCGGCGAGCAGCAGGTCGGTCCGGACCGCGCCGAGGCGCACCGTGTGACGGGTTGCATCGCCATCCGGACCCGGGTCGACGTGGCGGTCGACGTCCAGGTCGAGTCCGGTCGCTTTCGCCGGCCCGACCGGGCCCGGCTGCTCGGCAAGCTCGGCCCACACCACCTTGCCCGTGGGTGACTCCTCGACCCCCCAGCCGCTTGCCAGCGCGGCGACGAGCGCCAGCCCGCGGCCGGTCATCGTCTCCGCCGAGGCGAGCGCCACGACCGGAAGGGTTCGCCCGGCGTCCTCCACCTCGAGGCGCAGCGCGTGGTCGCCGCGCAGGATGCGAAGCGTGACCGGCCCGGCTCCGTGCAGGATCGCGTTGGTCACGAGCTCGGACACGAACTGTTCGGCGTCCTCGACCAGATGGCCCGGCTCGGCGGCGAGCGACTTGGCGGTGAACCGGCGGGCCTTCGGCACCGCGTCCGGTTCGCCACCAAGCGTCAGCTCGGACAGCGGTCGCATCACTACCTCACTGGGCGGGTGGATCGGTGCTGATCATCGCAGGAGACAGTGCGTTGCGCGCCCCGTCGACGGCATGCGGCCCCCGAGCGGATCACGACCGACACGCTACGTGCGATGCCGGCCGGGGCCCGGTTTGAACAGTCCGTCGCCGGGCCACGTGTAGAAGATCGATAACCTCACGCCTACGGACCCGCCGTATCGGAGGACCACCATGTTCCGCGCCCGCCGTCGCGCCCTGATACCTGTGGCAGGCCTGCTGCTTGCCTCGGCCCTTGCGGCCTGCGGCGGCTCGGGCTCGGGCGGCAACGGAATGGACATGTCCGCGCATCCCGCCGCGACCGCAACCGCCACGTCCGGGACGGCGACCGTCACGATCAAAGGGTTCGCCTTCAACCCGTCGACCCTGGTCATCAACAAGGGCATGACCGTGAAGTTCGTGCAGGAGGACAGCATCGGCCACAACGTGGAGGGTGCGACACAGGGCTCCGTCATCCACTCGCCGCCGGTGCTCAACCAGGGCCAGAGCTACTCCGTGACGTTCTCGAAGCCGGGGACCTACGACTACCTCTGCACGATCCACCCGAACATGCGCGGGACGGTGATCGTCCGGTCATGAGTTGGCGTCGCCTCGTCATGGGCGTCGCCGCTTGCGGCCTTGCGCTGTCCCGGGCCGCGCCCGGCCTGGCGGCGGCCCCGGCGCCGAACCCGCCGACCACGGCGGTCGCCCATCCGATCGGCACGTTGCTCGACACGGTGCCGAAGCTCGTGCGATCGGCGCGGGATCTCGGTGCGCTCGACCCGTTGCGCACCCTGCACGTCCTGCTGCCGCTGGCGCTGCCGAGCCAGCCGGCGCTCGACGCCTACGCCGAGGCGGTCTATGACCCGCACAGTGCGCAGTTCCATCGCTTCCTCACCCCTGAGGAGTTCGGGCAGCGGTTCGGCGCTCGGCCGGAGGTGGTCGGTTCGGTGACCCGCGCGCTGCGCCACCTAGGGCTGCGGGTCCACGCCCCGGCGCCCAACCGGCTGTTCGTCGAGGCGAGCGGCCCGGTCGCCCTGGTCCAACGCGCCTTCGGCACGGCACTGCACACCTTCACCCTCGGTGGCCGGACGTTCTTCGCCAACGTCAGCGACATCACGCTTCCGGATGCCCTCGTCGGGTCGGTCACCGGTGTCGTCGGGCTCGACGACCTCCACCGGCCCGCACCGAAGGTCCGCTCAGTGGGCCGCGCCCATCCGACCGCGGCGTCGCCGTCGATCGGACCGATCGGGCAGAAGGGCGGAGTCACACCGTGCCCGGCCGCCGTCGCCGGCGTCGGGTACACCGCACCGCAGCTCGCCACGGCGTACAACTTCAACGGGCTGTACGGCAAAGGCTTCCTCGGGCAGGGGATGTCGGCCGCGCTGGTCGAGTTCGACGACTACCACGACAGCAACGTGCAGGCAGTCGAGTCCTGCTACCGGCTGCACATCCCGGTCACCCGACGGCTCGTCGCCGGCGGCAGCGGCGGGCCTCCGGCGGCCGGCGAGGTCGAGGACATGGCCGACATCACCACGATGCTCGAGATGCTCCCGAAGCTCGCGCATCTGTACGTGTACGTCGCGCCGATCACCGGCGTCGGCGAGCTGCAGCTGTACTCGCGTGTCGTCACCGACAACGTCGCGCCGATCATCTCGTCGTCGTGGGGCAACTGCGAGGACCTCAACAGCGAAGCCGACAACCGGCTCTACGCCGCCATCACAGAGGAGGCGGCGGCCCAGGGCCAGCAGATCTTCGACGCGAGCGGGGACGCCGGCGCGGTCGACTGCAGCGGCCTGTTCCCGGCTCCGACCGGCGGCTCGATCAGCGTGGAGCAGGAGGCGGCGGTGCCGTGGGTGACCGGCGTCGGTGGCACGAACCTCGGGGAGCGTACGGCGAACGGCTTGCCCGGTCCGCGCGACGAGGCGACCTGGAACTCGAACGGCGCGGGCGGCGGCGGAGTGAGCACCCTGTGGCGGATGCCGTCATGGCAGTACGCACTTCCCTCCGCGCGGCATGCGCCCGGCGCGAACCGAACGGCCTGCGGCGCGCCGAAGGGCCAGCTCTGCCGCGAGGTCCCCGACCTGTCGGCCAATGCCGACCCGGCGTTCGGGATGCAGGGCAGCGGCCTGCAGTTCGCGACCGACGTCGGGTCACCCGGTTACTCGATCTACTGCGGCACGCCGAACTGCAACCTGCTGGGTCTACCACTGCCCGACGTCGGCGGGATCGGCGGCTGGCAGCCGATCGGCGGCACCAGCCTTGCGGCTCCGCTGACCGCTGCCGCCGCGGTGCTGTGGGCCCAGGAGGCCAAGGCCGCGCACCTCAACGGACTCGGCCTGATCAACCCCAGCCTCTACCGCATCGCGGCCGATCCGGCGAAGTACGCCCGCGACTTCCACGACATCACCACCGACCGCAACGACGCGGGCTACGACCGCGCCGACTGCCCGCGCGGGTGCAACCCGCACCACCTGTACCGCGCGACCAAGGGCTACGACATGGCCAGCGGGCTCGGCAGCTACGACGCGACCAATCTCGGTGCGGATCTGGTCGCCGAGGCGGAGCGGATCACGTTGGTCCCCGACCACGTCACCGTCTACGGCTACCGGCACGGCGTGGCGACCACCGTGCCGGTGACCGCGAGCAGTGGCTACCGGTCGGCGCACTACACCGCGCACAGCAGCCAGGCGTGGCTGCACGTGAAGAACGGCAAGGCGCCTGGCAGCCTGCACTGGTCGGCGTCACCGAAGGGCCTCACCTCGGGCAACCACCGCGCCACGATCACGATCCGCAGCCACGACCAGCACGCAACACTCCACGTGCGGTACTCGGTGTCGCGCCGGGCCAAGCTCAAGCTCTCGACCACGCACCTGAGGTTCCGCGAAGGTGCACTCAACCGGTCGGGCCGGCCCACGATCGCGACCTGTGCCGGCCCGATGTGGGACGACGAGTTCTTCGACGCCGTCAACGGGTCGAGCGGGCACAAGCCGTCGCCGCAGTCGAAGCAGACGCTGGTGATCCGCAACGCCGGCCCGCCCGGCAGCAAGCTGCACTGGCAGGCGTTTCCGGACAGTCAGATCGGCAGCTGGCTCGGGGTCGACCTACGCCACGGCAAGGTCAAGACCCGACCCGGTCCGGCACTTGTGCCGACCGGCGGGACGCTGCCGCGCGGACGCTCCGCCGCCTTGCGCCTCGCCTCCGTCGCCAACGCCAACGTGGTCGGGGGCTATCCCGCCATGCAGCAAGGGACCTACCACGGCAAGGTCAAGGTCTACGACCTCGCCGATCCGCGGGTCGTACGAACCGTGCACGCGCGCCTGGTGCTCGGCACCGGCCGCCACACGCCGAGCGTGCGCACCTTCGAGAAGGCGGCGCTGCTGGCCGTGAAGCACGGCGACAGTACGACGGCGCGGATCCAGCTCAGCGACGGGTCCGGCAGCTGCGGCTTCGCCTTCAGCGCTGCGAGCAACCACGGCTGGGCCGCACCCACTCCGGGTAGCTACGCGGGAACGGTCCCGCCCACCGGCGCTGCCACCGTGGTCGTGAAGATCTCGGCGAAGCACCTGAAGCCCGGAGTGCACACCTTCACGATCACCGTGCAGTCGCAGAACGCCGAGCCGAGCCCGAGCCGGATCGTCTTCGATGTGACGGTGCGGAAGTGAACCGGTCGGCTACTGCTGGTAGGTCGTCAAGAACGCACCGAACCGCTCGATCGCGTCGGCGAGGATCTCCGCGTGCGGCAAGGTCACGATGCGCAGGTGGTCCGGGGTCGGCCAGTTGAACCCGGTGCCGTGGGTCACCAGGATCTGCTTCGCGCGCAGCAGGTCGAGCGCCATGCGCTCGTCGTCCACGATCCGGTAGACCTCGGGGTCGAGGCGGGGGAAGACGTAAAGCGCGCCCTCGGGCTTCGTGCAGGTGACGCCCGGGATGTCGTTGAGCATTCGCCACGCAACGTCGCGCTGCTCGCGCAGCCGGCCGCCCGGGAGGATCAGCTCGTTGATGCTCTGGTACCCGCCGAGCGCGGTCTGGATCGCCAGCTGTGCCGGGACGTTGGGGCACAGCCGCATGTTCGCGAGCACGTTGAGCCCGGCGATGTAGCTCTGCGCGTGCTCCTTCGGGCCGCTGACCACACACCAGCCGGACCGGAACCCGGCGAGGCGGTAGGACTTCGACAGGCCGCTGAAGGTCAGGCAGAGCACGTCGGGCGCCACCGCGGCGACCACGGTGTGCGTGACGTCGTCGTAGAGGATCTTGTCGTAGATCTCGTCGGAGAAGATCACGAGGTCGTGCTGGCGGGCGAACTCCGCCAGGGCCTCGATGGTCTCGCGCGGGTACACCGCCCCGGTCGGGTTGTTCGGGCTGATCACGACGATCGCCTTCGTGCGGTCGCTGACCTGCGCTTCGAGATGCTCCAGGTCGGGCAGCCAGCCGACACTCTCGTCGCACCGGTAGTGCACGGCCGTCCCGCCCGACAGTGACGTCATCGCGGTCCACAGCGGGTAGTCCGGGGAGGGGATCAGGACTTCGTCGCCGTTGTTCAGCAGCGCCTGCAACGTCATCGCGATCAGCTCGCTGACGCCGTTGCCGAGATAGATGTCGTCGACGGTGACGCCGTCGATGCCGCACAGCTGGTAGTACTGCTCGACCGCCGTACGCGCCGAGTACAACCCCTTGGACTCGCTGTAACCCTGGGCGCTGATCAGGTTGCGGGTGACCGCCTGGAGGATCTCGTCGGGAGCGTCAAAACCGAACGGCGCCGGGTTGCCGATGTTGAGCTTGAGGACTCGCTGCCCCTCTGCTTCCATCCGCGCTGCCTCTTCGAGCAGCGGACCGCGCACGTCGTACGCGACGTGCTGCAGCTTGTCGGATTGGCGGAGGTCCATGAACCGAGGGTAGATGCGTCGACGTACTCAGTCCCGCGCATTTCTGCCGGCGGACACCACAGAGACCGCGTCACCGCCGGATTGTGACGCGGTCTCTGAGGTTTTCCGTCTCGCCGGTGAGGGACACAGCGGCGAGACGGGGGTCTGTGGCGCTCGGCTCAGACCGAGCGCTGGTTCGGCACTCCGGCGAGCAGGGCGCGAACCTCGCTCTCGCGGTAGCGGCGGTGGCCGCCGAGCGTGCGAATGGAGGTCAGCTTGCCTGCCTTGGCCCACCGCGTGACGGTCTTCGGGTCGACGCGGAACATCGTCGCGACCTCGGCGGGGGTAAGCAGCGGCTCGGCGTCTGCGGTACGGGTGGTCATCGAAAGCTCCGTTCTCGGCGACCGTTGGGCTCGGTCGGATACCTATGGTGAAGATGTCGCGGGATATCCGGTATGGCCCATCGGGACCATCTTTCGGCCCAGGACTAACTAGTCCGAGACGCCAGGCTTGTCCCGATTACCTGCCCGAAATGCAATACGACGTCCAGGTCAGTTCGCGTGTTCGAGGGCGGCTACCGACCTCCAGCGGGTGATGACCCGCTCGTAGCAGTGCCCCGCCGAGGGCAGGTCACCGGCCATCAGCCGTTCCAGCGCCTCGTTGACATCGGCGACCGAGGTGTCCTCCGACAAGGCGTCGTCGTCGACGAGGTGGACCAGCCCCCCGTAGTCGAGCTCCACGAGCGAGTGCGGGTGGAAGTCCTCCAGCCAGCGGCCGACGTCCTCGATCGCCCCCGTGGCCGGCCCGTCCCCGAAGATTCGCTGGACGACGCGCAGGGCCTTGGCGACCCGCCGGCGCGCCCGGGACATCGCCGTCAGGTAGATCAACGCGCGGTCCAGCCCCACGCCCGACGAGGCGTCCATGCGCCGCTCGCCGAGGACCAGCCGCCGTTCGCTCGCCTCGAACGCGAGGAACCACGAGATCGGCACCTGCCAGGTCGCGGTCAGGATGCCCGCCTTCAGCTGCGGGTTGTTGGCCCGCCACACGTCGCGGGCATCTTCCGCGGCGGCACTCAGCGCCGCCGGAAAGAACGCGTCCCGCAGCTCGTCGGGGAGCTGGGAACGGAAGCTGTCGAGGGCGTCCCACGCCCGAAGCTGCAGCCGCCATGGGCAGACGTAGGTGAGCCCGTCGAGCTCGCGGACGTAGGCGTGCTCGCCGCCGTCGGACAGATCGAGTCGCGGCGGGATCGCGAGCACGGCTGACAGCGCGACCTGATGCTCCTGCACCATCTGCAGCGGCCGGCTGGGCACGTCGCCGGCTGCGACGTATGCCTGCCAGCGCTGCCGTTCGGCCTCGGGCAGCCCGGACAGCGGCTCGTACACCCGCAAGTGCGCGGCGTACCCCATCACGCCAGCCATCCTGGCATGACCGAAATGACCGGTGGTTAGCCTCGCCTTGACGATCGCCGGCGCGGGCCGGCTCGCGAGCGGTTCGGAAGGCGGGTGAGGGACGTGGCGGTCTTCACCCGGGCTCCCGACCACGAGCAGGTCGTGTTCTGCCACGACGAGGCGACCGGTCTGCGCGCGATCATCGCGATCTACTCTACGGCGCTCGGCCCGTCGCTGGGCGGGACCCGCTTCTACCCGTACGCCGACGAAGCGGCCGCGCTCGCCGACGTGCTCGACCTGTCCAAGGCCATGGCATACTTGGCGGCCTGCGCCGGGCTGGACCTCGGCGGCGGCAAGGCGGTCATCATCGGCGACCCGGCGACCGACAAGACCCAGGCGCTGCTGCGGGCGTACGGACGCTTCGTCGACTCGCTGTCCGGCCGCTACTACACGGCATGCGACGTGGGCACCTACGTCGCCGACATGGACGTCGTCGCCCAGGAGTGCCGGTTCACCACCGGACGCTCGCCGGAGCACGGCGGGGCCGGCGACTCGTCGGTGCTGACCGCGTTCGGGGTCTTCGAGGGGATGCGCGCGGCGGCCGAGGCGGCGTGGGGCGAGCCGACCCTGCGCGGGCGCCGGGTCGGGATCGCGGGCGCCGGCAAGGTGGGCCGTCACCTAGTCGAGCACCTCCTCGATGACGGCGCGTCGGTCGTGGTCGCCGACGTCAACCCCGCGGCCGTGACCGACCTGGTCGGCCGGCACCCCGAGGTCGCCGCGGTGGACCCGGACCGGCTGCTCGACGAGAGCATGGACGTGTACTCCCCCTGCGCGCTCGGGCACGCGCTCACCGAGGAGTCGGTGTCCCGGCTGCGGGCGCGAGTCGTCTGCGGTGGCGCCAACAACCAGCTCGCCCATGCCGGCATCGGCGACGTCCTGGAGCAGCGCGGGATCCTCTACGCGCCCGACTACGTCGTCAACGCCGGCGGCGTGATCCAGGTCGCCGACGAGATCCACGGCTACGACCCGGATCGCGCCCGGGCCAAGGCGGCCGAGATCTTCTCCACCACCGCTCGGATCCTGCGGACGGCGGCCGCACAGGGCATCGCGCCCTCGGTCGCCGCCGACCGGATGGCCGAGGCGCGGATGGGCGAGGCGGCCGGGCGCCCGCTGCGGCTCCCAGAACGGGATCGCGAACCAGGCACTGGGCGCTGATATCCTGGCAGTCGATCCGGCGTACCGGGTCGCAGACCGAACAACTTCCGTATCGCCACCGGGTCGGTCCCGGGGTGCAACGAGGGGGTCGAGCCAATGGGGCGCGGCCGTGCTAAGGCCAAGCAGACGAGGGTTGCCCGCGAGCTGAAGTACTCCAGCGGCGGGACCGACCTCGACCGCCTGGCGCAAGAGCTCGCCGCCGAGCGCGACGGCGCTGCGGGCTCCGCGACCACCCAGTCCGTGACGGTCGGCGAAGACGACGACGAGTACGGCGACTACGACGGCTACGCCGACGACGAGGACGACGAGAACGCCGGTTAACGCGGCGGTCAGCCCGCGCTGACGATCTCTCCACAGACCCAGGCGTCGACCCCGCGCCCGACCAGATGGTCGACGGCCGCCTGCGCGTCGGACGCCGCGACCACCGCGACCATCCCGACGCCGAGGTTGAAGGTCCGCTCCATCTCCTCCGGCGCCACCTGGCCGCGCTCGGCGATCAGGTCGAAGACCGGCGCCGGCGTCCAGGACGCCCGGTCGATGGCCGGGCGCAGCCCGGCCGGCAGGACCCGCGCCAGGTTCGCGGTCAACCCGCCACCGGTGATGTGCGAGAAGGCGTGCACGTGCATCGCCGCGGCCAGGCTCAGGCAGTCCTTCGCATAGATCCGGGTCGGCGTCAGCAGCACCTCGCCCAGGGGCTCGCCGAGCTCGGCCGAGGAGTCCAGCGGGATCTTGGCCGCCGACAACAGCACGTGGCGGGCCAGCGAGTAGCCGTTGGAGTGCAGGCCGCTCGCGGCCATCGCGACGACGGCGTCGCCGGCACGCACCCGGTCGGGGGTGATCAGGTCCTTGTCGCGCACCATGCCGGTGGCCGCGCCCGCGACGTCGTACTCGTCAGGGCCGAGCAGTCCCGGGTGCTCCGCGGTCTCGCCGCCGACCAGGGCGCAGCCGGCGAGCGCGCAGCCGGCGTCGATGCCGGCCACGATGTCGGCGATCCGGTCCGGGACGACGCGCCCGCACGCGATGTAGTCGGTCATGAAGAGCGGCTCGGCTCCGCACACGACGATGTCGTCGACGACCATCCCGACCAGGTCGTGCCCGATCGTGTCGTGCCGGTCGAGCGCTTGCGCGATCGCGACCTTGGTGCCGACCCCGTCGGTCGACGTCGCGAGCAACCGGTCCGGGTCGATCCGGAACAGACCCGCGAACCCGCCGAGACCGCCGACCACCTCCGGGCGGCTCGACGTCAGGCGCGCCTTGATCAGCTCGACCGCGCGGTCGCCGGCCTCGATCGAGACGCCGGACGACTCGTACGTCGCGCTCACGGACGTGACAGCGCGTCCGATGCGCCGACGCCTGGAAGCATCTGCTCGTACGCTCCGACGTCCGGCGAGGGATCGAGCGAACCGGTCTCTGCCTCGACGTTGCGCTCGATGCCTTCGAGCATGTGCTTGCCGAGCAGCTCCGGGGCGGGCAGCTCGATCGGGTACTCGCCGTCGAAGCATGCGCGACACAGCCGCTCGCCGGGGATCGTGGTCGCCTCGACCAGCTGGTCGAGCGAGATGTAGCCCAAGGTGTCGGCGCCGATCGATGCACAGACCTGCTCGACGGTCAGGCCGTTGGCGATCAGCTCGGCTCGCGAGGCGAAGTCGATGCCGTAGAAGCAGGGCCACTGGACCGGAGGCGAGGAGATCCGGACGTGGACCTCGGCCGCGCCGGCCTCGCGCAGCATCCGGACCAACGCTCGCTGGGTGTTTCCGCGCACGATCGAGTCGTCGACCACCACGAGCCGCTTGCCCGCGATCGCGGCACGCAACGGGTTGAGCTTGAGCCGGATGCCGAGCTGGCGGATCGTGTTGGACGGCTGGATGAAAGTGCGTCCGACGTAGGCGTTCTTCACCAGCCCGATGCCGTACGGGATGCCGCGGGCCTCGGCGTAGCCGACCGCCGCCGGCGTACCGCTCTCGGGCACCGGGATCACCAGGTCGGCGTCGACCGGGTGCTCCTTCGCCAGCCGCCGCCCGACCTCGACCCGGGTCTCCTGCACCGAGCGGCCGGCGATGGCGGTGTCCGGGCGAGCCAGGTAGACGTACTCGAACAGGCAGCCCTTCGGCGTCGGCGCGGCGTAGTGCTGCGAGCGCAGCCCGTGCTCGTCGATCGCGATCAGCTCGCCCGGCTCGATCTCGCGGACGAACGACGCGCCGACGATGTCGAGCGCCGCCGTTTCACTCGCGACGACCCAGCCGCGCTCCAGCCGGCCGAGGACCAGCGGGCGTACGCCGTGCGGGTCGCGCGTCGCGTACAGCGTGTGCTCGTCCATGAACACCAGCGAGAACGCGCCGCGCAGCCGGGGCAGCACCTCCATCGCCGCCGCCTCGAGCGACAGGTCGGGATCGCGCGCGAGCAGCTCGGTGATCAGGTCGGAGTCGCTGGTCGCCCGCGGCTCGCCGTTGCGCGGTCGCTGGTCGACACCGATCTCGGCGGCGAGCTGGGCCGTGTTGGTCAGGTTGCCGTTGTGACCGAGCGCGATGCCGCCGCCCTGCGGCGCCGGGCGGTAGGACGGCTGGGCGTTCTCCCAGGTGCAGGAGCCGGTGGTCGAGTAGCGGTTGTGACCGATCGCCAGATGGCCGGACATCGCGCCGAGGGTCGGCTCGTCGAAGACCTGCGCGACCAGGCCGAGGTCCTTGTAGACCACGACCGTGCGCCCGTCCGAGACGGCCATCCCGGCCGCCTCCTGGCCACGGTGCTGCAGCGCGTAGAGGCCGAAGTAAGTGAGCTTGGCGACTTCCTCACCCGGCGCCCAGACCCCGAACACCCCGCACGCGTCTTTCGGCGGAGCCTCGTCGGGGATGTCCGAATACCCCGTCGTCGGCTGTGGCTGAGTGCCGCTGCGGGTGTGGTCGTGCGCGGAAGGGAAGTCGGACAGGCTCGGCGCCACCGACCGGCTCCTTGTCGTCGTCGACTCGGGACTTGTACAAGTCTAAGGGTCGGACCGCGCGTTTCGGCGCCGGCCTCGGGGACGTTTCGGGCATGGTGGGAGCGGTGCGGGTACTGGTGGTGTACGCCTCGACTCGGGGCGGTACGGCCGGACTCGCGCACATGGTGGCCGACGCGTTCGTCCGCCACCACGTCCGGGCCGAGGTCCGGCGCGCTGCCGACGCCGGCGGGCTGGACGGCTACGACGCGGTGATCGTCGGCGGTGCGCTGTACCACAACCGCTGGCACCCGGACGCGGTCGCGTTCGTCGGGCGGCGCCGCAAGGAGCTGCGCACGCTGCCGGTCTGGTTCTTCTCGAGCGGACCGCTCGACGACTCCGCACGCTCCGGAGCGATCGCGCCGGTGCCCCAGGTGATCACGCTCGCACGCGACCTCGAGATCCGCGGTCACATGACCTTCGGCGGGCTGCTGGACAAGCGGCCGCCCGGCCTGCTCGGCCGGTTCACCTGGGGGCCGGAGGGCGACTTCCGGGATCGCGGCCACGTCGCGGAGTGGGTCGACCGGATCGCCGGGGAGCTGCAGCGCGACGACACGCCGACGGTGCGAGTCGTCGACTCCGCGGGGCAGCCGGTGCCCCCACCGCCGGCCCGCCGGCCGACGGTGGTGGTCGTCCCGTA
>CAZEAM010000076.1:0-10107 GCA_964510285.1 uncultured Frankiaceae bacterium | reverse complement strand
GGCTGGGGCACGCACGTCCCGCACCGACGGCTCGACCGGGCTCAGATCGCCCCAGTCGCCGGCACCGGCGGCGGCAAGGGGACGCGGGCGGTCGCGTCGTACGACGAGGACTCGACGACGATGGCGGTCGAGGCCGGTCGGGCCTGCCTCGCCTCAACCGACGTCGTACCCGACTCGCTGTGGTTCGCGACCACCTCGCCCGCCTACCTCGACAAGACCAACGCCACCGCGATCCACGCAGCGCTGCGGCTCGACCGGTCGGCGCGGGCGTTCGACGCCATCGGATCGGTCCGGTCCACCGTCGCGACGCTGGTCGCCACCGGCGAGAGCCACAAGCCGGCGCTCGCGATTGCGAGTGACGTGCGGCTCGGTCGGCCAGGGTCGCCGGACGAGGCTGCCGGCGGCGATGCTGCCGCCGCGATCCTGTGGGGCAACGACACCGATGCCCCGCTGCTCGCCGAGTTCGTTGCCTACGCCGGAGCCACCGAGGAGTTCCTCGACCGTTGGCGGACGCCTGGCGAGGCCGGCTCGAAGCTGTGGGAGGAGCGGTTCGGCGAGACGAAGTACGGCCCGCTCGCCGCGGAGGCGCTGAAGACCGCGCTCGGTTATGCCGGGATCGGGCCGGAGGACGTCGACGCGCTGGTCGTCGCTGGTCTGCACGAACGGGCCTGCGCAAGCGCTGCGCGGGCCTCGGGTGTCGCCGCCGAGAAGGTGATCGACCGGCTTGCGGACTCGGTTGGTAATCCCGGCGCTGCCCAGCCACTGCTGTTGCTCGTGCAGGCGCTCGAAGCCGCGAAGCCCGGTCAGACGATCGTGCTGCTGGTCCTGTCGGACGGCGCGGATGCGATGGTGCTGCGGACCACGGGGGCGATCGCGGCGTACGCGCCGCACCGGACAGTGCATGCACAGGTCATGGCCGGGTCGCCGGTCGGCTACGGCCGGTACCTGTCGTGGCGCGGCCTGCTCCCGGTGGAACCGCCGCGTCGACCCGAGCCGGCCCGGCCGTCGGCGAGCGCCGCCGGCCGCTCGACGGACTGGAAGTTCGGGCTCGACGGATCCACCGGCGTGCTCGCCGGCCAGCGCGGCACCGTGACCACCTTCACGATCGACAAGCTCGCCTACTCGCAGAGCCCACCCGTGGTGTTCGCCGTCGTCGACTTCGACAACGGTCAACGGCTGCCGGTGGAGCTCACCGACGTCAATGCCGACGAAGTGGCGATCGGGATGCGGGTCGAGATGACCTTCCGTCGGCTGTTCACCGCCGACGGCATCGCCAACTACTTCTGGAAAGCTCGACCTACCCGGGCGGAGGACTGATGGCATCTCATGGGATTCGCGACCGGGTCGCGATCGTGGGCATGGGGTGCACCCGGTTCGCCGAGCACTTCGACAAGGGCACCGACGATCTGTTGCGTGAGGCGACGACCGAGGCGTTCGGCGGGGCCGGCGTCACCAAGGACGAGGTCGACGCGTACTGGCTCGGCACGGCGCAGTCCGGGATGAGCGGCATCACGCTCGCCCGCCCGCTCGGCCTCGAGGGCAAGCCGGTGACCCGGGTCGAGAACTTCTGCGCGACCGGGTCGGAGGCGCTGCGGCAGGCGGCGTACGCCGTGGCTTCCGGCGCCTACGACCTCGCGATGGCGGTCGGGGTCGAGAAGGTGAAGGACTCCGGTTACCAAGGGCTCAACGCGTTCCCGATCCCGAACGACGGCACGCAGCGCTCGCTGACCGCGGCGGCGATGTTCTCCATGGTGGCGCCGGCGTACGCCAAGCGGTACGGCGTCGACGAGACCGAGATGCGCAACGTGCTCGCGCGGATCGCCTCGAAGAACCATGCCAACGGCGCCCGAAACCCGAAGGCGCAGTTCCGCAAGGAGATGCCGGTCGAGAAGCTCGTCGCGATGCCCCCCGTCGCCGGCGGCCTGTCGGTGTTCGACTGCGCCGGAGTGGCCGACGGCTCGGCGGCCGCGATCGTCTGCCGGATAGAGGACGCCGCGAAGTACACCGACAAGCCGCTGGTCATCAAGGCGCTGTCGTTCGTGGCCGGCAACGGGTCGGGGCTGGAGGACCCGTCCTACGACTACACCCAGTTCCCCGAGGTCGCCGCGTCCGCCGCCGACGCCTACGCGCAGGCGGGCATCACGGACCCGCGGGCCGAGCTGGCGATGGCGGAAGTGCACGACTGCTTCACGCCGACCGAGCTGGTGCTGATGGAGGACCTCGGCTTCTGCGAGCGCGGCACCGCGTGGAAGGAGGTCCTCGCGGGAACGTTCGACCGCGACGGTGAGCTGCCGGTCAATCCGGACGGCGGGCTGAAGTCGTTCGGTCACCCGGTCGGGGCCTCGGGGCTGCGGATGATGTACGAGGCGTGGCTGCAGCTGCGGGGTGAGGCCCCCGAGGAGCGCCGCATCTCGACGTACGGCAAGCGCTCGCTGGCATTGACCCACAACCTCGGCGGCTACCCGGGCGAGATGGTCAGCTTCGTGGGAATCGTGGGCATATAGCGCTGCGTGGCGCTGACCAACGAAGACATCGCCGAGCTGTACGACGACGCCGAACGCTGCGCGGATCTCGCCGGGCTGCGGTACGTGAGCGTGGACGAGCCGGGCATTCGGCGTACCCGTCGCGGCAAGGGTTTCAGCTACCGCTACCCGGACGGGCGTACCGTCGGGCGCGCGGTGCGCGAGCGGGTCACCGCCCTGGTCATCCCACCGGCTTGGCGGGAGGTGTGGATCTGCCGGGACGAAGACGGGCACATCCAGGCGGTCGGCCTCGATGACCGGGGCCGGCGGCAGTACCTCTACCACCCGCGCTGGCGGGAGGTGCGCGACCTGTTGAACTTCTGCCGGCTGGTCGGCTTCGGAGAGCGGCTGCCGGCCGTGCGTGCGCACGTCGACGCGCAGCTGCGTCGCCGTACCGTCGATCGCCAGCTGGTGATCGCGACGATGCTGCGCATCGTCGACTGCTGTGGCATCCGGGCCGGATCGGAGATCTACGCCGAGGAGAACGACTCGTTCGGGCTCAGCACGTTGTCGCGGCGGCACGTCACGGTCGCCGGGAAGCGGGTGCGCTTCGCCTTCCCGGCGAAGTCGGGGCGCCGGGCCGAGGCGATGGTTGAGGACGCGGCAGTCGCTCGGGTGGTGCGGCAACTCGCGGAACGGCCGGGACGTCGGCTGTTCCGGGTCGACGCAGAGGTGTTGGGTGCCGACGAGGTCAACGCGGAGCTGGCGCGACTGACCGACGCGCGCGTGACCTTGAAGGACTTCCGCACCTGGCGAGGGACATCCGCCGCCTTCGCATATCTCCGCGAGCATCTCGACAGCGACGACCGCGAGGTCGAGGTCGTCGCGGCGGTGGACATGGCCGCCGAGCAGCTCGGCAACACCCGTGCGGTGGCACGGGCGCATTACGTCCATCCGGCCGTGGTCGAGGGCTACCTCGACGGCGGGTTGCAACGGTTCCTGCGCGGCTGGCACGGCCGGGCGCGACGGCGCCTTGACTGCGACGAGACGGCGCTGCTCGGCTATCTCGAGAAGGCAATGAGCGACCCGCTGGTGGCGATCCGCGACGCCGCCTGACCGCTGAGAATCCGGCCACCCAAGCGTCTCTATTGGCAGAGAACCGAAGCGGAAGGAAGGCGAGATGAGTGAGGCCAGTGGAGTGGTGTCGGTGTCGAGGCGAATCGAGGCTCCGGCTGAGCGGATCTTCGCGCTGCTCGCCGACCCGTCCCGTCACACGGACTTCGACGGGTCGGAGATGCTCCGGGGACCTGAGGGTGGTGGCTCGCTGTCGGGCGTAGGCGACCGCTTCGTCATGCGGATGTACTTCGACGGCATGGGCGGCGACTACGCCATGGACAACCACGTCGTCGAGTACGACGCCCCGCGCCGGATCGCCTGGACGCCGTCTGCCGCCGACGAACGGGTGACCAGCCGAGCGGGCGGCGAGGTCGGCGTACCGGCCGGGCACCGGTGGAGCTTCGACCTGCAACCCGACGGGCCCGACGCGACGGTCGTGACCGAGACCTACGACTGCACGAAGGCACCGGACGAGCTGCGACAGGCGGTCCAGCAGGGCGAGCTGTGGCGGGACGCCATGACCGCAACGTTGGAGCGGCTCGAGGCGGCAGTCAGCGCGTAGGCGGACGTTTCTGACGACCCGTCAGAAACGTCCGATAGCCTTCTGGGCATGCCAGGGATGCTCGAGGACAAGGTCATTGCGATCACCGGCGCGGGCCGGGGGATCGGTCGCGCGATCGCGCTCGCGTGCGCGGCTGAGGGCGCGAAGGTGGTCGTCAACGACTACGGCGTGAGCATGGACGGCAGCGAGCCGTCGAGCGACGTCGCCGACGCAGTGGTCGCCGAGATCGAGGCGGCCGGCGGCGAGGCGATCGCGCTGGCTGACGACATCTCGCAGATGGCAGCCGGTGAGCGCCTGGTTGCGGCTGCGGTCGACAAGTGGGGCCACATCGACGGAGTCGTGACGGTCGCGGGGATTCTCCGCGAGCGGATGTTGTTCAACATGTCCGAGGAGGAGTGGGACGGGGTCATCAGCACCCACCTGAAGGGCACCTTCACCGTCTTCCGCGCCGCCTCCGCCGTGATGCGCAAGCAGGAGACCGGCGGCTCACTGGTGGCGTTCACGTCCGGCGTCGGCATGTGGGGCAGCGTCGCGCAGGCCAACTACGCCGCAGCCAAAGGCGGGATCGTCGCGCTGATGCGAAGCGCGGCGCTCGGGCTGTCGAGGTACAACATCAACGCCAACGCGATCGCGCCGGTCGCGAGCACCCGGATGCAGGCAAACGTGCCGGGTGGTACGGCGGAGACCGGCGAGCCGGAGGACGTCGCGCCGATGGTGGTCTACCTGCTCTCGGACGCGGCGCGCGAGATCACCGGCCAGACGTACACGGTGGTCGGCGGCCGGATCGCGTTGTGGAGCCAGCCGCGCGAGATCAAGGAGATCTCGAAGGACGGGCGGTGGACGGCGCAGGAGCTGGCCGAGCGGATCCCGGCGGACGTCGGGTTCGACCGGCTGCCGATGCTCGACTACATGGACATGATGAAGAAGCGCGCGGCCGAGGCCGGCGCCACCGAAGGCTGAGCGCGCGCGTGGCCGCAGGTCCGCCTCCATACCCGACCGCCCATGGCCTGCTCACCGGCAAGCGGGTGCTCGTGACGGCAGCCGCTGGCACCGGCATCGGGTTCGCCACCGCGAAGCGATGCGCAGAGGAAGGGGCGATCGTCGCGATCAGCGACCGGCACGAGCGTCGGCTCGCCGAGTCGGCGCGGCGCCTCGCCGAGGTCATGGGGTCCGATCCGGTCGCGGTGCCGTGCGACGTCACCGTCGAGGACGACGTACAGCGGATGTTCGAAGCGGCGGGTGACCTCGACGTCCTCGTCAACAACGCCGGGCTGGGCGGTACGGCCGAGCTGGCCGAGATGACCGACGAGCAGTGGAGCAAGGTGCTCGACGTCACCCTCAACGGGACGATGCGCTGCACCCGCGAGGCGTTGAAGCGGATGCGCGCGCGTGGCGCCGGCGGCGCGATCGTCAACAACGCCTCGGTGATCGGGTGGCGGGCGCAGGTCGGCCAGGCGCACTATGCCGCGGCGAAGGCGGGCGTGATGGCGCTGACCCGCACCGCCGCGGTCGAGGCCGCCGCCTTCGGGGTCCGCGTCAACGCGGTGGCGCCCTCGCTGGCCATGCACGAGAACCTCGCGAAGGTCACCACGGACGAGCTGCTCGCGGAGCTCACCTCGCGCGAGGCATTCGGGCGCGCGGCCGAGCCGTGGGAGATCGCGAACATCATCGTGTTCCTCGCCAGCGACTACGCGTCGTACCTCACCGGCGAGGTCATCTCAGCCAGCAGCCAGCACCCCTGACCGCCGAACTTGCACTTTCCGACCGAATTTCGCGCGGAAACGGTTCGAAAGTGCAAGTTCGCGGGTTAGAAGGGGAGGGGCGGCGGGGCCATCGGGCCGGGTTCCGGTTGCACCGGTAGCTCGAGGTACGACGGGTAGGCGTCGGTGTGGAACACGTTGTTGCGCGCGACCACACCGGTGGCGTCTTCGCCGAGCGGCTTGCCGGTCTGCATGTTGCGCGCCCAGTGCGGAAACGCGCTTGACGCGATCTGGACGCGCACCCGCGTGTCAGGTTCGAAGAGGTAGCCGGTCGGCCCGAGCTCGACGGTGATCGGCACGATCTCGCCCGGGTCGAGGGTGCTCGGCGCCTCGTAGCCATCACGATGCAGCGCGCGTGCCTTGCCGTCGGCCAGGTTGATGCTGGTGCCGTCCGGCCAGACGACGCACAGCTTGGCGATGAAGTCGGCATCCGCCGCTGAGGACGCGACGAACAGGTGCAGGCGGATGTCGCCGACGACCTCGGTCCGCTGGGCGAGCGGCGCACTGGTGTAGACCAGCACGTCGTCGCGCTTCTCGACGCGGTGCTGGTCGAACGGCCCGGCCACGGTCGTGCCGCCGGTGTACATCACCCGGAAACCCCACGACGGGACCGGGTCGTGCGGGTCGGCCGTGTAGGTGTCCTCCGGCTCGCCGGCGGCCGGCTGGTCGAGGCTCAGTACGCCGTCCGACTCGCTGGTCGACGCGGAACCGCGCGAGTGCAGGTACCACCGCTGGACGTCCGTACCAGGGATCGGCCAGTCGGTCGCTTCGCGCCACAGGTTGGCGCGCATGACGAAGTAGCGCACCGGCGCCAGGTCGTCGTCACCGCCGCGCAGGTGGCGGTCGTAGAAGCGAAGGTGGTACGCCGGGATCCCGCCGCCCTCCGAGGACCCGAGGCCGCCGAGCCCGAAGGATCCGACGAAGCTCAGCGAGTAGTTGTGGGTCCACGCGCCCATGATCAGGCGGGTGCCCGATCGGGCGGCGTCCGTGGCGGCCTTCGCGCGCATCGTCGAGAACTGCTCGGCCCCGCCCGCGTTGTCGTACCAACCGGCCGTCCAGAGCGCGGGCACGTGCCACTGGGTTTCCTGGATGCCCTTGTGCCGCGCCGCGTTCTCGACCAGCACTTCGGTGAGCTCGAAGCCCGGCATGTCGTGCGAGCGCAGGATGGCGAGGTCGTTGAGCGGCAACACCGCAGCGGCCAGGTCCGGCCGGACCATGGCCTGCAGGACGCCCTGCAGATCGTCCAGGCTGGCCTCCCCGGCCGGCAACAGCTTGATCAGCTTGTCGATGGCGAGCCCGGCCATCCAGCCGACGGTCATCGACTCCAGCGGCAGCCCCTGGCTCAGCGCCCGGTCCTTGCCCATCCCCATCAGCGATGGCGCGATGCAGCCGAGGCTCGGCGGGTTGGCCGTGGCCGCGGCCATCTGCGTCTCGGCGACGTACGAACCGCCGGCCATCCCGACGTGCCCGTCGCACCAGGGCTGGCCGGCGACCCACTCGATGGCGTCGTACCCGTCGTTCTCGTTCGCCGCGGTGAGGTCGAGGAAGTCCCACTCGCCTTCCGAGGCGAACCGCCCGCGGATGTCCTGGATCACGTAGGCGAAGCCGGCACGTGCCGCGGGGACCGGCGGGCAGTACCGGATCGGGTCCATGTGTGCCGCCTTGTTGTACGGCGTGCGCGACAGGATCGCGGGGTACCGTCCGGGCGCCTCGGGTCGGTAGACGTCGGCGCGCAACGTGATCCCGTCGCGGGTCTTCATCTCGACGTCGTGATCGATGCGGATCGAGTGGCTTGCCATGCGCGTATTGTGCCGCTCGCGTAAACCGTTGTTAACTGCGGCGTGGACTTCGACGACGCGCCGGAAGATGCGGCGTTCCGCGCGGAGTGGCGAAGTTGGCTGATCGCCAACGCCGATCCGGCGCCGCCGGGCTTCCAGGGTGGATTCGTCTCACCCGGCCGGGAGGATCCCCGCGTCATCGCACGGGCGAAGGAGTGGCAGCACCGCCTCGCCGGCGACGGGTGGGGTGCGATCGCCTGGCCGACGGAGCACGGCGGTCGCGCGGCGACGCCGATGCAGGTCTACATCCACGCGCAGGAGCTCGCGAACTTCGACGTCCCGCCGGACATCTACTCGATCGGCATCGGGATGATCGGCCCGACGTTGATGGCGTGGGGCAGCGAGGAGCAGCAGCGCACTTACCTTCCGCTGATGCTCGACGGCAGCGAGATCTGGTGCCAGATGTGGAGCGAGCCCGACGCGGGGTCCGACATCGCTTCGCTCACGACCCGGGGTGAGTACGACGCCGAGCGTGACCGGTGGCTGCTCAACGGTCAGAAGGTATGGACCAGCGGCGCCCACCGCTCGCGCTGGGGCCTGGTCATCGTCCGGACCGATCCCGCTGCGCCGAAGCATCGTGGGCTGAGCGCGTTCATCGTCGACATGCACGCGCCCGGCGTCGACGTACGGCCACTGCGAGAGATGGCCGGCGGCCGGACCTTCAACGAGGTGTTTCTCAGTGACGTCGAGGTGCCGGCGAGAAACCTCGTCGGACCGGCCGGCCAGGGGTGGGCGGTCGCCCTGACGACGATGGCTCAGGAGCGGCTCACGGCAGGTCTGGTCGGCCTCGCCGCCATGCCGACCGCTCCGCTGATCGAGCTTGCGCGCGGCGCGCATCGCAACGGCGCGACCGCGATCGAGGACCGGGTTCTGCGGTTCCGCCTGATCGACGTGCTGATGCGCCATCGAGTGCTCGAGCTCACCTCGCTTCGGACGTTGAGCGCGATCTCGCGGTCGGGCGCCCCGGGTCCGGAGAGCTCGACCCTCAAGCTCGCATGGAGCAACGTCGGGAGCAGCTACGCCGAGCTCGCGCTCGATCTGCTCGGAGTCCGCGGCACCCTCACCGGTCCGAAGGCGCCGTACGACGGGCTGGTCGCGGCGGCATACTCGTTCGCGCCCAGCTTCCACATCGGCGGCGGCACCGATGAGGTGCAGCGGTCGGTAATCGGGGAACACGTGCTCGGCCTACCGAAGGAGAAGTCGTGAAACTGGCGCTGACCCTGCCCTACGCCGAGGGTGCGATGACCCGTGACCAGATCCTCGAGGTCGTCCACGCGGCTGACCGGCTCGGCTACGACTCCCTGTGGGTCGCGGAGGCGTGGTCGTTCGACGCGTTCATGGTGCTCACGTCGCTGATCCCGGAGACGAGCAACATCAAGCTCGCGACCGGAATCGTCAACGTGTACTCCCGCACTCCCAGCCTCATCGCGCAGTCCGCCGCGACACTCGACGCGCTGTCCGGCGGACGGGCGGTCCTCGGGCTCGGCGCGTCCGGGCCGCAGGTGATCAAGGGCTGGCACGGTCTCGACTACGACCAGCCGCTGCAACGGACCCGCGAGGTCATCGACATCGTGCGGATGATCATGCGGCGCGAGAAGCTGCAGTACGAAGGCAAGGTCTTCGACCTGCACGGCAGGCTCAAGCTGATCAACCATCCGGTGCGCCCGCAGATCCCGATCGCCGTCGCGTCGCTCGGCCCGAAGAACGTCGCCATGACCGCGGAGCTGGCCGACGCGTGGCTGCCGACGCTGTACTCGCCGGCGAAGGCCGGCGCGGTCTTCGGCCCGGCGCTGGAGGAGGGACGCAGCCGGCGCTCGGCGGATCTCGGACCGCTCGAGGTCGTGGCGCCGGCGGCGGTGTGCATCTCAGACGACCCGGCTCAGGCGAAGGACCGCGCGCGAGTGGGCATGGCGCTCTACGTCGGCGGGATGGGCTCGCGGAAGCAGAACTTCTACAACCAGCTGTTCCGGCGCTACGGCTACGAAGCCGAGGCGGAGGAGATCCAGGAGCTGTACCTGACCGGCAAGCAGCCGGAGGCGATC
Organism: uncultured Frankiaceae bacterium; assembly: GCA_964510285.1. Lineage (GTDB taxonomy): Bacteria > Actinomycetota > Actinomycetes > JAFAQI01 > JAFAQI01 > DASZTV01. Next base: position 327 of record CAZEAM010000076.1, on the reverse strand, counting down.
GGCAAGGTCACCGACGCGATGATCGACGAGGTCTCCGCGATCGGTCCCGACGGGTACGTGAAGGAGCGGTTGGCGCAGTTCGCGGCGGCCGGCGTCGACACCCTGCTCGTGCAGGTCGCCGACCCCGACCCGGGCAACATGGTGCGGACCCTCGAGCAGCTCGCCGAGATCGCCTAGCCCAACGACTCGAGGGTGGCCGCGATGCCGGCGGTCAGCTCGTCGATGAAGGTTTCGTCGATGACGAGTGCGGGGGAGACCTGCAGGCCGCCACTGGCCAGCGCGCGGCTCAGGATGCCTTGACGCCGTAGCTCCGCCACGGCCCGGGCG
>CAZEAM010000075.1:0-5381 GCA_964510285.1 uncultured Frankiaceae bacterium | reverse complement strand
TGGCTCCTCGTGATCTCCCGGCTCGACCTGCGCGGACGCGACTGCGACGCGGGTGAACTGCCCCGCGCCCGACTCGACGTCGAGGCCGCGGTCGCCTCGGTGCGCCCGATCGTCGAAGCCGTGCGGGACCGCGGGCGTGCGGCCGTCATCGAGCTGACCGAGAGGTTCGACGGCGTGCGGCTCGACGAGCTGCGCGTGCCCGCCGCGGCACTCGCCGACGCACTGGCCGCGCTCGATCCGGCGGTCCGCGCGGCCCTCGAAGAGGCGATCGACCGCGCCCGGCGGGTGCATCGCGCCCAGCTGCGCGACGACGAGGTGGTCGACGTCGCTCCCGGCGCGGTGGTCACCGAACGCTGGGTTCCGGTCGGCCGGGTCGGGCTCTACGTGCCGGGCGGCCTGGTCGCCTACCCGTCGAGCGTCGTGATGAACGTCGTACCGGCGCAGGTCGCCGGCGTCGGGTCGCTCGCGGTCGCCTCGCCGCCCAAGGCCGAGTACGGCGGGCGGCCGAACCCTGCCGTGCTGGCGGCGTGCGCCTTGCTCGGCGTCGACGAGGTCTACGCCGTCGGCGGGGCGCAGGCGGTCGCGATGTTCGCCTACGGCGTCGAGGGCGTTCCGCGCGTGGACCTCGTGACCGGCCCCGGCAACGTCTACGTCGCGGCGGCGAAGCGGTGCGTGCGCGGTGTGGTCGGGATCGACGCCGAGGCCGGGCCGACCGAGATCGGGATCCTCGCGGACGACAGCGCCGACCCGGACCACGTAGCCGCCGACCTGGTCGCGCAGGCCGAGCACGACGAGCTCGCCGCCTGCCTGCTGGTCACCCCGAGCGCGGACCTGCTCGACGCGGTCGACGCAGCGCTGGCCAAGCGGGTCGCCGAGACCCGCCACCGGGAGCGGGTCGAGACGGCACTCGCCGGGCAGTCGGCGTACGTCCTGGTCGACGACATCGCCCAAGGCCTTCAGGTCGTCGACGAGTGGGGAGCCGAGCACCTCGAGGTGATCACCCGCGACGCGCGCGACGTCGCCGCCCGGGTGCGCAACGCCGGCGCGATCTTCGTCGGCCCGTGGTCGCCGGTGTCGCTCGGCGACTATCTCGCCGGGTCCAACCACGTGCTGCCCACCGGTGGCACCGCGCGGCACACGTCGGGGCTGTCGGTGCAGTCGTTCCTGCGCGGCATCCACGTCATCGACTACACCCGCGACGCCCTCGCGGCGGTCGGGGACCACATCGAAGCGCTCGGTGGAGCCGAGGACCTCGCGGCGCACGTCGAGGCCGTCGCCACGCGACTTCGATGAGTACCGACGATCCGTGGGGCGACCTCCCGCTCCGTGACGACCTGCGCGGTCTGACGGCGTACGGCGCGCCGCAGATCGACGTGGCGGTGCGGCTCAACACCAACGAGAACCCGTACCCGCCGCCGGCCGCCCTGGTTGCCGATCTGCGCGAGTCGGTGGCTGCCGCGGCCGCGGCGATGAACCGCTATCCGGACCGCGACGCGATCGAGCTGCGAACCGCGCTCGCGGCCTATCTGGGTCACGGGCTCGGGGTCGAGCAGGTGTGGGCGGCGAACGGCTCCAACGAGGTGCTGCAGCAGCTGTTGCAGGCGTTCGGCGGCGCCGGGCGCACCGCGCTCGGCTTCGTCCCGTCGTACTCGATGCACCAGCTGATCGCGGTCGCCACCGGCACGGCGTGGATCGGCTCGCAGCGGGCCGGGGACTTCACCCTCGACCCGGACTACGCGGTCCGGCAGATCGAGCAGCACCAGCCGGCGATCGTGTTCCTGTGCTCGCCGAACAACCCGACCGGCACGGCGATGGACCCAGCGGTCGTGCGCGCGGTGCTCGGGGTCGCACCGGGCATGGTCGTCGTGGACGAGGCGTACGCCGAGTTCTCCCACTCGCCATCGCTGCTACCGCTGCTCGCGGACCATCCCCGGCTGGTCGTCACCCGGACGATGTCGAAGGCGTTCGGCTTCGCCGGCGCGCGGCTGGGCTACCTTGCCGCGTCACCGCGTGTGGTCGAGGCGCTGATGCTGGTGCGGCTGCCCTACCACCTGTCGGTGCTGACCCAGGCCGCTGCGCTGGCCGCGTTGCGGCACGCCGAGGAGACGTTGGCGCAGGTCGCGCAGCTTCGCACCGACCGTGACTCGCTGGTCGCCTCGCTGCGCGCCCGTGGTCTCGAGGTGGTCGACTCGGACGCGAACTTCGTGCTGTTCGGGGGCCTCGCCGACGAGAAGGCGGTCTGGGCGGCACTGCTCGCGCACGGCGTGCTCATCCGTGACGTCGGCCTGCCCGGCTGGCTTCGGGTGTCGGTGGGCACCACCCAGGAGTGCGAGGCCTTCCTCGACGCGCTCGACCGAGTTGGCGCAAAACACGCCTGAGTCCGAAGCCCGGCTCAGCGATACTGGACCCATGGGTCGTAGCGGGAAGGTCGAGCGCTCCACCAAGGAGTCGCAGGTCTCGGTGTCGCTCGACATCGACGGGACCGGCGTCGCCGACATCTCCACCGGTGTGCCGTTCTACGACCACATGCTCGCCCAGCTGGCCAAGCACGGCGGGATCGACCTGACGGTGAAGACGGTCGGCGACCTGGAGGTCGACGCGCACCACACCGTCGAGGACACCGCCATCGCGCTCGGGCAGGCACTGCGCGAGGCGCTCGGTGACAAAGCCGGCATCCGGCGCTTCGCCGATGCGTTCGTGCCGCTCGACGAGGCGCTCGCGCACGCGGTGGTCGACGTCTCGGGTCGCCCCTATCTCGTGCACGACGAGCCGACGCTGGTCGAGCTGATCGGCACCTATGACACGACCCTGACCCGCCACATCTGGGAGTCATTCGTGTCGAGCGCCCAGATCTGCCTGCATGTGCGCGTGCTCGGCGGGCGCAACGCCCATCACATCGTCGAGGCGCAGTTCAAGGCCGTTGCCCGCGCGTTGCGGGATGCCGTATCGCTCGACCCGCGGTCGGTGGGCGTGCCGTCGACCAAGGGCGTCCTGTAAGTGGCTTCCAAACCGTCCGTGGTCGTCGTCGACCACGGTTCCGGCAACCTGCGCTCGGCCGAGCGCGCCCTCGCGCGCGCCGGTGCCGACGTGACGGTGAGTGCCGACGTGTCCGTCGCGTTCGACGCGGACGGCGTCGTACTGCCCGGGGTCGGTGCGTTCGCCGCGTGCATGGCGGGGGTCCGTGGTGTGCGCGCGGAGGCGCTGGTGCGCGACCGGGTGAAGACGCAGCGGCCGGTGCTCGGCATCTGCGTCGGGATGCAGGTGCTGTACGAAGCGGGGGAGGAGCACGGCATCCGTACCGAAGGGATCGGTGTGCTGCCCGGCGAGGTCACCCGGATCGACGCACCGATCCTGCCGCACATGGGATGGAACACCGTGGAACCGGCTGACGGGTCGGCGCTGTTCGCCGGGGTCGGCGGCGAGCGGTTCTACTTCGTGCACTCCTACGCCGTGCGGCCGGCCGGGTCGGACGGCGAGACCGTGACCGTCCACGGCGAGCCGTTCGTCGCCGCGGTCGAGTCCGGCGTGGTGTCCGCCACGCAGTTCCACCCCGAGAAGTCCGGCGACGCCGGCCTCACCCTCCTCGAGAACTGGTTGAAGACGCTGTGACCGGCGAACGCCTTGTCCTGCTGCCTGCCGTCGACGTCGCCGACGGCCAGGCGGTGCGGCTCGTGCAGGGCGAGGCCGGATCGGAGACGTCGTACGGCGCTCCGCTCGACGCCGCGCTCGCCTGGCAGGAGGGCGGCGCGGAGTGGGTGCATCTCGTCGACCTCGATGCGGCCTTCGGGCGTGGCTCGAACCGCGAGCTGATCGCCGAGGTGGTCGGCCGGCTCGACGTCGCGGTCGAGCTGTCCGGCGGGATCCGTGACGACGCGTCGCTGGAGGCGGCGCTCGCCACCGGGTGCGCCCGGGTCAACATCGGCACGGCGGCCCTCGAGCAGCCGGACTGGGTGCGCAGCGCGATCGCGAAGCACGGCGAGCGGATCGCGGTCGGGTTGGACGTGCGCGGGACGACGCTGTCGGCGCGCGGTTGGACGCAGGACGGCGGCGAGCTGTTCGACGTGCTGAAGCGGCTCGACGCCGACGGGTGCGCCCGCTACGTCGTGACCGATGTGCGCCGGGACGGGACGCTGACCGGACCGAACCTCGACCTGCTGCGTGAGGTCTGCGCCGCGACCGACCGGCCGGTGATCGCCAGCGGAGGGGTGAGCAGCCTCGACGACCTGCGGGCGATCGCGGGCTTGGTCGGCGCCGGTGTCGAGGGTGCGATCGTCGGAAAGGCGCTCTACGCAGGGGCGTTCACCCTCCCCGAGGCGTTGGCGGCCGTGCGCTGATGGCGGTCGCCGTGCGCGTAATTCCCTGCCTGGACGTCGACGCCGGCCGGGTGGTGAAGGGGATCAACTTCAAGGAGCTTCGTGACGCGGGTGACCCGGTCGAGCTGGCGGCGACCTACGACCGCGAGGGCGCCGACGAGCTGGTCTTCCTCGACATCACCGCCTCGAGTGGCAACCGCGAGACGACCTACGACGTCGTCCGGCGTACCGCCGAGCAGGTCTTCATCCCGTTGACGGTGGGCGGCGGAGTGCGAAGCGTCGACGACGTGGATCGTCTGTTGCGCGCGGGCGCCGACAAGGTCGGGGTGAACACCGCCGGCATCGCCCGGCCGGAGCTGCTGCGCGAGATCTCGCAGCGGTTCGGCAGCCAGGTGCTGGTGCTGTCGGTCGATGCGCGCCGGGTCACCGGGTCGACCGTGACCGCGAGCGGCTACGAGGTCACGACGCACGGCGGCCGCGAGGGGACCGGGATCGACGCGGTCGAGTGGGCGGCGCGGGGCGAGCAGCTCGGCGTGGGCGAGATCCTGCTCAACTCGATGGACCGCGACGGCACGACCGCCGGGTTCGACCTCGAGATGATCGAGGCGGTCCGCGACGTCGTCCGCGTCCCGGTGATCGCCTCCGGCGGGGCCGGGGAGGTCACCGACTTCGCGCCCGCAGTCGAAGCCGGCGCGGACGCCGTACTTGCCGCCAGCGTGTTCCACTTCGGCACGCTGCGGATCGGTCAGGTCAAGGCGGCGTTGGACGACGCGGGGTACGAGATCCGCTAGCGACCTCGCTACTGTGCGGCCATGCCAAACGTTCTGCTGACCGGAGCTGCGCGCGGGATCGGTCGGGCCACCGTCGCGCGCCTGACCAAGGCCGGCTGGGACGTCTACGCCGGCGTGCGCAGCCAGGCTGACGGTGCGTCGCTGGTCGAGGAGTTCGGCGACCGGGTGCACCCGGTGCAGCTGGACATCACCTCGTCGAAGGACGTTGCCGCGCTCGACGGGCTGCTCCCCGAGGACCTGGCCGCGGTCGTCAACAACGCCGGGGTGGTGCAGGGCG
>CAZEAM010000074.1:0-13105 GCA_964510285.1 uncultured Frankiaceae bacterium | reverse complement strand
CGAGGGCGCGGGCCATCGCGAGCATCTGTTGCTCGCCGCCGGACATCGTGCCGGCGACCTGCCGGCGCCGCTCGGCGAGCCGCGGGAACTGCGTGTAGACCAGGTCCGCGACCTCACCGGCCGACGTGCCGGCGGCGTAGGTCACGAGCCGGAGGTTCTCCGCGACGGTGAGCCGCGGGAAGATCCCGCGGCCCTCGGGGATCAGGCAGACGCCGGCCCGGGCGAGGGCGGCGGTGCTCGCGCCGTTGAGGTGCACGCCGGCCACGTGTACGTGCCCGCGGAAAGGGCGGATCCGGCCGCTCGCGACGCCGAGCGTCGTCGACTTGCCGGCGCCGTTCGCGCCGAGCAGGGCCACGATGCTGCCCGCGGGCACCACCAGGTCGATGTCGTGCAGCACCGTGATCCGGCCGTACCCGGCGGTCACCCCGCGCAGCTCCAGCGCCGGCGGCGTGAGGTCGTGCCGCGGTGCGGTGCGGATCGAGTCAGCGGCTGGCACCGGCAAGGTCCTTCCGCTCGGCGACGAAGCCGGGTTGTGCGGCCGCGGGTCGCTCGACCCGGGGTCGCGGCCGGCTGATCAGCCGGCCCACCTCGCCGGCGATGCCATCGGGGAAGCGGCCGATCAGCAGCCCCGCGGCGCCGGTGACGAGGAACGCCAGCCCGCCGAGCGACGGGATGTGCTGCTGGAGCACCGGCAGCACGGCGGTGAGGACGCCGGCGATCAGCGCGCCGGTCAGTGACTTCACGCCACCCACCCGCAGCAGCAGGTAGAGGACCGCGCTTTCCAGGGCCGCGAAGTCGTTGGTGCTCACGATCTGGGCCCCGAGCCCGCCGAACAGCGAACCGGCCAGGCCGGCCAGGCCGGAGGACGCCGCGAACACGGCGAGCTTGAGCCGCGGGATCCGCAACCCGATGGTGGCGCACGCTGCGGGCGAGTCGTTGAGTGCGGCGAGCTGGCGTCCGTAGCGGCCGCGCCGTACGGCGAGCAGCCCGGCCCCGACCGCCAGGAAGACCGCGCTGCAGAACACGAAGTAGCTCCGGTCGGAGTCCAGGCCCAGCCCGGGGATCGACAGCCGGTGCACCTCGAGGCTGCCGGACGACCCGAAGCGCTGGCCGAAGAACGCGATGTCCATGATCCCGGCGAACGCGAACGTGGCGAGCGCGAGGTACAGGCCGCGCAGCCGCAGCGTCGGCAACGCCACGAGCGCACCGACCGCAGCGCTGATCACGACCGCGAGGACCACGCCGAGCAGCGTGTGCGACCCGGACTTCGACATCGTGTAGGCCCCGACACCGGCGAAGGTCAGCACGCACAGCGAGGTCTGGCCGCCGTACCCCGACAGCAGGACGAGTGAGGCCGCGATCAGCGCCATGACGACGGCCAGCGACGCCGTCTCGAGGTTGGTGGCGCTGAGGGTGCGGGACAGGATCACCGCGACGACGAGCCCGGCCGCGGCGACGGCCAGCGACTGGCGCCCGGACGGGATGGCCGGCAGCCGGCGGGTCAACGCGGCGCTGGTGCGCAGCGGGTCGGGGCGCAGGAACACGAGGACCGCGAACAGCAGCAGCATCGGCATGCCCTGCTGCAGCGTCACCTGGGTCGCCAGGTGGTTGTCGAGTCCGAGCTGGGTCGAGTATCCGACCGAGTACGACATCCCGAGACCGAGCGCGAGGGCACCGAGGGTGGCGTTCGGCAGGCTGCGCAAGCGTCCGACCATCGCGGCGGCGTACCCGTTCACGACCAGCAGCGTCATGTTCAGGATGTTCATCTGGATCAGCGGAACGAGCAGTACGCCGGCGAGCGCGGCGAGCACCGAGCTGAGCGCCCACGCGACCTGCTGGACCTTCGCCGGCTCCTCGCCGTAGAGCGCAAGCAGGTCCGGGCTGTCCACCGCCGCCCGCATCGCCATGCCGAGGCGGGTGTGGGTGAACAGCAGCCGCAGGCCGATGGCGATCGCGATCGCCGTCGCGATGATCAACAGCTGCATCGCGTTGATCGTGAAGATGCCGATCGTGATCGAGCCGTGTCCGGCCCAGATCGGCACGGTGCGCGCGGTCGTCGGCTTCCAGATCGCGTTCGCCACGCCGAGCAGGACGAGCAGCAGCGCCAGCGTCATGGCGAGCGACTGGTCACCGGCCGCGCTGCGCCCGCCGAGCAGGACCCGGGCGACGACCACGCCGAACAGCGGGGCGAGCACGCCGAGTACGAGCAGCAGCGACAAGCCGAGCGGGATGTCCCAGCCCTGGTAGAGCTGCCAGAACGAGAACGCGCCCATCATCCCCATCGCGCCCTGCGCGAAGTTGAACACGCCGGCCGTGGTGTAGGTGACGACCAGACCGGCCGCGGTGAGGGCGTAGACGCAGCCGGTGACCAGGCCGGCCAGCGTGAGCGCGACGAACGTCGTCACCGGGTCACCATGGCACAAGTTGCGTGCACTGTCGCAGGTAAGTGCGCCGTACCTTCGAAGTAACACACAAATGTGGCGTGAGCCGTCTCCTGAGCACCCGACAACGCCTCAGGAGATGACCCGAGCAACGTTTGTGTGCTGGTTCTCACAGGCCGGCCCCGGCGACGAGCTGGTCGCGGGCCGCGGGCCACAACCGCCGGATCTGGCGCTCGCTGGTCACCGCGCGCAGCAGCCACAGGCCGCGGATGACCGCGAAGCCGTTGATCAGCAGGTGGCGGGCGTCCTCCCGGGCCACGAACTCGGGCGCGACGGTCGACGCGGTCTCGGCCAGGTGCTTGCTGATCTCCTTCTGGAACCGGTCGAGGTGCTCGGCCAGCTCCGGGTCGGTGCGCGAGGCCACCCACAGCTCGATCAGTGCCGTGGAGGCGATCCCGGCGTTGAGCTCCCAGAGTCGCTGCAGCAGCAGCTCGTACTGCTCGCGCACCGTCTCCGACCGCTTCGGAGGCGCGGCGATCAGCTCGGCGATCAGCTGGTCGGTGATGTGCCGCAGCGCCTGGACGACCAGGTCGGCCTTGGTGGCGAAGTAGTGCGCCTGCGCGCCGCGGGTCACCCCCGCGCGGGCGACGACCGACGCTGTGGTGAGGTTGGCGTAGCCCACCTCGTCGAGTTCCTGCAGCGTCGCGTCGAGGAGGGCGCGACGGGTGGTGGCGCGGCGTTCCGCCTGGGTACGTCGGGTCCGCGTTTGCTTCCCTGCCGGGCGGGGGGCGAGGTCGGTGTTCGCCGCCATCGGGTCACAGTAACCAGACTGGCCGCAGGCGTACATACCTACTTCAGTGCATGTAACTACTGTCCTTGACCGCGTCTTGCCGCTGCGAAAGATTGTTCGCGAGCGGCGCAGCACGCAATCGAAACTCGAGGAGATCCTGGTGGACTTCGACGACACCCCAGAAGAGGCGGCGTACCGGGCCAAGGTCCGCGACTACATCGCGGCGCACCGTAGCGAGCTGATGTCGGTCAGCGAGGGCGGCCGGCGCGGCGTCGACCTCGAGGCCGCGAAGAAGCACCAGGCGCTGATGTACGACGGCGGGCTGGTCGGCGTCACCTGGCCGAAGGAGTACGGCGGTCAGGGTGGCGCGCAGATGCAGCAGGCGATCGTCAACCAGGAGGTCGCCAAGGCGGGCCTGGCCGGTTTCGTCGGCGTCATCGGCCTCGGAATGTGCGGGCCGACCGTGATCGCGCACGGCAGCGAGGACCAGAAGGAGCGCTACCTCGGCCGGCTGCTGCGCGGGGACGACATCTGGTGCCAGCTGTTCAGCGAGCCCGCGTCGGGCAGCGACCTCGCGGCGCTGCGCACCCGGGCGGTCAAGACCGACAGCGGCAGCTGGCGGGTCAACGGCCAGAAGGTCTGGACGACCCTCGCCCACGTCTCCGACTACGGCATCCTGCTCGCCCGGACCGACCCGGAGGTCGCGAAGCACCGCGGCCTGACGATGTTCGTCGTCGACATGCACGCGCCCGGGGTGACGGTGCGGCCGCTGCGGCAGATGAGCGGCGTTTCGGAGTTCAACGAGGTGTTCTTCGACGACGTGGAGATCCCCGACGAGGAGCGGCTCGGCGAGGTCGGTGACGGCTGGCGGGTCGCGCTGACCACGCTGATGAGCGAGCGGCTCTCGCTCGGCGGGGGCGGCACGGACGTCGGCACCAGCCTCGCAGCGGCCGCGACGCACGTCGCGAAGCGGATCGGTGCGCTACCGGAGGACCGGCAGGCGCTGGTCCGCCAGGAGTTCGGCCGGCAGTACGCCGCGTCGCTCGCGACCCGCTACACCGGCTACCGGCAGCTGTCCGCGATCTCCAAGGGGGCGAGCCCCGGTCCGGAGGCCAGCGCCGGGAAGCTGGCCGGCACCAAGACCGGGCGGGCGCTCGCCGATCTCGGCGTGCGGCTGCTCGGCGACGAGGCGGTCTACGCGACCACCACCGAGGGCGACGGCCGCTGGCAGAGCTCGCAGGCCAGCCTGCCCGGCATGGCGATCGCCGGGGGCACCGACGAGATCCTGCGCAACATCCTCGGCGAGCGGGTCCTCGGCCTGCCACCCGAGCCGCGCGCGGACAAGGGCATGTCGTTCAACGAGAGCCTCAAGCTCGGTGGTGCAACGGCGAACGCCGGGAGGACCCAGTGAACTTCGACCTCAGCGACGAGCAGCGGCAGCTGGCGGCCGCGGCGGCGGACTTCTTCGCGTCGGCGGCCTCGCCCAGCTCCGCCCGGGCCAGCCTGGACGAGGCGGCGCCGATCGCCCCGGGCCGCAAGGCGATCGCCGAGACCGGCTTCGCCGCGATCACCGTGCCGGAGTCGGCGGGTGGTGGCGGCGGGTCGGTGCTGGACCTGGCGGTGGTGGCCGAGCAGGCCGGGCGGGTCATCGCCGGTCCGAGCCTGGTCACCGCCGCGCGGGCGGCGGTGCTGCTCGAGGGCAACGACGAGATGCTCGCGGCGCTGGCCGACGGCAGCAAGGCGTTCGCCGTGGTCGACGACGACGGCACGGCGACGCTCGACGCGACGACCGCCGACACCTTCCTCGCCCTGCGCGACGCAGCCCTGGTGGTCGGCGGCGGCACGGTGACCGAGCGGGCGCCGATCGACGCCACCCGCGGCCTCGCCGACGTAGTCATGGACGACCCGCAGGTCGTCGTACCGGACGCCTCGCAGTGGGGGCGGGCCCGCCAGGTCGCGCAGATCGTGCTCGGAGCGGAAGGGCTCGGTACGGCGAGCAAGGCGCTGGAGGTCGGGGTCGACTACGCGAAGCAGCGCGTCGCGTTCGGCCGCCAGATCGGCTCGTACCAGGCGATCAAGCACGCGCTCGTCGACGCCTTCGTCGGCGTCGAGCAGCTGCGCTCGCTCGTGTGGTGGGCGGCGTGGACCGCGGACGAGTCGCCGGACGAGCTCGCGCTCGCCGCGGCAGCAGTGAAGGGAATGGCAGCGACGGTGCTCGAGAACACGGCAGAGACGCTCGTGCAGGTGCACGGCGGGATCGGCTTCACCTGGGAGCACGACGCACATCTGTACTGGCGCCGGGCGAAGGTCGACCGGTTCCTGCTCGGCGACGACGTCGAGGCGTTCGACACCGTCGCCCGGCTCGCGATCGCGGGAGCGGCACAGTGACAACCGACGCACAGAGCACGACGACGGAGATCGGCAAGCACAACCTCGCGGCGCTGTCGGAGGAGCACTTCGCCCAGACCGGCGACTACGAGAACCTCTTCTTCGAGGGCAAGTTCTACTCGACCGGCGAGTTGCGCGATCGCGCCCAGCGGTTCGCGACCGGCCTGCAGTCGATCGGCATCGAGCCCGGCGACCGGGTCATCGTCTTGATGATGAACACCCCCGAGGTGTTCGTCTCCTACAACGCCATCTGGCGCGCGGGTGCGGTCGTCACGCCGGTGCTGTTCCTGATCAGCCCGCCGGAGCTGCACCACATCCTGGAGCACTCGGGCGCGAAGGCGGCGATCCTCACGCCGGAGCTGGTGCCGCTGCTGCAGTCGGCACTCGACGGCCTCGACATCACGATGATCGTCGTCGGCGACGCGCCTGCTGTTGAATCGACACCGGGCACGATCTCGTTCGAGTCACTCGAAGCCGGCGAGGCGTCGCCGATCGTGCCGCGCGCTGACGACGACCTGGCCGCGCTGCTGTACACGGGCGGTACGACGGGTCGGTCCAAGGGCGTGATGCTCACCCACCGCGGGCTGTTCTCGGCGGGGGAGTCGCTGCACAAGCACGCGAGCGACTCGGACGTGCGGTTCACCCGCTCGCTGCTACCGCTGCCGCTGTCGCACGCCTACGGGCTGATGCTCGTGTGCGCGTCGATGCACAGCGAGGAGCGCGGCTTCTCGGTGATGCAACGGTGGTTCGACGCCGCCTCGTGGGTGACCTTGGTCGAGGAGCACAAGCTCGAGGTGAGCGCGATGGTGCCGTCGATGATGACGATGGTGCTCGCACTGCCACTCGAGGAGCACGACCTGTCGTCGATGCAGATGTTCGGCTCCGGTGCCGCACCGCTGCCGATGGCGCTGCGCGACGAGGTCCAGCAACGCCTCGGTGTCGAGATCTACGAGGGCTACGGGCTGACCGAGGCGTCGGCCGGCGTGACCGCGAACAAGCGCGGCTTCAACAAGCCGGGCACGGTCGGCAAGCCACTTCCCGGCGTCACCGTCACGATCCAGGACGAGGACGGCAACGTCCTGCCGGTCGGTGAGGAAGGCGAGGTCTGCGTCCAGAGCCCGGGTGTCATGAAGGGCTACTGGAACGACCCGGAGGCCTCGGAGTTCGCGCTGCGCGGCGGGTGGCTGCACACCGGTGACGTCGGCCGGTTCGACGAGGAGGGCTTCCTCACTATCGTCGACCGGTTGAAGGACCTGATCATCCGCGGCGGCTTCAACGTCTACCCGCGTGACGTCGAAGAGGTCCTGCTCGAGCACCCGGACGTGATCCAGGCGGCGTGCGTCGGCAAGCCGGACGTCGAGTCCGGCGAGGAGGTCGCTGCCGCGGTCGCGCTGCGGCCGGGCGCCGAGGTGAGTCCCGAAGAGCTGATCAAGTTCTCGAAGGGCAAGCTCGCGAAGTACAAGTACCCGCGCGAGGTGCGCATCCTCGACGCGGTGCCGCTGACCAGCGTCGGCAAGACCGACCGCAAGGCGGTGCGCGCCCTCTTCGCAGCCTCCTAGCCAGCTAGGCGATCGCGATGTAGTCGCCGACGCCGGTGACCGTGCAGGCGGCCTTCGCCGCATCCTCGGAACTGAAGCTGCCGTCGACCAGGTCGCGCACCTCCGAGTCGTAGAGGTACCAGGTGGCGCTCCCGTCGTGGGCACCGACCAGGCAGAAGCCGGCGCTGCCGGCGTACGCCGCGAGGATCGTGTTGCTCCCGAACTCGGTGGGGTTGAACCCGGCGTTTCGCAGCTGGACCGCGTCGTTGCTGTAGGAACCGGTCTGGGTGAGCACGTCGCGCTCGGCGGACGCGGCGTCGTGCATGTCCTGCTGCACCACGACGTTCTGCACGGTGGCGCTGTTCACGATCCGGTTGATGTTCGCGTAGAGCACGATCGAGCCGACGATCCCGAGGTAGCCGATGATCAGCGCGGCGAGCGCGAGGCCGGCACCGCGTTGCGGGCGGTGCCGGATCTGGTTGCGCGCGATGTGGCCGAACACGACGCCGAGCAGGCTGCCCAGCCCGCCGAGCCACAGGATGCTGAGCACCAGCCCGGCGATCGCCAGGCCGTTGGTGGTCCACCGGCCGTTCTGCCCGGTCGGGTAGCCCGGTGGAGGGTAGACCGGTGCCGGCGCGCCGTACGGCGGCCAGCTGCCCGGATTGGCGGCGTACGGCGAGTACTGCTGCTGCGGCGGGGCGCCGTACGGCGGCGGGGCCGCACCACTACCGGTGGGACCGGTGGGACCGGTGGCGCCGGCGCCCGGATCGGGCGTGACCGGCAGGTCGCAGTTGACGCAGGCGAGTGCCCCCGGAAGCAGCCGGATTCCGCAACGCGGGCAGTTCGCCACTAGCTAATCGTGACGTAGGACGTGATCGCCGTGTCGGCGCACGCCTGCTGCGCGAGATCCTGGCTGGCGAAGTCACTGCTGACCAGGCCGCCCTGCCGGCTGTCGTAGAGATGCCATGGCGTCGCGCGGCCGGCCGTGGCGACCAGGCAGTAACCCTTCTTGTGGTGAATCCCGGCGAGGATCGTCACCGACTTGCCGGCGACCGGCTGGTAGCCCGCCGCGGCGAGCGCGGCACTGTCGGTCGTGTACACCTCGGTCGCGGTCAGGTTGGTCTCCTCGGCGGCGGCCAGTGCCCGCAGGTCGCGCTGCGCGTCCGTGTCGGTCGCGCCGGTCGGCAGGTGTATCGGCTTCGCGCCGTGTGCCGGAAGCGCGACGATCAGTACGACGACCGCGAGCAGCGGGACGATCGTGCCGGCCGTGATCGCCAGCCGGTTGCGCTTGCCGGCTGCCGGCGGGTCGGCGGGGACGACGGTCGCCGTCCCGGCCGGTAGCGGCGGCGGTGCCGTCGGCTGGGGTGGCGCGGGGCGCTGCGGCGGCAACCCGGTCGCGGCGTCGGTCGTCGGGAGCGGCAGCTGCTCGGGAGCGCGTGCGGGCGGCGGCACGGCGGGTGCCGGCGGCACGGCGGGGGTCGGCGGCACGAGAGCGACCGGCGCCGGCGTCACCGCGACCTGGGTCTGGGCCGGCTGCCAGATCGCCGAACCGCAGCTCGGGCAGGCCGCCGCATCGTCGGCCACCGTGGAGGTGCACCGCGGGCAGAGCTCCACCGGGCCTCCTGGGACAAGACGCGCTGGCGCGCTTGACCCATTCTCTCGGCCAGCTGGCCAGGAATGTGAAGGATTGGTTCCCCGCGAGTCGGGATCGGTCGGCTCGCTACGCGGCGATCGCCTCGCGCGGAGCCGGGAGCTGCACCGGGACGGCCATCGTCATGCCGCACACCGTGCACACCGTCGCGCTGCTGGGGAGTTGCGCGGCGCAGCGCGAGCACTGCTCGCCGTACTCCAGTGCGGGTCGCGGCCGCCTGCCGCGTGGCTTCCTCTCCATGAACAGAGGATTCCCCGATCAGGCCGGATAACCCTCGCCGGCGGCGGCTTCGTCGCGGGCGCGCTGCAAACGTGCGGCCGCAAGGAACGGGTTGGGCCCGACCGACGGGACGGACTGCAGGTCTTCGTCGGCGTACGCCGCGCGCTGCGCCGGGATCGCGGACAGCACGTGGGTCGTAGACGGCGCGCTGGAGTAGTGACCGAGCTGGGTGCGGACGTCGGTCGAGACCTCGCGAGCCGCCACCTGCGCGGCGGCCTCGGCGTCGGCGGCTCCGAATGGCCATGCCGACAGGCCGGTCTGTGGTGCCTCCGACCTGGGCGCGGGGACGGCGACGGCCTCGGGCGTGGGTGCCGGAGCCGACACGGCCTCGGGCGTGGGTGCCGGCGCCGAGAACGCGGTCAGGGACTGCGGCTCGAAGCGGTCCTGCGGGGCGCAGCAGGTCGAGCAGACCTCGGCGGAGGGCAGCAGTACCGAACCGCAGCGGTGACATACCGACGATTCGCGCTTGAACATCTGACCCTCCAAGGGTGTTTCGGGTGACTTCCCCCGATGCCTTCGATCGTGTCGGAGTACTGGCGCGGCGGGGAGAGCCGAAGGTCCCACCCGGAGTAGCTAACGAGCGTCAAATCGCCCGAAGCCGCACGCCTCGGCCGGCCCGGTCGGCGTCAGGGCCGCAGTGTCGCCACGGTTACCGCCATGACGATCGCGACGCCGGCGATGGCCGTGATCGCGAGCAAGGTCAGCACGTTGATACGGCGTAGCCGAGCGCGGACGGGGTGGGCGCCGACGTCCATCGTCGCGGCCAGGCCGAGGCCACCGAAGAACATCGAGTCGTCAGCCGCACGCGGTGGGCGGTCGAGGCGGTAGTTCGGGCCAAGGCCCTCGTCGGCTGCTGTCGTCTCACGGACCCGCTCGAGGCCGGAGGCCTCGCGCAGGACGAGCGGCTCGGGTTCGAAGTAGGGCACCTGGTTGAGGTCGATGGTGACCTGGTCCGCAGTCCGCTCGCGGCGCTGCGCCTGCTCGCGTTGCTTGGCGATCATGAGCCCAGATTCCGCCGGTTGCGCCGCGATGTCAGGAGCCGAAAGTCCTCGGTGTCAATGACCAAAAAGAACTAATGCTTGGCGCTGGTCAGTGGCGGAAGCTGGCCGCCAGCGTCAGCATCAGCGCGCCGATGGTGAGTACGACGGCGATGCCGAGGATGGTGAGCGGCTCGAATCCGCGGAACCGGGCGCGGACCGGGTGCCGCTTGATCGGCAGCGCCGCTGCCAGGCCGAGGTCGCCGTCGCGCTCCCGCTCCTCCGGCGCCGGCGTCACATCCACCTTGTCCGGCAGCGTCAACAACACCGTGCTCGGCGGCGCCGGGCGGGCGACGAAGTACTCGGCCTGCGTGAGGTCGATGACGTGCTCGGCTGACTTGTCGCGCTGCTTGGCACTCATGAGCCGCAATCCGCCCGTCGCGGCGCTGCTCGCGCCGAAGGCCAACAAGGGAGCGCAACCGATCCACGGCCGGTCACTGATCTGGCGGCTACCCCGGTTCGGCGGGGGCTAAACGCTGATCTGTCCCTCTTTCAGCAGCGCGTATTGGCGGCGTTCGGCCGCGAGGTAGGGGTTGGGTGGCAGCGGCGCCTTCGACACGTTCCTCGGGTTGAAGAAGGCGTCGCGTTGCGTCGGGATCTGAAGGGTGTTCAGCGGCGGCGCCGTTGCGTCGGCGGCGGCCTGCTCGGCGGGCAGCTTCGGCGATTCCCGGGACTGCTCGGCGGCTGCGGGCGGCTCCGGCGCTTGCGGGGTCTGCTCGGCGGCTGCGGGCGGCTCCGGCGCTTGCGGGGCCGGCGAGGTCATGACCACCGGGTCCGCAGCGCCGGCCACCGGCTGGCAGCACGCGGCGCAGACGGTCGCCGCCGGCAGCAGCGCGGTTCCGCATCGCACGCAGGTCGCCATCACAGCAGTGCCATCGGCCGCGCGGCGGTGAGTGTTAGCGCAAACCGGGGGGAATCAGGAGCGGCGGATCGCCAGGCCGCCCGCGGGCACCCGGTGCTTGGCGCGCGCGATGAGATGGCTCAGCGGCACCTGGACGGCGGACTGGGCGACGTTCGTCGTACCGAGCTCGTCGAGGGTGACCTCGGCGTTGCCGCGCTGGAAGTTCACCACCCAGCCGTGCAGCGTCCCGTGGAAGCCGTACGCCGTCCAGTCGACGGTGATCTGGATCGCGGAGATCGCGTCAATCCCCTTGACCGGGCCTTCGGCAACCGGCGTCAGCGTGACCTGTGCGTCGGAGGCGCCGATGGCGGTGGCGATCTCCTTCAGCTCGCGCTTGAGGCAGTCGCGGGCCTGTTCGCTCACCGCGAGCTGCGAGTCGTGCTGAGCGGCCGCGCGCGAGGCGACGAACCTGGTCACCGAGTAGAAGCCCACGCCGTTGCCGGCAAACGCCGGCGAGGTGACCTCGGCGACCTTCGGCACCACACCGCGGCACGCGGCGTACTCCTTGGCCAGTGCCGTGCCGCCCTTCGACCGGTGATGGGGATGCGCCGTGTAGCCGGGAAAGTCCGTTTGGCGAAGGTTGATGTGCTTCGCGACCGTGCGCGCCTGCGGCTTGCTGAGCGGCGCGTGCGAGACCGCCGCCGCCGGAAGGCTCGCGGTGGTCGCGACGGCGGCCGCGAGCACGCCGATCGTCATTGCCCCGCCAGACATCCCGAGGATCCGCTGAAATCCAGACATGCCGACTCCAACGACCTCGGCGGTGAGGAGACGCGCCCATTGCCGGACCAAATCGGAAATAGTCCGGGCCAATCCGAAATAGTCCGACCAGGCCACTTCGCGGGCACCGGGGGGCCGTTGACCACCGACAAACCCTGACGTTAGCGTCAGATTGTGGGGTTGCTGCCGGATCCGGCACCGCGCACGCGCGAGCACGTCGTCATCTCGGTCGACGACCACATCATCGAGCCTCCCGACATGTTCGACGGCCGGCTGCCCGCCGCGTTGCAGGACCGCGCGCCGAAGATCGTGGAGATGGACGGTAAGCAGACCTGGGTCTACGAGGACAACCTCTACCCCAACGTCGGGCTCAACGCCGTCATCGGCCGCCCCAAAGAAGAGTGGTCGATGGAGCCGGCGCGCTTCGACGAGATGCGCAAGGGCTGCTGGGACATCGACGCCCGCATCCACGACATGGACCTCGCCGGCATCTGGGCGTCGCTGAACTTCCCGTCGCTGATCGCGGGCTTCGCAGGCACCGTGTTCTGGAAGAGCCAAGACCCCGAGCTCGGCCTCGCCGTACTTCGCGCCTGGAACGACTACCACCTCGAGGTGTGGGCCGGGTCGTACCCCGAGCGGATCATCCCGTTGCAGATCCCGTGGCTCGCTGATGTCGAGCTCGCGGCGGAGGAGGTACGGCGCAACGCGGCGCGGGGCTTCAAGGCGGTGTCGTTTCCGGAGCTGCCCGCGCACTCCGGCATCGGCTCGATCCACACCGGCAAGTGGGACCCGTTCTTTGCGGCGTGTGAGGAGACCGGCACCGTGCTGTGCCTGCACACCGGCTCGGCACAGTGGGCACCGTTCCCGTCGCCGGACATGCCGTTCGAGGCGATCACCACGCTGTTCCCCGCGCATGCGCTGATCGCGGCGGCGGACTGGCTGTGGTCGCAGGTGCCGGTGCGCTTCCCGAAGCTCAACGTCATGCTGGCCGAGGGCGGCCTCGGTTGGGTCGGCATGCTCGCCGACCGCGCCGACTTCGTCCTCGCGCACTCCGCGTCCGGCTCGGAGGGCGGGTCGTGGAAGAGCGACCTGCTGCCGAGCGAGGTGCTGCGCCGCAACTTCTGGTTCTGCTCGATCGACGACCCGACCGCGTTCGGCACGGCGTCGGTGATTGGCGTCGACCACATCCTGGTCGAAAGCGACTACCCGCACGCCGACTCGACCTGGCCGGACACCCAGGACGTCGTCGCGAAGAGCCTGCAGCACCTGTCCGCCGAGGACGTCGCGAAGATCACCCACCTCAACGCGGCCGGCCTGTTCCGCCACCCGCTACCCGACAACGCCTGGCTGTCGGCCTAGAAGCGCCGTGATCATGGCGAAGTGGACAGACACGCCCGCGTGTTGTGACCAAAACGCCATGATC
>CAZEAM010000073.1:0-4266 GCA_964510285.1 uncultured Frankiaceae bacterium | reverse complement strand
CGGAGCCGACCACGATCGCCGTCCGCGCCCGGCTGCCGCCGCTCGCGCTGCTAGGGCCGCCCATGCGGCCACCCCCGCTCGGCGAACGCCCGCGCGACGAGATCCAGGTTGCCGGTGATCAGCTGCTCGGTGATCCCGAGCGGGTCGACCGGGTCCAAGCCGTCCGAGCGCTCCACCGCGTCGGCGGAGAACCCCTTTGGTTGCCGGTCACCGGCAAAGCCGATCTCCGTCCACCCGACCAGGCCCGCGTTGCCGCCGTACTCGGGTACGCCGTACATGCCTTCGATCGTGTGACCGAACAGCACCGCCATGAACGACGCCGACGACCCGGAGGCGAGGATCAGGTCCTGCCGGATCGCGGGGACCGCGGTGAAGTCGCCACCGGCCTGCGCGTCCAGCGACCGGATGCCGGCGCGGTAGGTCTTGCGCAACCGCCGGATCCGCCTCTTCCACGCGTAGCGCTGCGACCGGTTGAGCGGCACGAACTTCGACATGTCGTCGGGGCCGTGACGGTGGCGGTTGCTGAACGGGCCGCCCGCGTGGATCCGCGCCGGACGGCGGTGGAACGCCGACAGCATCTCGTCGATGTAGCGCACGACGTCGGCCTCTCGCGCGCCCGGATGGCCGACCTCGAGCGGGTCGTCCTGCGGTCCTGGGACCAGACGCGCGGTGGCTTCGATGACGACGGCGGCCTCGTGGCGGCTGAAGAACCGGTACGGCGAGGAGGCCGTTGCGGCGTGCCGGCGCGCCCGGCCGGACACCGCCTTCGCGAGGGGCAGCAGGGACAGGCCACCGATCAGCTGACGCCGGGACACCCCACCGGGCGGGACCGCGTCGTAGGGCACGTCCCTGACGTTAGCGTCAGGGACGCTCCTGGCCCCGCATACTGTGTCGGTGGATCGACTTCGCTATCCGGACGGTCACACCGCGCATCTGAGTCGGCGCCGCGTCCTGCAGTACGGAGCCGCTGCTGCCGCCGTCGGTGCAGTCGGGCCCTGGCAGGGCGCACGCGCGTCGACCCGCCATGCGCACCGGATCCGCGAGGCCGGATCGGTGCCGTTCAAGGGCCGGCCGGTCGGCAAGTTCACCGGCGTGTTCCCCTTCGACCACCTCGTGATCGTCATGCAGGAGAACCACTCCTTCGACAACTACCTGGGCATGCTGCCGGTCTGCGGCCAGCCGAAGGCGGACGGCTTCACGTTCAACAAGCGTGAGGAGCCGGTCAACTGGAACCCGCTCGGCAAGGAACGGATGTACGCCTACCGGCAGTCCGGGGCGATCGGCGCGCAGGACTCGGGCAGCCAGTCGTGGAACTCGACCCACATCCAGATCGCCGGTGGCCGGATGAACGGCTTTGCCGCCACCGGGCCCGGCTCGATGGGCTACTACACCGAGGACGAGCTGCCGTTCTACTACTCGCTGGCGAAGACGTTCACCCTTGCCAACCGGTGGTTCTGCTCGGCGCCGTGCCAGACCTATCCGAACCGTCGCTACCTGATGGCTGCCACCGCGTCGGGCGTGATCTCGACCGATCTCGACACCGTCACTCGTTACCCGCGCAACGGCACGATCTGGGACCAGCTTTCCAAGCACAACATCTCGTGGGCCAACTACTTCAGCGACGCCCCGACGTCGGCGATCATCTCCGGCACGCTGCTCCGGCATGCGGCGAACCTCCGGCGGATCGAGCAGTTCTACCTCGACGCGGCTGCGGGCACGCTGCCGGCGGTCAGCCTGGTCGACTGCAACATGGGCGCGATCCAGAGCCAGGTCAGCGGGGTCGTCGAGGACCTGCCGGCACCGATCCCCACGTTCACCCGGGTTCCCGACACTGCTGTGGACGTCACCTGCGAGTCCGAGGAGCGCCCCGAGGACGTCCAGCTGGGTGAGGCCTTCGTCGCGCGGGTCGTCAACGCGGTGATGAACGGGGCGAAGTGGCGGCGGACCTTGCTGATCTGGTTCTACGACGAGCACGGCGGCTACTACGACCACGTCGCGCCACCGAGGGCGCTCGAGCCGGACGGCTGGAAGCCCGACCTGCAGAAGGACAACCTGCCCGGCGCGTACAACATCTACGGGCCGCGGGTACCCGCGGTCGTGGTCAGCCCGTACTCGCGCCGGCGCGCCGTGACCAACGTGGTGCACGACCACACCTCGGTGCTCGCCACGATCGAGCGGCAGTGGAACCTGCCGGCACTGACCCGGCGTGACGCCAACGCGCGCACCCTTGCCGACTTCCTGGACACGAGCAAGCCCGCGTTCGTCGAGCCGCCGTCGCTGGCCAAGCCGGCCAACCCGGTCCCCGGTCTGCTCACCGCCTACCGGGACGGCCAGCCGGCGCCGCCGCGACCGTCGAAGACGAAACCAAAAGGCGGGACGAAGCCGCACCGGGACGGCCGGTGAGCCGACGCCTCGGCAACGTTGCCGTCGCGCTGGCCGCAGTCGTGACCGCGACCGGCGGCGCGACGGTTGCCGCCAACGCTGCCTCCCCCCGGCACGCCGCCGCGACGCAGGACTGCGTGCCACGGCTGCTCGTGCTCTCCGCGTTTCCCACCGAGCTCGGTCCGCTGCTTGCGCGCACCGAGCCGCGCGGCGGCCAGCCGCTGGTGGTCGACGACCACACCTTCTACCTCGGTTCGCTGGAAGGTCACCGCGTCGTCGAGACGCTGACCGGCATCGGCCCGGTCAACGCCCATCGCACGACCCGCCTCGCGCTCTCGCACTTCCGCTGCGACGGGCGGTCGAGCATCACCGGTGTGGTCTTCTCGGGCGTGGCCGGTGGGGACTTCATCGGCGACGTCAACGCCGCGGCCCGCTGGACCGAGGACGGCAAGCACTTCGTGCCGGCCAACGCCCGGATGCTGCGGGTCGCCACCCGGGTGATGCGCCGGCACCACTACCACCTGTCCCGCGACAACTTCATCGGTGACCCGCTCTGCGCCGGCACCGGCACGCACGTGGGTCCGCGGGTCACCGTCACGCACGTTCCGACTTTCAAGGTCGGCGGCGACGGGCTGACCACGGACCCGTTCGGCGGCCGCGCGCTGCCGTGCGTTCCCGGGGCGGGTGACACGTTCGGTTGCCGTCCCTGCGAGGCCGCCGACCCCGCCCCGCGCAACCTGGTCGAGCTGGCGACGCAGCTGGCGCCGTTCGTCAATCCCGACTTCTTCACCGGCTACGCCAGCTCGACCGCGGCTCCACCCGGTCACTACGTGAGCTCTGACGAGGAGACCGCCGAGGTGGCCAAGGCGGCGCACCGGGCAAACCTGCCGTTCATCGGCTTTCGCGGGGTGTCCGACGGTGGCGGGGATCCGCTGCACCTGCCCGGGTTCCCGTTCCAGTTCTTCGTCTACCGCCAGCTGTCCGCCGACAACGTGGGCGCCGTCGCCGCCGAGTTCATCCACGAGTGGCACGACGCCAGCAGCCGCTGATCCTCCCGCGACGGGACACCTCGGGCGGCACGTGATCAGTGTTGCAGTCGGGGACTGAAATGGTCATTTCTGGCTATGTCCCACAGCGCGACCACGACTGATGCTGGCTGCATGCAGTCCGTGAAGGCAACCGCGTTGCCGGTCGACGTACCGCTGCAGGCGGAGTCACCGGACGGTGGGTTGTCGCCGCGACGAAGCCCGGACTTCTACGCGCAGCTGCTCGAGACGGCACCCGACGGCATCGTCGTCGTCGACTCCGACGGCACCATCCTGCTGACCAACCGCAAGGCCGAGCTGCTGTTCGGCTGGAACCGCGACCAGCTGGTCGGCCGCTCGCTGGAGATGCTGGTGCCGCACCGGGCGCGGGCCGGGCATCCGCGACACCGCAGCGGCTACATCCGCGACCCGCGCAACCGGCCGATGGGCTCGGGTCTGGAGCTCACCGCGCTGCGTGCCGACGGCACCGAGTTCCCGGTCGACATCAGCCTCAGCCCGCTGATCACCGACGAAGGCACGTTCATCTCCGCGGCGGTGCGCGACGCCAGCGACCGCAAGCGCACCGAGCACGAGCTTCGGGGGGCCAACGCGCGGCTGCAAGCCGTCGTCATGGACCTCGAGGCGCGCTCGCGTGACATGTCCGCGCTCTCCCGTGCCAGCCAGGTCATGCAGAGCTGCGCACGCCTCGAGGAGGCGATGCAGGTCATCGCCCGGGCCGGCGCCGGGCTGTTCGAAGGGGTGCCGGGAGGGGTGTACGCCTCGTCGGCGGATCGCGAGCTGCTCGAGCCGGTGGCGGCGTGGGACGGTCTGGATCCGGTCGAGCCGTTCCGGGCCGAGG
>CAZEAM010000072.1:0-5226 GCA_964510285.1 uncultured Frankiaceae bacterium | reverse complement strand
TATGCGATCTACCCCGGCGGCGACGAGCCGTTGGGGTGGCGCCAGCGCTCCCGGGACCGGCGCCGCCGCGGCCCGCCCCGGGCGACCCGGCCCCGGCCCGCGGCCGTGGCGATCATCCGCCGGATCATGGAGTCGCACGGCTTCCTCGACATCGAGACGCCCTACCTGACCCGCTCCACGCCGGAAGGGGCACGGGACTTTCTCGTGCCGGTCCGCCTGCAACCCGGGCATTGGTACGCACTTCCGCAGTCGCCGCAGCTGTTCAAGCAGCTGCTGATGGTCGGTGGGTTGGAGCGCTACTACCAGATCGCGCGGTGCTTCCGCGACGAGGACTTCCGCGCGGACCGCACCGCGGAGTTCACCCAGCTCGACGTCGAGATGTCGTTCCTGGACGAGGAGGACATCTTCGTGCTGACCGAGGAGCTGCTCTCGACACTGTGGCGCGAGCTGCTCGGCGTCGAGCTGCCGACCCCGTTCGTCCGGATGAGCTACGCCGAGGCGATGCGCCGGTACGGCTCGGACAAGCCCGACCTCCGCTGCGACCTCGAGCTGGTCGACCTGACCGAGCTGATGGCCGGCACCGAGTTCCGGGTCTTCCAGGCCGAGCACGTCGGGGCGGTCGTCGTGCCGGGTGGCGCGGCCTACAGCCGGCGCGAGCTCGACGACTGGCAGGAGTGGGCTCGGGCACGTGGCGGCAAGGGGATCGCCTGGCTGCTGATTCCCGAGGACGGTGAGCCGAAGGGCTCGATCACCAAGCTGGAGCCGGAGCGGCTCGAGGCGTTGCCGGCGGCCGCGGGCGCGAAAGCGGGCGACGCGATCCTGTTTGCGGCGGGTCCGCGTCGTACGACGCTCGAGCTGCTCGGCGCGCTGCGCCTGGCGGTCGCCCGGCAGCAGAACCTGCTCGGCGACGAGTGGCGGTTCCTCTGGATCGTCGACCCGCCGATGTTCGAGCCCGCCGGCTCCGGCGACGGCGGCGAGGCGGACTGCGGCTGGACCGCCGTGCATCACCCGTTCACCGCGCCGACAGCGGAGTGGGCCGACACCTTCCACGAGAACCCGGAACGCGCACTCGCCCGCGCCTACGACGTGGTCGGCAACGGCGTCGAGCTCGGCGGCGGGTCGATCCGTATCCACCGCGGCGAGATGCAGCTGCGCGTGTTCGACACGATCGGTTTGACTCGGGAAGAGGCGCAGAGCAAGTTCGGGTTCCTGCTCGAGGCGTTCCGGTACGGCCCGCCGCCGCACGGCGGCATCGCCTTCGGCATCGACCGGCTGACCGCCGAGCTGGCGGGTACCGACGCGATCCGGGAGGTGATGGCCTTTCCCAAGGCCTCCAGCGGTGGTGACCCGCTGACCGGCGCTCCCACGCCGATCACCGCCGAGCAGCGCAAGGAAGCCGGCATCGACGTCGTGATCACCGAGGAACCTCTCTCGACGAAATCGATCTCGAAGGACTCGTGATGTCGGACCTGTTCGGCGACGCTGCGGAGAGCGCGCTGAACGCGGTTGCGCCACTCGCCGCGCGGATGCGTCCGCGGACCCTGGACGAAGTCGTCGGGCAGGATCATCTGCTCGGCGCCGGCTCGCCGCTGCGCCAGCTGGTCGAAGGAGGTGCGGCGACCAGCGTGTTGCTGTGGGGGCCGCCGGGCACGGGCAAGACGACACTGGCCCGCCTGCTCGCGGCCGGCCGCCGGTTCGTCGAGCTGTCCGCGGTGACGGCGGGCGTGAAGGACGTCCGCGCGGCGATCGACGAGGCCAAGGACCGGCTCGGCATGGGCGGGGAACGGACCGTGCTGTTCGTCGACGAGGTGCACCGGTTCACCAAGGCGCAGCAGGACGCGCTGCTGCCCGGCGTGGAGTCCGGGCTGGTGACCTTCGTGGGTGCCACCACGGAGAACCCGTTCTTCTCGGTGATCTCCCCACTGCTGTCCCGGTCCCTGATGCTGACGCTGCACCCGCTCGACGACGCCGCGGTCAGGCAGGTCGTCGACCGGGCACTCGTGGACGAACGAGGGCTGGCAGGCGCCGTCACCATCTCCACCGACGCGCTCGAGCACCTCGTGGCCATGGCGGCCGGCGACGGGCGACGCGCGCTGACCGCGCTCGAGGCAGCCGCCGGCGTCACCGCGGCCGCCGGCAGCACCCGGATCGAGCTGGACGTCCTCGAGCAGGCGCTGGACCGGGCCGCGGTGCGGTACGACCGCGACGGCGACCAGCACTACGACGTCACCAGCGCGTTCATCAAGAGCATCCGGGGCAGCGATGTCGACGCGGCGCTGCACTACCTCGCCCGCATGCTCGAGGCAGGGGAGGACCCGAGGTTCATCGCCCGCCGGCTCGTGATCCTCGCCAGCGAGGACGTCGGGCTGGCCGAACCGGCCGCCCTCGGGGTTGCCGTCGCCGCCGCACACGCTCTGGAGCTGGTGGGACTGCCGGAAGCGCGGCTCAACCTGGCGCACGCCACCATCTACCTCGCGCTCGCACCGAAGAGCAATGCCGTGATCGCGGCGCTGGGGGCCGCCGTCGACGACGTTCGGGCCGGGCGGGCCGGCGCCGTACCGCGGGTACTGCGCGACAGCCACTACCCGGGCGCCAAGCGGCTCCAGCACGGCAAGGGCTACCGATACCCTCATGACTTCCCGGGTGGTGTCGTGCAGCAGGGCTACCTGCCGGACGAGCTCGCCGACCGGGAGTACTACCGCCCCTCCGACCGGGGCGCCGAGCGAGCCGCGGCTGCGCGGCTCGCCACGCTGCGTGAGGTCGTCCGGGGACGCAAGACCGGCGGTGCTGCCCCGAGCACCACGGAGGACCAGAGCTAGAGGAGCGCGACAGGCATGGTGATCCAGGCGAGCGGCGGGCTGTCCGGCGGAGAGGTCGCCGGGCTGATCGTCGCGATCTTCTGGGGGGTCCTCGTCTGCTTCCTGGCCTACGTGCTGATCAAGCTCGGCAAGGTCATCGGAGAGGCCGCGAAGCTGGTCGCCGGCGTGGCCGAGCAGACCGTCCCCCTGCTGGGTGAGGTGACCACCTCTGTGGTCCAGGTCAACGCCGAGCTCACCCGCGTCGACACCATCGCGGCCAACGTCGAGGAGATCTCGACCAACGCCCGCGCGATGACGTCGCTGTTCTCCGCGACCGTCGGCTCACCGATGATCAAGGTCGCAGCCTTCTCCTACGGCGTCCGCAAGGCGATGAAGCAGCGCGACGAGGCCGACGTGCGCAAGCGGGTCAAGCGCGAGATGAAGGCGGAGCGTGCCACCCGGCGTTCCGAGCGGAAGGCCGGCTGATGCGTCGCGTCTTCTACGTCGCGCTGGGCGCGACGGTGGGCGTTCTCGTCGTACGCAAGGTGGGCCAGGCGGCGCAGAAGTGGACGCCCGCGGGGCTCGCCGACCAGGCCGGCGGGGTCGGCCTGCGCGTGGCGGAGTGGTGGGAGATCGTCAAGGCACAGGCGTCGGCGCGGGAGACCGAGCTGCGCCAGGCGCTAGGTATCGACGAGCCGACGACTGACGACAGCCCGGGGTCGTCTGCGGCATGAAGACCGTCGACATCACAGGACGGTTCACGCGGTACTTCGAGCAACGAGGCCACACCGTCGTCCCGTCCGCGTCGCTGATCGCCGACGATCCGACCCTGCTGCTCGTCAACGCCGGGATGGTGCCGTTCAAGCCGTACTTCCTCGGTCAGGAGCCGGCGCCGTACCCGCGCGCGACGAGCATCCAGAAGTGCGTGCGGACCGCGGACATCGACATCGTCGGGACCAACAGCCGCAACGTGTCGTTCTTCCAGATGGCCGGCAACTTCTCCTTCGGCGACTACTTCAAGGAAGGAGCGATCCCGCTGGCCTGGGAGCTGCTCACGAGCAGCGTCGCCGATGGCGGGTTCGGCTTCCCCGAGGACCGGCTGTGGCCGACCGTCTATCTCGACGACGACGAGGCGTTCGGGATCTGGACCCGCGACGTCGGCGTACCGGAGTCCCGCGTCCAGCGTCGCGACCGTTACGACAACTTCTGGTCGATGGGCGTCGCGGGGCCCTGTGGTCCGTGCTCGGAAATCTACTTCGACCGTGGCCCCGAGTACGGCCGCGAAGGCGGTCCGGCCGCCGATGAAGAGCGCTACCTCGAGGTCTGGAACCTCGTCTTCATGCAGTACGTGCGCGGTGACGGCGAGGGATACGACTACGTCGACAACCTGCAGGGCGAGCTGCCGAAGCACAACATCGACACCGGCATGGGCGTGGACCGCATGGCGGTGCTGCTGCAGGGTGTCGACAACATCTTCGAAACCGACCTGCTGCGTCCTCTGCTGGACTGGACCAGCGAGTTGACCGGCACCGCCTACCACGCCTCCGAGGCATCCGACATCCGGCTGCGGGTCGTCGCCGACCACGCCCGGACCACAACCATGCTGATCTCCGACGGCGTGGTTCCGGGCAACGAAGGTCGCGGCTACGTGCTGCGGCGCATGCTGCGGCGTACCGTGCGGACGCTGCGGTTGCTGGGGGTCGACCGCCCCGTGATGTCGGACCTCGCCGGACTGGCGTGCGGCGTACTCGCGGAGTCCTTCCCGGCCCTCACCGAGGCGACAAGCCGGATCCAGGCGGTCGCCGCGCAGGAAGAGGACGCGTTCCTGTCCACCCTGCGCACCGGCTCGACTCTCTTCGAGCGCCTCACGAGCGAGGTCCGCGCCTCCGGCGGGACGACCGTGCCGGGAGACGCCGCCTTCCTGCTGCACGACACCCACGGTTTCCCGATCGACCTCGTCATCGAGATGGCGAACGAAGAGGGCCTGACCGTCGACGAGGACGAGTTCCGCCGCCTCATGGGCGAGCAGCGGGAGCGGGCCAAGCGGGACAGCGCGGAACGCAAGAGCGGTGGTCATGCCGACCTGTCGGTCTACCGCGGCCTGCTCGAAGGCGCTGGGCCGACTGAGTTCACCGGCTACGACACGGTCGAGTCGGAAGGCCGGCTCGCCGGGCTGCTGGTCGACGGCGGCGCCGCAGCGACCGCCGGGGCCGGCACGGACGTCGAGATCGTCCTCGACCGCACCCCGTTCTATGCCGAGGGGGGCGGCCAGCTCGCCGACCACGGAGTGCTAAGGCTCGCGGACGGCACGCTGGTCGAGGTATACGACGCGCAGCGGCCGCTCGGCGACCTGATCGTCCACCGCGGTCGGGTGGTCTCCGGCGAGGTGACCGTCGGCGCCGCCCTGCAGGCGGCGGTCGACGTGGCT
>CAZEAM010000071.1:0-1626 GCA_964510285.1 uncultured Frankiaceae bacterium | reverse complement strand
AGCGAGTCGACGGTCTTCGGGGTCGGGTCGATGATGTCGATGAGCCGCTTGTGGGTGCGCATCTCGAAGTGCTCGCGGCTGTCCTTGTACTTGTGGGGCGAACGGATGACGCAGTAGACGTTCTTCTCCGTCGGCAGCGGCACCGGGCCTGCGACCTGCGCGCCAGTACGCGTCACCGTCTCGACGATTTTGCGCGCCGAGCTGTCGATGACCTCGTGGTCGTAGGCCTTGAGCCGGATGCGGATCTTCTGTCCCGCCATGGTGGTCCCGGTTCCTGTCTTCTCGTTACTGCCGCTGCTGTTGCTGGTCTTGCGTTCTGCGCGCGAGACGGCGGCCGGCGGTCGTACACCCGCCGCCCTTACTCACGACTTGAGGATCTTGGTGACGCGACCCGCGCCGACCGTGCGGCCACCCTCGCGGATGGCGAACCGCAGGCCCTCTTCCATGGCGATCGGCTGGATCAGCTGGACCGTCATCTCGGTGTTGTCGCCCGGCATGACCATCTCGGTGCCCTCGGGCAGCGTGACGACGCCGGTGACGTCCGTGGTGCGGAAGTAGAACTGCGGACGGTAGTTGTTGAAGAACGGGGTGTGCCGGCCGCCTTCGTCCTTGGACAAGACGTAGACCTGCGCCTCGAACTCGGTGTGCGGGGTGATCGAGCCCGGCTTGCAGACGACCTGGCCGCGCTCGACTTCCTCGCGCTTGGTGCCGCGCAGCAGGACGCCGATGTTGTCGCCCGCGCGACCCTCGTCGAGCAGCTTGCGGAACATCTCGACGCCGGTGACCGTGGTGCTCGCGGTCTTCTCGTGGATGCCGACGATCTCGATGGTCTCGCCGACCTTCACGATGCCGCGCTCGACGCGACCGGTGACGACGGTGCCACGACCGGTGATCGTGAAGACGTCCTCGATCGGCATCAGGAACGGCTTGTCGATCTCGCGGACCGGCTCGGGGATGTTGTCGTCGCAGGCCTGCATGAGCTGCAGGATCGACTCGCCCCACTTGGCGTCGCCCTCAAGCGCCTTCAGCGCCGAGACGCGAACCACCGGGACGTCGTCGCCGGGGAACTCGTAGGTCGACAGCAGCTCGCGGACCTCGAGCTCGACCAGCTCGAGGATCTCCTCGTCATCGACGACGTCGGCCTTGTTGAGGGCGACGACGATGTAGGGGACGCCGACCTGACGGGCGAGCAGGACGTGCTCCTTGGTCTGCGGCATCGGGCCGTCAGCCGCGGAGACGACCAGGATCGCGCCGTCCATCTGCGCCGCGCCGGTGATCATGTTCTTGATGTAGTCGGCGTGACCGGGGCAGTCGACGTGCGCGTAGTGCCGGTTGTCGGTCTGGTACTCGACGTGCGCGATCGAGATCGTGATGCCGCGGGCCTTCTCCTCCGGCGCCTTGTCGATCTGGTCGAACGGCGTGAAGGGGTTGAGGTCCGGGTGCGCGTCGTGCAGGACCTTCGTGATGGCCGCGGTCAGCGTGGTCTTGCCATGGTCGATGTGACCGATGGTGCCGATGTTGACGTGCGGCTTGGTCCTCTCGAACTTCGCCTTCTCCTCTGTGGATCCCTTTCCTTCGGGCTACTTCGCCGGTCGTCTTGTGCCGGCTGGTTTGGACTGTGGTGTT
>CAZEAM010000070.1:0-2574 GCA_964510285.1 uncultured Frankiaceae bacterium | reverse complement strand
CCACCGGCCGCTGCACCTACTGGAGCCGAAGCCGCCAGGAGTACTGGGTCAAGGGCGAGACCTCCGGCCACCAGCAGTGGGTGAAGTCGGTCGCGCTCGACTGTGACGGCGACACCGTCCTGGTCTCGGTCGACCAGGTCGGCGCGGCCTGCCACACCGGTGACCGGCGCTGCTTCGACGCCGACGTGCTCGACGCCGTCGTCGGCGCCCCTCCACAGTGAGCCCGGCCACCGGTCCGGACGGCATCGACCGCCCGGACCGTGAGGGCTTCCTCGCCGCGTTCGCCACCGATCGCGTGGTGCCCGTCGTACGCCGGGTGCTCGCCGACGCCGAGACGCCGATCAGCGCCTACCGCAAGCTCGCAGGCGGGCGGCCCGGAACGTTTCTGCTGGAGTCGGCGGAGCACGGCGGCGTGTGGGCGCGGTACTCGTTCATCGGCGTGCAGTCCGCGGCCACCCTCTCCGAGCGCGGCGGCTTGGCAGTGTGGACCGGCATCGGTCCCGACGACCACCCGCAGGACCCGCTCGCGGCGCTGCACGACGCGGCCGCTCGGTTGCACACCCCGCGCAACCCGGACCTGCCGCCGCTGACCTGCGGCCTGGTCGGCTACCTCGGCTATGACGCGGTGCGGCGGATGGAACGGCTTCCGGTGATCGCCGACGACGACATCGGGATGTCGGAGCTGCACTTCCTGCTGGCCACCGACGTCGCGGTGCTCGACCACCGTGACGGCTCGATCCTGCTCGTGGCCAACGTCATCCACGGGCTCACGCCCGGCGCCGACGACGACCCGGGCGCGGCGTACGACGACGCCGTCGCGCGCCTGGACTCGATGACCGCCGACCTCGCCAAGCCGACCGACTCATCGGTCGCGACGGTCGCCCGCGGCGCGGTGCCGCCCTACCGGGAGCGGTCCACGCGCGCGGAGTTCATGGCCGAGGTGGAGGCGGCGAAGGAGCACATCCGGGCCGGCGACTGTTTCCAGATCGTCGTCTCGCAGCGGTTCGAGACCGAGACGGCGGCGGACCCGCTGGACGTGTACCGCGCGCTGCGGACCACCAACCCGTCGCCGTACATGTACCTGCTGCGGTTCGGTGACCTCGACGTCGTCGGGTCCTCGCCCGAGGCGCTGGTCAAGGTCGAGGGCAACCGGGCGCTCATGCATCCGATCGCCGGCACCCGGCCTCGCGGCGCGACGCCGGAAGAGGACCACGCGCTCGCCGAGGAGCTGCTGTCGGACCCGAAGGAGCGCGCCGAGCACGTGATGCTGGTCGACCTCGGACGCAACGATCTTGGTCGGGTCGCCACGCCGGGCTCGGTCGAGGTCGTCGACCTGATGACCGTCGAGCGCTTCTCGCACGTGATGCACCTGGTGTCGACGGTGGTGTGCGACGTCGCCGACGGGGTCACGTCGCTCGACGTGCTCTGCGCCTGCTTCCCGGCCGGGACGCTGTCGGGCGCACCGAAGGTCCGCGCCATGGAGGTGATCGAGACACTCGAGCCGACGCGCCGCGGGCTGTACGGCGGAGTCGTCGGGTACGTCGACGTCGCGGGTGATCTCGACACCGCGGTCGCGATCCGGACCGTGGTGATGCGCGACGGGCACGCCTACGTGCAGGCCGGCGCCGGCATCGTCGCCGACTCCGACCCCTCCGCCGAGGACGTCGAGTCACGCAACAAGGCGGCCGCGGTGCTTGCCGCGCTCGCCTCGGCGGAGGCGCTGCGCCCGGCCGGGGGCTAGTTATGCGAGCTCTCGTGCGCGCTCTCGTCGGCATTGCCGCCGGCGGGGTCCTGGTGCTCGTCGCGAGCGGACAGCAGTGGGCCTCGACGACGGTGGACGTTCCCGGTGCACCGACGTCGACGGTGTCGGTGACCGGTCATGCTGTCGAGCCGTCATTGCCCGCACTCGGGATCGCGCTGCTCGCGCTGGCGGTGGCGGTGATCGCCGGCCGCGGCCTGCTGCGACGGCTGGTCGGCATCACCGTCGCAGCCGTGGGCGGCATTGCCCTCGGCGTTGCCGTCGCGGGCCGCGGCGCGGTGTCGGCCGCGCTGACCGCGCACGAGATCGGCGACGCGGGCGTCCCGGTTCATGGCAGCGCGAACGGCTGGTGGGTGGTCGCGGCGGTCGGCGCGACTATCGCGCTGATCGTCGGGCTGGTCGTCGCGGCACGCAGCGGTCAGTGGGCCGCGATGGGTGGCAAGTACGAGGCGCCGCAGACCAAGGCACCGCAACCGGTCGCCGTCGACTCGGCGGACAGCGCATGGGACGCGCTCGACAGGGGAGAGGACCCGACAGAATGACCCCGGCCGCCGCCCTCTACGCTGACCGAATGTCGGTGCTGGACGACATCGTCCGCGGCGTTCGCGAGGATCTCGCTGAGCGGGAGGCCGCGCTCCCGCTCGACGCGGTCAAGGAACTCGCCGCTTCCGCGCCGGCACCGCGCGACGCCGTCGCGGCGCTGTCCGGCGAGGGCGTGGCCGTCATCGCCGAGGTCAAGCGTTCCAGTCCGAGCGCCGGGGATCTCGCGGCGATCGGGGACCCTGCCGCACTTGCGAAGGAGTACGCCGCGGGCG
>CAZEAM010000069.1:0-2605 GCA_964510285.1 uncultured Frankiaceae bacterium | reverse complement strand
CAGCCGCCGGCCCCGGCTCCGGCCGCAGACGAAGCCGAGGACGACGGCCAGGGCGGGGCGTCGTACGTCACGCCGCTGGTACGACGGCTCGCCGCCGAGCACGGCGTCGACCTGGCCGGTCTCACCGGCACCGGGGTCGGCGGGCGGAGCCGCAAGCAGGACGTCCTCGACGCCGCGGCGCGCGCCGGCTCGGCACCGGCCGCACCGTCGGACGAGTCCGCGCCGGCCGTGACTTCCGCCCCGGTCGGGCCGGCGGCCACCGCGCCGCCCGCCCCCGCTGCGCCTGCCGCGGCTGGGGCGCCTGAGGCGCATGTCGCTCCGTCCGCACCGGAGGCGCCGGTGCGCGGCAGCACGGAGAAGCTGTCCCGGCTGCGCACCGTGATCGCCGAGCGGATGACCGAGTCGCTGCGGATCAGCGCGCAGCTGACCACGGTGGTGGAGGTCGACCTGACCCGGATCGCGCGGCTGCGCGAGCGGGCGAAGTCCGAGTTCGAGACGCGCGAGGGCGTGAAGCTCACGTACACGCCGTTCTTCGTGCTCGCGGTGTGCGAGGCGCTGCGCGAGCATCCGAACGTCAACGCGTCGATCGACCTGGAAGCCGGCACGGTGACCTACCACGACGCCGTGCATCTCGGCATCGCGGTCGACACCTCGCGCGGCCTGCTGGTGCCGGTGCTGAAGGACGCGAGCGATCTCAACCTCGCCGGCATCGCGCGCAAGGTCGACGACCTGGCACGGCGTACCCGCGACAACCACATCACGCCGGACGAGCTCGGCGGCGGGACGTTCACGCTGACCAACACCGGCTCGCGCGGCGCGCTGTTCGACACCCCGATCATCAACCAACCGCAGGTCGGGATCCTCGGCACCGGCGCGGTCGTGAAGCGGCCGGTCGTGATCGACGACCCGGTAGCCGGCGAGGTGATCGCGGTACGGCACATCTGCTACCTCGCGCTGACCTACGACCACCGGATGGTCGACGGCGCCGACGCCGCCCGCTTCCTCGGGACGGTGAAGGAGCGGCTCGAGGCCGGCGAGTTCGAAGCCGACCTCGGCCTTTGAGAGTCGTCGTCTCGGGGGCGAGCGGGCTGATCGGCTCGGCCCTGGTGCCGGCGCTGCGCGAGGACGGGCACACCGTCCGGCGACTGGTACGACGCCGGCCCGAGGCCGACGACGAGGTGTACTGGGATCCGGCCGTCCACGAGCTCGACGACTCGTCTATCGCCGACGCCGACGCCGTCGTCAACCTCAACGGGCTCGGCATCGGTGACAAGAGGTGGACCCCGGACTACCAGCGCGCGGTCGTCGCCAGCCGGGTCGACTCGACGACGACGCTCGCCGAGACGATCGCGCGCCACTCGGCCGGCGTGAAGGTGTTCGTCTCCGGCAGCGCGGTCGGCTGGTACGGCGACCGGGGCGAGGACGTGCTCACCGAGAGCGAGCCCAACGGCGACGGCTTCCTGGCCGACGTTGCACGGCAGTGGGAGGCCGCGACCGCCGCCGCCGAGGCGGCCGGCGTGCGCGTCGTACGGATCCGCAGCGGGATCGTGCTCAGCTCCGGCGGCGGGGCGCTCGCCAAGATGC
Source organism: uncultured Frankiaceae bacterium (assembly GCA_964510285.1). Lineage (GTDB taxonomy): Bacteria > Actinomycetota > Actinomycetes > JAFAQI01 > JAFAQI01 > DASZTV01. Next base: position 1,021 of record CAZEAM010000069.1, on the reverse strand, counting down.
TGCTCCCGTTCCGGCTCGGGATCGGCGGGCGGCTCGGGTCGGGCCGGCAGTACATGTCGTGGATCGCGATGGCCGACGAGGTCGCGGCGATCAAGCATGCGCTGTCCCACGAGTCGCTGTCCGGCCCGGTCAACCTCACCGCGCCGTACCCGGTGACCAACCGCGAGCTGACCAAGGCGCTCGGCCGCGCGCTGCACCGGCCGGCCGTCGCGGCGGTGCCGCCGTTCGCGCTGCGGCTCGGGCTCGGTGACTTCGCCGACGAGGGCCTGCTGGCCAGCCAGCGCGCCGTGCCCAAGGCGCTGCTCGACTCCGGGTTCACCTTCTCCGCGCCGGACCTGCCGACCGCGCTGTCGCAGGTGCTCTAAGGATCTGCTAGCCCGGCGGGGCGACGACCGGCGCCTGACCGAGGCCTCGGATCAGCCACCGGCCGTGCTGGCGCTGGATCGTCATCGCGAAGCTCTGGATCCGGCCGGGCCGGCGGGCGACCACCCGCCCGGCCCGGTCGACCACGGCGTAGGGCCCGATCCGGGTGGTGACCGTCAGGTCGACGTAGCCGACCGAGGCGTCCTCGGTGGTCAGCTTGACGATGTGCTGGGTGAAGCCGCGGGTGCGCAGGTGCTGGCTGCGCAGCACGTGCAGCGACGCGCTGTCCATGTCATAGACCGACGACACGCGCGGGTAGACCGAGTCCAGCAAGGAGATCCGCCCGGTCGCGAACGCCTTGGCGCGCAGCGCGAGCAGGTGCGCCACGATCGCCCGGTAGGGACTCGCGTCCTTCCAACGCGGGGTGCCGGTCGGGTCGACCGCACCGGTCTGCGCCGGCTGCAGGGCCGAGGCGCGGGGGCCGTTGAAGCGCGCCGATCCGATCCCGGCCAGGACCGCGATGGCGAGGACCGCGGCCACGACGCCGGCGACGACGAGCCGGCGCGGGCGGCGGGCCGGCGCCGGCTCGTCGGCGGGCAGGCCCGGGTCCGGCGTACGGCGGGGTCCGGTCAGCCGGACCGGCGCGGCGCCGCAGGCG
>CAZEAM010000068.1:0-3615 GCA_964510285.1 uncultured Frankiaceae bacterium | reverse complement strand
AGTGGTGCAGCAGCCCACGGGTGACCCCGGCCGCTTCGGCGATCTCGATCGTCGACACCGCGCCGTACGGGCGTTGCATGAACAACGTCCGGGCGGTCGCGAGGATCTGCTCGCGCCGCTCGTCGTGCTCGAGCCGGCTCCAGCGCGGACGGGTCTTCGTCTCCGTCACGAGATGGGGAGCTCACCCTTCGCGTGCCGGGCCCGCAGCTCGTGCTTGAGCACCTTGCCCGAGGCGTTGCGGGGCAGCTCGTCGAGGACGACCAGCACCGTCGGCTTCTTGTACGACGCAAGCCGGTCGCGCGAGAACTCGACCAGGTCGTCGAGGGTGGGCGGCGCCGCCGGGTCCGCCGCGACCACGACCGCGGCCGGGGTCTCGCCCCACTTCTCGTGCGGGACGCCGATCACCGCGACGTCCGCAATCGCGGGGTGCCCGGCGAGGACGTTCTCGATCTCCGCGCAGTAGATGTTCTCACCGCCGGAGATGATCATGTCCTTCTTGCGGTCGACGACGTACAGGAAGCCCTCCTCGTCCTCCCGCACCAGATCGCCGGAGTGGAACCAGCCGCCGGCGTAGGCCTCGGCGGTCGCCTCCGGGTCGTTCCAGTAGCCGGCCATCAAGGTCGGCCCGCGGTAGACGATCTCGCCGACCTCGCCCGGCTTCACGTCGTTCATCTCGTCGTCGACGACCCGCGCGACGATCGTGGGGATCACCTTGCCGACCGAGCCGATCTTGCGCACCGCGTCGGCACCCGGCAGCGACGTCGTCACCGGCGACATCTCGGTCTGGCCGAAGACGGAGATGATCTCGCAGTGCGGGAAGACCCGCCCCATCTCCTCGAGCAGGCTGACCGAGGCGGGGGCGGCTCCCCAGGCGATGGTCCGCAGCGAGGCGCACCGGCGCGTGGCGTCCGGGTGGGCGCACAGCACCTGCCACTGAGCCGGGACGAGGAACAGCGAGGTGATCTGCTCCGACTCGACGATCTCGAGGGTGGACTCGGCGTCGAACAACCCGGTCGGCATGATCACCGTGCGCGCCCCGATCATCAGCGACGACGGCATGCCGCCGATGCCCGCGATGTGGAACAGCGGCACGTTGCACAGGCTGGCGACGTTGTCGCCCTGCAGCCGTGAGGTGCGGATCGCGGTGACCGACTGCATCAGCAGGTTGAGATGGGTGAGCATCGCGCCCTTGGGGCGCCCCGTGGTGCCCGAGGTGTACATGATCATCGAGACGTCGCGCTCGTCGATCTCCACGGCCGGGGCGTCGGACGGGTCGCCGAGCAACGCGTCGTATGAGATGACCCCGGGCTCGCCGTCGCCCTCCATCCCGCTGACGACGATCAGCGGCGGGTCCTCGCTCGCGGCGACTGCGGCAGTGGCCAGTGGCTGCAACAGCGCGTCGGTGATCACCGCCTTCGACCCGCTGTGGCCGAGGATGTAGGCCACCTCGTCGGGAGCGAGCCGGAAGTTCAGCGGTACGGCGATGGCGCCCACTGCGTTGGCGCCGAGGGTCGCCTCGACGAACTCGGGGCGGTTGGTCATCAGGATCGCGACCCGGTCGCCCTTGCTCACCCCGCGCGCGGCCAGGCCGGCCGCGACCTGGTGGATGCGCGCGTCGAGCTGCGCCCAGGTGATCGTCAGACCCATGAACCGGATGGCCACGCCGTCGGGCGTCGCGAACGCGTGTCGCCCGACGTGGTCGATCCAGTGCGCGCCGTCGAGCGGAAGCCGAATGCCCTGCATGCGGGCACACCCTAGACGCTTACTGGCACTCTGCCAATAGACCTGGCCGCGGTCAGGTCTGGTCGACGAACTGGCCCTTGTAGAGCGCCTGGATCACCCGCATCGTGGCCGGGGAGGCTTCGAGCTTCACGGCGCCGCGCAGGTCGAGGATCTCGAGCAGGGACAGGATCGTGTCGTAGTGCGCCCAGGTCCGCTTGTACTCCGCCTCCGACATCTCCCACGACGTCGTGATCGGCGTCTTGGAGGCCGCGGGCACTCCGGCCACGTCGCTGCGCACGTGGGTGACCATCATCCGCCAGAAGTCCAGCAGCGAGTGGGTACCGGCGTCGTCGGGAACCCGGCCTTCCCGCTGCAGGCGCGCGACCTCGCTCATCATGCGCTGCATGTATTCGAGGAACTCTCGGGCGTCCTGCGGCTGATAAGGCTGCGAGGCGAAGGTCGCCATTGCGACCACCTTTCCTACCGATCCGGAGGCTGATTCCATTCGATCCAGCCCAGCCCGCTCCTGCCGTCCGCCGTCGTGAACCGCGCCGACGCCCGCGGGAAGTGCCCGACTCGGCCGTCCGGAGCGGTCAGCAGGATCGGCCCGAAAGCCAGCGGCTGTACGTCCACTGTCAGGTCGTCGTGGCGCACGGTGGCGGCACGTGGAAAGCCCAGGTCAGCGATGTCTTCGGTGACCGCTCCCGCCGCCACCGGCGACAGCCCTGTCGGGCTCTGGACGTAACCCGCGTAGAACGGACCGCCGTCGGCCCGCACCTCGGTGAGATGGGTGTGCGTCCCGTCGTCGAGGTGCCCGGCAGACCAGCACCAGCCGAAACTCCACCAGTCCCGCACACCCCACGAGTGGTCGCGCTGGCCCGGCCCGTCGAGGCGAAGCTCCGCGCCGTCGATGGTCACGGTGCCGGTGACCCGGCACGGGATCTCGTAGCGGGTGGTGACGCTGTAGTGGTACGGCGTGCCGTCGGTCACCCAGGTCAGATCGACCGCCACGCGGACCGGGTCGCCGGGCTTGCCGGCGTAGATGTCGGCCGCGGTTGGGTGGCGCGCGCCGGTCATCTCGCCTCGCACCGTGAACGAGCGCAGCGCGTCGTCCACGGCGAGCGTGACGTCGACGTCCGCGACCGAGATCGCGAGCCCTTCGGCGGGCACCGGCAGGTCGTCGCGCTGACAGACCACGACCGGGCGGTCCGGGCCGACCACCGCGAGGTGCCACCAGGCGGCTTCGAGGTTCGGGTAGAGCCCGAGCCGGATGTAGGCCGCGAGCGAGCCGTCCGCGGTGACGACGTCGGCGTACCACGACTCCTGCCAGAGCTGTTCGGCCTCGGGGTCGTGACGCACTTCGTCTGCCGCGGCGACCTGGTAGTCGCTCATCCGGGCAGCCCGGCGAGGAGCGCTTCACCGTCGATGTCGATCGCATGCTGCGCGTGCCGGCGGAACAGCTCGGCGAACATCGCGTCGCCGCGCTCGGTCTGGACGACGAGGATCGCGGACATGACCGCCATGACGGCGCCGCCGAACGACGACAGCCGCACGTCGTGCTCGAGCTGCTCGCGCGAGTACGACGTGATTCCTTCGCTCACCAGCGCCCGGTGGTAGACGTCGAGCAGGTTGCCCCAGTGTTCGCGGCGGGCCTCGGTGGTGAGGCTGCCGCCGAGGAACAGCGCGACATCGGCGGCCGGCGGGCCCCAGGCTGCGGTCTGCCAATCGACGATCATCGGCGTCGGCGAGCCTTCGGGGAAGAGCATGTTGTCGAGCCGGTAGTCGCCGTGCGCGAGCGTGCGCGGTCCGTCGTATGCCTCGACGATGCGCGGCACTTGCGGGATCACCCGCTCGACCAGCGCCTGATGCTCGGGGTCGAGGTGTTTCGCGAAG
>CAZEAM010000067.1:0-1665 GCA_964510285.1 uncultured Frankiaceae bacterium | reverse complement strand
CCGCCCAGCTTCCGTCCGCCGCGAACGGCCCTGCCGCATCTGATCCTTCATTCAGCTCGTGGATCGGGACAGTACGACGTTCGCGTTGGCCGGCGGTCTTTGCGCGGTTGACCACGATGCTCACCAACCAGGTACGCAACGAGGACCGGCCCTCGAACCTGGCGATGCCGCGCACCACCGCGAGCCACGCGTCCTGAACGACGTCCTCGGCCATCGCAGCCGACGGCACGAAAGTGGCCGCGACTCGCAGCAGCGCTGCGTGATGGGCCCCGACGACCTCGGCGAACGCCGACTCGTCGCCGCTCTGCAGCGCAGCGATGAGCGCGTGTTCAGCCCGACCCCCCACGACCCGACACGGTAGTCGGCGCCTCGCGGGAAGCGTTGCGAGACCTGTCAGCTCGGCCCCGGATGGCTCATCGCCTCGTTCATCGCTCGTCCTATCGGTACTCGGGATTCGGGAAGTCGAAGCGGCATCCGGCGTCCCACTCGGAGCGCTGGTTTCCGTGGACCGGGATGCCGCCGGCGTCCTTCAACATCCGAGCCAGGTGCATAAGGTTCCAGGTCATGAAGGTGGTGTTGCGATTCGTGAAGTCGTTCTCCGGACCGCCGCTGCCGGGGTCGAGATACGACGGGCCGGGGCCGGCCTCACCGATCCACCCGGCATCGGCTTGCGGCGGACTCACGTAGCCGAGGTGCTGCAAGGAATAGAGGATGTTCATGGCTCAGTGCTTCACGCCATCCTCGTTGCCGGTCACGAGACACCCCGCGACCCGGCCGTAGTACCGGTACTGACCCTGGTCGTTGAGCAGGTGCGAGTTGCCGTAGAGCCGCTCGACGATTTGCGTGCACACCGAGGACTTCTCACCCAGCCAGATCGGCGTGCACAGCACGAGGATGTCCGCGGCCATCACCTTGTCGAAGATCGGCGGCCAGTCGTCCGTGGCCCACCCGTGCTCCGTCATGTCCGGCCAGACACCGGTCGCGATGTCGTGGTCGATGGCACGAACTGCCTCGACGCTCACGCCTTGGCGGCGCATGATCTCCATCGAGATCTCAGCGAGCCCCTCGGTATGGGACCGCTCCGGTGAGCGCTTGAGCGTGCAGTTGATGAACAGCGCGGACAGGTCCGAGTAGTCAGGCATGCCGATTAGTCCCGGCTCGGGGCCCGACCGTTACACCGCGCGGGCTTTGGCCTTCGCTCGCGTCGCGGTGCGCACTGCCCGCACCGGCGCGTGCTCCCCCGCGGAGCGGGTGAAGCCGGGCGGGACGAGTACGTCGTCCGGGCCGAGGTCGTGCACCGAAGAGTGGCCGAGGCCCAGGACGGCAGAGTCGATCCCGCCACGGAAGATGTCGAGGACGTTCTCGACGCCGGCCTGACCGTTGGCGGCGAGACCCCACAGGTAGGCGCGCCCGATCATGACGGCGCGCGCGCCGAGGGCGAGCGCCTTCACCACGTCGCTCCCCCGCCGTACCCCGCCGTCGAGGACGATCTCGATGTCCTTGCCGACCGCCGCGGCGATCGGGGTCAGCAAACGAATGCTCGCCGGCGTGCTGTCGAGGTTGTTGCCACCGTGGTTCGACACCGAGATCGCCGTCACGCCGGCATCGACCGCCCGCCGCGCGTCGTCGATGCGCGTCACGCCCTTGAGCAGGAACGGCCCGCCC
>CAZEAM010000066.1:0-14858 GCA_964510285.1 uncultured Frankiaceae bacterium | reverse complement strand
CGCGGGGTCGGAGTACATCTCGTTGTACGTGACGGCCTTCCAGCCGCGGTGGTAGATCGCGCGGCAGCCGAACATCTCGTAGTACTGGGTCTCGCGGTGCTCGGACGCTGTGGCGTCGGTGAGCGTCCTCGCGAACGACGCACCCTCGATCGGGCGTTGGGTCACACCGTCGATCTGCTCGGGCGCGTCGACGCCGAGGACGTCGAGGATCGTCGGCATCACGTCGATCGCGTGCACGTACTGGCTGCGGATCGCGCCGGGGTCGGCGATGCCGGCCGGCCAGTGCACGATCAGCGGGTCCGCGACACCGCCTTCATGGACCTCGCGCTTCCACCGCCGGAACGGCGTGTTGCCCGCGACCGTCCATCCCCACGGGTAGTTGTTGTGCATCCGCGGGCCGCCGATCTCGTCGATCCGCTCGAGCGCCTCGCGTCGCGGCGATCCTTCGAGGTTCCAGACCCGCAGGTCGTTGACCGATCCGTTGCGCCCGCCCTCGGAGCTCGCGCCGTTGTCGGAGAGCACGAGGATCATCGTGTTGTCGAGGTCGCCCGTGCGGCGGAGGAAGTCGACCAGCCGGCCGAGGTGGTGGTCGGTGTGGCTGAGGAAACCGGCGAACGCCTCCATGTAGCGCGCGTAGAGCCGCCGGTGGTCGGGCGACAGCTCGTCCCAGGCGGGCACCCACGGCGGTCGCGGTGACAGCTCGGTGTGCGCGGGCAGAATGCCGCTTTCGATCTGCCGGGCGAAGGTGCGTTCGCGCCAGGCGTCCCACCCGTCGTCGAACGCGCCGCGGTACCGGTCGATCCACTCCGGCGGGGCCTGGTGCGGCGAGTGGCACGCGCCGGTCGCGAGGTAGAGGAAGAACGGCTTGCCGGGATCGGCGTTGCGCAGGTCGGCGACGTACTCGATCGAGCGGTCGACGAGGTCATCGGTGAGGTGGTATCCGGTCGTGGAGTCGCCGGGCGGCGTCGCGAAGTGGTTGTCGTGCACCAGGGCGGGGCCGTACTGGTGGGTCTCCCCGCCACCCATGAACCCGTAGAACCGCTCGAAGCCGCGACCCAGTGGCCATTGCCGTCGCGACCCGCCGAGGTGCACGTCGGCCTCGGGGGTGAGGTGCCACTTGCCGACGGCGTACGCCGCGAATCCCTCGGGCACGAGGACCTCGGGCAGCATCCCGTTGGCCCGGGGGATCTGCGCGTTGTAACCGGGGAAGCCGGTCGCCAGCTCGATGATCCGGCCCATCCCGTTGGAATGGTGGTTGCGGCCGGTGAGCAGGCAGGCCCGGGTCGGCGAGCACAGCGCGGTCGTGTGGAAGTTGCGGTAGCGCAGGCCGTTGCCGGCCAGCCCGTCGAGGGCCGGCGTCGCGATGTCGGAGCCGAAGCAGCCGAGCTGGGCGAAGCCGACATCGTCGAGCACGACCAGTACGACGTTGGGCGTGCCGTCCGGAGGCCGTTTGGTCGGCGCCCACCACGGCGTCGACTCCGCGTATGTGCGACCGATGACCCCGCCGAAACCCGCCACGGCGCCGAAGGCTAACGACTACGAGCCGATTTCGCAGTCGGACTCATCGACCAGGGGCGGCATTTCGAGCGTCGAGGTTTAGGGCGCGATCAAGTGGGTCCGCGGGTTCTGGCGGCTCGGTTTCGCGTTGCGTGTCGCGGGTGATCAACCGGGTGACTACCACCCAGGAGGCTCTCGATGTTGCTCGTACTCGCTCTACTGCTGATTCTCGTGTTCGGCGGTCTCGGATTCATGGCCCACGTGCTGTGGTGGGGCCTGATCCTCGCCGCCATCGTCCTGGTCGCGCAGGCGATCACGGGCCGACGTGTCTAACCGACGACGCTCATGGGCAAGGACGCACTCGCCGGGTCCGACCTCCGGGGGGAGGGGTCGGACGAGCCGGATCGGTAGCTGCTCCGGCGAGTACGCCCTGCCCCACTGACTCAACCCGCGGAACCTGAAAGGCCCCTGAAACCTGCAGGTCGGCGGCGGGTCAGGCGCTGAAGACCTCTTCGATCGCGCATTTGAGCGGGCGCTCGAGCTGCTCGAAGGTGCACGACTTCGGGTCCCGGTCGCGGCGCCAGTGCCGGAACTGCGCGGTGTGCCGGAACCGGTGGCCCTCCATCTGGTCGTAGGCCACCTCGACCACCCACTCCGGTCGCAGAGGCTCGAAGCTCATGTCCTTGCCTGCGTTCCACCGGTTCGGGACCCCGCCGGGCCCGAACTCGTTGCCCGCCCACGGATGGCCCTGGTCGGCGTTCTCGCGCAGCGGCGCGAGCTCCTCGACCAGCTCGGCACGCCGCTTCATCGGGAACGACGCCGCCACACCGACGTGGCGCAGCTGGTCCCCGTCGTACAGGCCGAGGATCAGCGAGCCGATGACCGGGCCGCTCTTGTGCCAGCGGAAGCCGGCCAGCACGCAGTCGGCCGTGCGGGCGTGCTTGATCTTGAACATCACCCGCTTGTCCGGTTGGTAGGTCAGGGACGTGCCCTTCGCGACGACTCCGTCGAGCCCGGCGCCTTCGAAGTCGCTGAACCAGCGTTTCGCCTCCGCCGGGTCGGTCGTGGCCGGGGTGAGGTGTACGTCGGCGGTGCGCTTCACCGCTTTCTCCAGGCGCTTGCGGCGCTCCTCGAACGGTGTGGACATCAGCGACTCGTCGCCGATCGCGAGCAGGTCGAACGCGATGAAGTGCGCCGGGGTCTGCGCGGCGAGCTTGCGGACGCGCGACTCGGCCGGGTGGATGCGCTGCTGGAGCACCTCGAACTCGAGCCGGCCGTTCATCGGTACGACGATCTCGCCGTCGACCACGCACTTGTCCGGCAGCGCGGCCTTGACCGCCTCGACCATCTCGGGGAAGTAGCGGGTCATCGGCTTCTCGTTGCGCGAGCCGACCTCCACCTCGTCGCCGTCCCGGAAGATGATCGAGCGGAAGCCGTCCCACTTGGGCTCGTAGCGGAAGTCGCCCTCGGGGATCTCCGGCACCGCCTTCGCGAGCATGGGGGAGACCGGGGGCATCACGGGAAGCTTCACGCCTGCGATTCCACCACCTTGTGAACCTTCCCCCGCGTCAGGGCGCGGCGGAGGGTTCACAACCTCAGAAGGCGCCGGCGTACACCGGCAGCAGCACCCAACTCGGGTTGCGGCCGCCCTCCCGCACCGTGTTGGTCGTGGGCAGCAGCGGCGTCACGTCGATCTTCGTCCCGCCCAGACCGTTCTGTGCGAGCTTGATGGACGCCGGCGCGTGGGTGGGGACGTCGACGGTCGTGAGCCGCAGCTGCAGGCGATGCCCGGCGGCGAGCCGGTACGCCGTGGGCCAGACAGCGATGTCGTAGTTGTAAAACCGGCCCGGCTGGATCGGGGTCGGATGCGCATCTTCGTGAACCGGCGCCGCCTTGCTGCTGCGGGCCTCGAGCAGCTTTCGGTGCGAGGCACGCAGATACCCCTGGGTGATGAGGGTTTCCTTGCCGCTGGGGGCGACGTCGGCGAGCTTGACCACCCAATCGGTGTCGGTGGCCCGGGACGCCGCGACGAGATGCACTTGCGTCGGCCCGGCGAGGGTCACGGCATGACGGGCCGGCCCGGTGCGCCAGGTCAGGCCGTGGCCGTCCTCGAGCCGCTGGTCGGTGGGGAGGTACGGGCTGATCGCCACCGTGCCGTAGTAGTCGAACGCCATGGACAGCCCGGCGGTCGGGTTGGTCGCGTAGCTGGCGGTGGTTGCGTGGCTTGGCGCGTGAGGTGCGATGCGGCCGTTGGCGAGCGCGAACTTCAGGAACTGGGTCCGCGGCGGCGGCCACGATTGGGCGTTCGCTGCGCCGCCGGCTTGTTGCACATAGAAGCGGACCGGCGGCCGCGGCGGCATCGGCGTGCCGCGCAGGTAGTGGCTCAGGTACTCGAAGATGAGGGCTTGTTCGTCGTCCTGATTCGGTTGAGGGGCGGCCAGGTCGAAGGGCGCGGCGCAGCCCTTGTGCGTGCACGGGTCGATGAACAGGGTGGTGTTGACGCCCCTACGTTTGGCGAGCGCGCGATACATCTCCGTCGCGCCACGGACGAAGCCGTCGCGCCAGCCGTCGATCACCAGGACCGGCACCTTGATCCGGCGCGCGTGGTAGTACGCCGAGCGGTCCCGATAGAACTTGTCGTCGTTCGGCCGGGCCAGGTAGTCGAACATGATCGGCCGGCTCGTGATCTGCCCGAGTTTCGCGCTCACCGTCAACGGCACCTGATCCGGGCCGTTCGGCGTTGCGAGTCCGGGGCCGCCCTGCACGGCGATGTACTGGGCGTCGAAGAAGATGTTCGGGATGCCGTCGTGGGTGAACGCGTCGCGGTAGAGGTCGCCGACCGCCACCTGCGGCACGATCGCGGCGAGATGCGGCGGCTGTTGCTCGGCGGTCAGGTACTGGGTGATGCCGACGTAGGAGCCGCCCGTCATGCCGACCTTGCCGGTCGAGTACTTCCTGGTGCCGAAGTACTCGATGATCTCGTAGCCGTCCCGGGCCTCACGCGGCGAGAAATAGTTGGCCTTGAGGTTGCCCTCGCTGCCGCCGGTGCCGCGGGTGTCGACGGCCACGGCGATGATCCCGCGGGCGGCGAACAACGGCGGGTTGCCGCAGCCGCACAGGGGTCCGGTGCGGCCGTACGGCGTCATCGAGACGACCACTGGGAACGGGCCGCGCGCCGGCACCTTGCCGTCGCGAGACGGGAACGTGACCGTGGCACCGAGGTGGACGCCGTCGTCCATCCGGATCGCGATGTTCTTCGCGACGGTCTTGTACGTCGCCGGCGGCAACTTCGGCGCTGGGTAGGCGCTCGCATGCCTGGTCGCGTGGTGGGGCGCTCCGATCGCAGCCGGTGCGCCGGCCGCCCCGGCGGCGATCGCGGCGAGACCGAGCATGGCGACCAGCAGTCGTCGTGACTTCACTCCCCGGGATTCGCCGCCCGCGTCGCACGCCCCTGCCCGCGCGGACGGCGGCTACCCGAGCGTGCCTGCCGGGACGACCCAGGTGCAGCGCTGTCCGGTGACCGCCGCGATCAGGTCGAAGTCGGCGTCGTAGTGGAAGATGCCCAGCCCCATGGTCTCCGCTGCGGCGGCGACGAGGAGGTCGGGAATCTTGCGTCCTCGCTGACTGTCCCGGGCGAGCAGCCGCTGCACTTGCAGCGCGCGCTGGAGGTCCTCCGCGGTCGTCTCGACCACGGCGAACGCATCGAGCGCATCGATCAACCGGTCCCACTCCTCGGCGTTTCGTGCTGAGTAACCGACCTCGAGGTCGCAGATCCGCCCTCGCCCTAGGGCGCCGGCCGCCGCCAGCGGCTCGATGACGGCGCGTACGCGCGGATGTCCGAGTCGCTTGAGCACGCTGGTGTCGACCAGGTGGGTCAGCGCCACGCGTCGTCGCGATCGCCGAGATCTGCCTGGCCCAGCACGTCGAGAGCGGCCGCGACCCGTTGCGGCCGCGGTGACATGGCGAGCCGAAGTGCCTGGTTGACGGTCTCCTTGATCGTCGCGGTACCGAGTTCGGCCTGGGCCGCGCTCAGGGCGGTCTCGTCGAGATCGATCAGGTGCTTCGCCATTCCCATCAGTATATACATCTCTAAGTTCATATATACCTGGGCGATCCGAGCTTAGAAGGCGGCGAGCCCGTGCGGTGTGCCCCAACCGGTCGGGCCGTCCCAGCCGGTCCCCGCGTGGCACTGCTGGGTGCGCTCGCACGAGCCGTTGGAGCCGCTGCCCACATCGTTCAGGTTCGTGGCCGTGCGGTGGGTCCACACGTATGAGCCGTCGTCGACCGCGTCGGTGTTGCCGGCTAGGGCGAACACGGCGGCGATGATCGGCGCCGACGCGCTGGTGCCGCCGAAGACGAGCCAGCCGCTCGCGCCCTGGTAGTCGAGGCTGTCGTAGACCGCGAGACCGGTCTCCGGGTCGGCGACGGCTGCCACGTCGGCGACCGCGCGCCCGGTGCAGCCGGTCGTGGCCGCGTCCTGCCACGTCGTCTTGTTGTACGTCGAGCAGCCGCTCCCGCTTCCCGGCCAGGCGGTCTCGGTGAAGCCGCGGGCGGTGGCGGAGCGGCGAAGGGTCGTCCCGCCGACCGCGGTCACCCACTTCGACGACGCCGGGTAGGACACGCCGTACCCGTCGTCGCCCGCGGACGCCGTGATGGCCACCCCGTCGTGGTGGAAGTATCGGCCGTAGTACTGGTCCTTCATGTCCGGGCCACCCCAGCTGTTGCTGACGGCGTCGGCACCGAGCGCGACCGCGGTCTTCACCGCGCTGCCGAGAGCGGCCATGGCGGCGGAGTCGGCCTCGACGAGGAGCAGGCGACAGTTTGGGCAGACCGCGCTGGCCATGTCGAGGTCGAGCGAGATCTCCTCCGCCCAGCCCGGGTCGACGTCGGGCAGGTCCGAGCCACCGCGCTGATCGACCTTGCGCAAGCAGCCGTTCGCCGTCGTGCACGGCGGCAGGGCGAACCGCGCGCGGTAGACCGCGAGATCCGCATCGGCGTTGGGGTCGTCGTACGCGTCGACGATCGCGACGGTTGCGCCCGCGCCCGCGCCCGCCGTCGTCGACGGCAGCGAGTACGCCGCCTGCAGGTCAGCCGGCCCGTAACCGGCGGGTGCCGAGGTGTGACGGAAGCGGCCGCGTCTGACCCGGTCGACCCGGATCGCGAAGCACCGCGCCTTCGCCGTGCCGACGTGGCGGCACACCGACCGCTCGCGCGTAACCGTCGGCCGCGCTGCGGCCGATGTCGCCGGCGCGACCAGGCCGGCCGAGAGGACTACGACTAGCAAGGTGGAGCGCAGCAGGCGCAAGGCGGACCTCCGGTCGATCGCGTGACCGGGCCAGGCTGCCCGGCGGCGCGGACGTTCGGGCGGCGCGGCCGGCGGCCTGTGGACGGGGACCAGGCAGACTGGTCGTGTGGTGAACGCCCTGCTGTCCATCACGTTCGCCTGCGGGGTGGTGATCGCCGTGTCCCACGTGGTCAACCGGGACTTCGTCGCGCCGGTGTACGACGTGCTCGCCAATCTCGTGGCGTTCGGATGCGCGGTGGCGGCGTCGATATTGCTCCACCACTGGACGCCGACCGTGTTCGCCTCGGTCGCGATCGTCTGCTGGTTGCTGCTCGCCCGGCGGACGGTTGCGGCGCGCGCTAGTAGATGAGGGTCTTCCGGTTGGTTTCGCCGTAGGTGTCGCGTACGCCGCCCTTCGGCAGGACGACCCGCTGGCCGGGCTTCAACCACAGCCGCGCCGCCCACACGTGCGGATCGCGGTTGAGCTGGCGGGCGCGGAGCTTGCGGACCACGTGGCCGCGACGGTCGACCACGAGCAGGGTCGCCCGCTTGACCTGACCGCGGCTCGCCCACGGCTCGAAGCTGCAGGTCGCGCAGATCACGCTCTTGTCCGGCTTGCCGAGCCCGCCACCGTCGTCGTGGTAGAAGCGGCGCAACGCCCGCGGCACGTGGATCGGCAGGCGCGGGTAGCGGATCGGCGCGACCCTGAAGGTCGCGACGCCGCTCGAGGCGCGCAGGTGGCTGACCTTGATGCCCCGCCACGCCGACACGGTGAAGGGCCGCGACACCAGGTGGTAGGCGCGGGGGGAGCCGCCGGTGTGGATGTGCCCGTCGACGACGAAGCGGTAGCGGCCGTTCGGCACCTGCCCGCCGGCCAGGTCGGCGCGCGGGTAGGAGTCGTAGACCTCCATCGAGGCGGTCCAGGTCCACTTCTCGTTGCCGGTTAGCTCGTTGAAGAAGGCGTCGGTCAGTGGCGCGCGCTGGTTCAGCACGACCTGGATGTGGCCGTGCTGGCCGGCGTACTTCTTCCACGCACCGCGAGTACGACGCTGGACGACGACGTCGGGGTCGTCCGTCCAGTTGTCCCCACCGACCCAGGTGACGGTCGCCGCGTCGAACCGGGTCAGGTTCTTCGGCTGGGCCACGATCTTCGCCGGCCCGACGCTGTCGGGGACCCGCGCGTTCCACGCGTCGTACACCGCGGACGAGATCTTGCCGACGACGATCGCCTCGTCGGCCTGGCGCACCTCGTCGAGCGTCGCGATCGGGTCGGTCACCTGCGTGGGGACGGGCGACCCGCACAGCAGGTGGGCGGCCATCCCGAGCAGGTTTGTCGTGTAGTAGTCCTGGCTGTGCGGGCCGTATGCCGTGAGGGCCTTGCGGTAGGCGTCGCGCGCCTCGTACTCGCGGTAGGAGACCGTGTAGCCGTTGTAGTCACCGGTATGGCCGAGCGCGACGCTCACCCGGTAGCCGGGACAGTTGCGGTACTGGCCGGCGCCCAGCTCGGTGTGAGTGAAGTTCCCCTTGATCTCGCTGAGCTTCGCCGGCTCCGAGTCGCCGTGGGTCACGTAGCTCAGCGAGTTCCAGCCGGCGGCGTCGTTTCGGATCTCGGCTTCCATGTGCCGGTAGGCCGCGACCGGCACCGTCAGGCGCGCTGCGCCGAACGGATCGCGCGGGTCGGGACAGGAGTACGCCGTCTTCGACGTTCGGTAGCAGGCCCGGACCCGCTTGCTCGGCAGTCCGTTGGCGTAGCCGACCGGCCACGCCTCGTCGACGTCGGCTTGCTTGCCGTAGTCCATCCCCAGCCACTCGTTGCCCGTGCGCCGGTCGGTGCGGGTCTCGAAGTTGCGGTTGAGGTCGGCTTGCGGCTCGCAGGCGCACGAGCCCAGCAGGATCGAGCCGATCCGCACGGCTTGCAGCTTGATCCGCAGGTTCTCCTCGACGATCAGCGCGGACGGCGCGTCGTAGTTGTCGGGAATCGGCAGGCCGGCCCCCTTCAGCTGCTTGAACAGACCCAGCGAGAACGGCAACGTCGGCACACCGACGTCGTCCAACCGCTCGCAGTCCGGCAGGCCGGCGACGGGCACGCCGACGTCACCGTCGAGCGTCGGACCGGTCCGGCAGTTGCTCACCGACGGGTATGGATGGGTCAGCGGCCCGGCGTACCAGCGGGTCAGCATCGTCACGACCGGGTCGGACTGGTACGGCGCGTCGACCTTGATCCCGTTGTGGGCGCCGCCGATCGCGCGCCAGGCGGCGATCGCGTGCTCGAAGAGCAGGTGTGCGCCGCGTTCGGCCTGCGCATAGCCCAGGTGCCCGTAGATCGCGTACACCTTGTCGCCGTGGTCGCGGATGACCGGTGCCTGGCCGGGCGGTTAGGCGTGCTCGTACGGACCTTCGGCCGATCCCACGCTGCCCTGGCTGAACACGACCGGCGCGTGCGTGGCGGCGGTCATGTAGCGCAGGAACGGCGCCAGCCAGTCCTGGCTGATCAGGTCGTACTCGTCGAGTGACTCGCCGTGCTCGGCGTAGTCGACCCAGGTCCCGAGCGGTTTCGGGTGCGCGGGACGCGACATGTCGTCGATCCGCATGACGACGAGGTTGTGGTCGTTGAACTGCTGCGGGTAGCCGGTCGGCGTCCCGTCCTCGTTGACGTCCGCGCCGGCGATGTCGCCCTGGAAGCCGCCGAACTGCACAGTGGTCGCGGCCACCCGTGCGGGGCGCAGCGCGGCGTACGCCTTCTCGATCGCGAGTGCCATCCGCCTGGCCTGGTACTCGAACATCCGCAGGTCCATGACGTCCTGGAACAGCCAGACGCCGACGGCCGGACTCGAGTAGTACGGCGAGTTGTGGTCGTGCGAGGCCGAGACCAGGATGTTGTCGAACGCGATCGGGGTCCCGTGGGCAGCGAGCAGCTGCGCCACGCGCCGGGTGAGCATGTCCTGCGCGAGGTAGTTGTCGTCGCGGACCAACGCGATCGGGGCGTTGCCGTGACCGTCCTGCAGCACGATCGCGCTGATGGACAGCCGCGAGGCCACGCCGTACGACGAGCGCTTGAGCACCGAGGCGAAGTTCGGGTCCCACTCGCCGCGGATGTCCGGCCCGCTGATCTGGCTGGCGTACTGCCCGGCTGACGCGCCGACGTGCCAGGTCGCGTCCACGACCGCGGCGCCGGCACGCAGGCCGTGCCATCCGCTCTTGACCGGACGGGCGGCGGCTGCGGTGACACCGACCACGCCGCCCAGCACCAGGGACAGGGCGGCGACGACCGCAGGGATGGAGCGCCGCATGCGGCAGGACTTCGCTACTTGCCGAGCGAAACCTCCCCCCGTGATCACGCGTCCTCGTGCTGCCCTGGCAACCCTCGCCACCGTCGTTTCCACGCTCTCCCTGGTGCCGGTGACGGCCGTGGCGCACGGCTCGGTACGGACGCCCAACGGTGACCGGGCGACCGATTCCCGGGCGGTCTACCTCGTCGGCGGCGCGGTCGCCTCGATCAACCCGACGCGCGCGATGCTCAAGAACAAGGACTTCTACCTCGGCGGCTACGGCTTCGGCGACGACAAGATCGCCAACAAGTTCCAGATCCCGAGCACGGTCGGGCGCTACGCGACCGGCATCCTCGGCGACGGCGCGCACAGCCGTGCCCTGATGCTCAGCGACCGGCACAACACGATCGCCATGGCGCAGATCGAGACCCAGGGCTACTTCATCGAGTACAAGCAGGGCCCGTTCGGCATCGAGGACATCCGCAAGGACGCGTCCGCCCAGATCTACGCCCTCTCGCTGACCGAGAAGCACCCGGCACCGGTGCCGAGCCCGGCACAGATCCTCGTCGACTCCGACCACAGCCACGGCGGGCCGGACACCGCGGGCGTGTGGGGTGGCGACCCGACGTCGTACCTGCGCGAGGTCCACAACCGGACGGTCAAGGCGCTGGTCGGGGCGTGGAAGGCCATGCGGCCGGCGACCCTGACTTATGGCGTGGCGCACGCCGGCGTGCAGGGCGAGACCAACATGTACCCGCCGAGCGTCAACGACGACCCGCTGCTGACCAACCAGTTCAGCAACGACGCGCGCAACCAGGTGATGGACGACGAGGTCCGGGTCATCCAGGCGCGCAGCGTGAAGACCGGCAAGGTGATCGACACCTACGTCAACTACTCCTCGCACCCGACCGTGCTCGGCTCCGACAACACTCTCGTGACCGGTGACTACGTCGGTCGCCTGAACCTGCAGATCGAGAAGAAGTACGGCGGCTTCGGCATGGATCAGGTCGGGACGCTCGGCCGTACCCAGCCGGCCCGCACCGGCTGCGACAACCCGAAGCTGAAGAACGCCGCTGCCAACCTGTGCGCACTCGACGACTACGCCAAGCGCGTGATGGTCAAGATCCGCTACGCCGTGCGGCACGCGAAGCCGTTGCGCGGCCCGGCGACCGTCGCCTTGTCGAGCTACCTGATCCAGGATCTCAGCGACTCACCGGTGCTTGTCGGCCTGGAGTACGCCGGGTCGCTGATCGGCGTGCCCGGGGCCCGGGCGCTCGGCTACCCGTGGTTCACCGCGAGCCTGCTCGGCACGACGACGTACTCCGGCCACATCGGCAAGCTGCTGATCAGCGGCGGGCCCGGTGAGATGTACCCGCAGATCGTCGCCGAGGTGCGTCGTGACGTACCGGGGATGCAGGGCTACCTCAACATCGGCACGGCAGGTGACTTCCTCGGCTACCTGATCTCGCCGCTGTCGGCGTATCCCGAGCCGATCCGCCGCTCGATGCTGTCCGGCAACCCGCCGCCCTTGGGTGACCCGGACTGCGGCGTGGCGGGCCTCTCGGTGGGTTGTCCGGACCCGATCGGCAACGACAACTTCTTCTTCAACGTCTCGCCGACGCTCGGCATGCGGATCACGTGTTCGCTGCTGCGCGGCGCGGCCGACACCCTGGGCAAGCCGGAGTCGCTGTACCTGCAGAAGGACAGCACGTGCCACCTGTTCGCCAACGACTTGCTGAGCGCCCCGGGCGACGACACGAAGTTCCCGGCGCCGAAGGACATGTCCAAGTCGATGCCCCACATGTGACCCGGCGCCTGAGTAGAACTACTCGGTTCCGGGTGCTGCGTGGGTTGGAAGGCGCAGCCGCAGGTTGGACACAGCGATCGAGAACGGGAAGTTGGACGGGCGGCTGTACGGCTCGTCCATGCCGAGCAGCTGAAGCACCGGGACGTGACCGTGCGCGAAGCGCCACGCACCCGGGTGGAGCTGAAAGGTCTGCCGGCCGTCGGGGTGGCTCGGGTCGAGCCGGTAGACCCCGCGCGCGACGAGGGTCTCCTTCTTGGTCCGAGGGTTCACGTCGAGCAGCCGTTCGGACAGGTAGGCGTAGCTGCCGGTCAGGTGCAGGTCGGCGGTGATGGTCGGCGCGCCGAGCAGCGTGTACCCCTTGCCCTTTGCGGCGGGAAGGCGGTACGTCGCGATCCCGGCGCCCTGTCCCGTCGACGGGGCCGTCGTGCACGCGAGCCCACCGGCGACCGGGTCGAAGGCCTTGCCCACGAGCGGGTTTCCGCCGGTCGACAGGACGGTCTGCGTCGGCCTCGACCGGAACGTGACGTGACCGGTCTGCAAGGCCCGCCAGGTCGCGGCGTGGTACGGACCCTCCGAGCGGGTGCCGGCCGGGCAGCGCTGCGTCACCGCCGTCACGCCCGTGGGCGCGTCGTGCCCGGTGCCTTTCACGTACTGGGCGAAGAACGCTTTGACCCGAGGGATCAGGAGCGCGTCGTCCGCCGGCTTGTTGACCGCGCGCTGGTGTCCGATGTCCGCGAACAGCAGCGCGATCGGGGCGTGCGGGTAGAGCGCGCGTTCGAGGTTGTAGTAGCGCACGACCTCGTCGACCGGGAACACGTCGTCGGTGAAGCCGTTCGACAGCAGCAGGGGCGCGGGTGCTTCGCGCGGCATGCCGAACGCGCCCTTCAGCAGGTAGTACGGCGAGTGGAAGCGCGCGCCTTGCCGGATCAGGTCCCGGTCCAGCGGTGTCGTGTACGGCTCGCCGGCGTCGATGCTCGCGTACCAGGCCGTCACGTCGGCCTGCGGGTCGAGTCCAGGTGGCGCGTAGTGCGCGCCCTCCGTGCCGACGAGGTACAGCCCGCTGAGGATGGTCAGCTTCTCGACCCCGGCCGGCGACAGGTCGGCGTGCGTCGGCGTGATCCGGGTGTCGAGCGTGCGACCGTTCGGCGCCAGCGAGTAGACCAGGTCGCTCCAGGTCGCGAACGGCGCCGCGGCCGCGATCCGCAGCGGCGTGCCGGCCGGGCTGCGCCAGGGATGCAGCGACCCGTCGGGTGCCATCACCCGGTCCTTCAGCGTGGCGAGCTCGAGCGAGACGCCGCCGCCGTACGACTCGCCCATCGCGCCGATCCGCTGCGGATCGGCGATCCCGTCGTCGACGAGCAGGCCGGCGACGTACTGCACGTCGCGCGCCTCGTACCGGTAGTCGTCGAGGTGGAGGTAGCCGTTCAGGCAGGCGGCCGGGTCGACCAGCCGCGACGACAGCTTCCCGCACGAGTGACCCCACCCGCGCGCGGCGAACTGCAGCACGGCGTAGCCGTCCCGCGCCCAGGCGAGCGCCGGGGGTCCGCCGTACTGCCGGTCGTTCGGGCCGATCGGCGGGTCGCCCCACCCGTGGCTCTGCACGATCAGCGGGTAGTCACCGTCGGGTCCGGAGGCGGGCTTTGCCGGCAGCGTGACGTACCCGGCGAGCGGCGTGCCGTCGAAGGACTTGATCCGCAGGTCGGGTCCGCCCGGCCCGCTCGCGTCGGCCTTGCAGACGCGGATGCCGTCCTTGCGGGTGACGCAGGGGACCGGCGCGCCGGCCATCGTGTGACCGGCAAGCACACCGTCCGCCGCTGCGGAGGCTCGCGCCACGGCGGCATGCCCACCCATCCACGGCAGCGTTGCGGCCACGAGCGCGGCCAGCGCGAGCCGGATTCCTCTCACCTCGCGAATGTTCGGTACTGGCGCGCCGGCACCTTCAGGTAGCGGAGGTCGTTGTGCCGGTAGATCGCGAACCGCAGGCGGTCGACCTGATGTGCATACCGGGCGTACGCCGTGCCGTGCCGCGCAGCGCTGATCGCGAAGCCGAGTGAGTTGGACCAGATCTCCCGACCGAGCGCGGCCAGGGTGCGCGTGTGGACGTGGTGGCGATTCAGCCGCTCGAGGGTCTTCGGCGCGACGTACAGGTAGCTGCTCGTGTTCAGGCTCTCGACCAGGGCGAACAGCCGTGCGGCGGGCACGCCCGGCCCCCAGGTCGCGCCGGCCGCGGTGTCCTGCAACAACGAGACGTTGATCCGGTGGGCGGCGTCGATGACGGTCAGCGCCCGGATGGCGGGGACTTGCTGCGGTCTGGTCAGGCTGGCCAGTCGCTCGTCGCGCGGCGTGAAGATCAGGTAGCGCAGGTACGGCGCGTGCGGGGTGAGGACGTTGGCCGGGGCGACGTGAAAGGTGACCCGCTGCCGCGGCGCGGAGCCGAGCGTCAGGGCGGTGCGGAACGCCGGGCGGTCCGCGGCCAGACGCGCGGCCAGGCGGAGGTCGCGGCGTAGTGCCGGCAACGCGACCGCCGGCCGGGCTGCGTCCAGGCGCACGACGACGGTCCGGACGCCGCTGGCCCGGAAGTCGTTGGTGACGGCGAGGCGATGGGAGCGCAGACCCTCGTAGCCGGTCGTCGTGACGATCCGGTGGACCTGCTGTCTGGACAGGCCGGCATGTCGGGCGGCGGCAGCCGACGGCGCGCTGACGCCGAACGCGCTGAGGCCCACGGTGCTGAGGCCCACGGTGCTGAGGCACAGCACGACGGCGCTCCCGGCACGCCTGTTGATCATCCGCGTGATCGTGCCACCCGGGGGCGGCGGCTCGCCTCCCCGGTAGCGCGGCGAACGGGCTAACCGACCTTGGGGGTCGCCCGCTCCAGGATCGCCGCGCAGTCCGCGCCCGGGGGCAGCGTGCCGAACGCGTGGCCCCAGTCGCCGCCGAGGCGCGACGCGCAGAACGCGTCCGCGACGGCGGGTGGGGCGTGCCGCACCAGCAGCGACCCCTG
>CAZEAM010000065.1:0-2303 GCA_964510285.1 uncultured Frankiaceae bacterium | reverse complement strand
GCGACCGTCCTCGACGTCGCGGGTCGCATCGACCTCGGTGATGTCGACGGCTCGGACCCGGGGATCGGCGCCGGCGAGGAAGGCCGCGGTCAGCACCTCTGCCGCCGACAGCCCGCCGGGCAGGCTCGCCGGACAGGCCGGCGCGACCGAGCGGTCGCACGCGTCCAGATCGAGGTCGACGTAGATCCCGCCTTTGCCTGCTCCGGCGATGTCGAGCGCCTCGCGCATGCAGCCGCCGATGCCTCGCTCCGCGACAACGCCGCGCCCGATCACGGTGACGCCGCGGGCATGGGCCTCGGTGGCGTAGGAGCGGCTGTTCGCCCAGTCCGCGATGCCGACCTGCACGACGTGCTCTCCGGCGACACCGGCTCCGATCAGGTCACGGACCGGCGTGCCGTTGCTGCGTCCCTCCCGCAGGTCGTGGTGGGCGTCGAGGGTGACCAGCCCGGCGTGTGCCAGGCCGTCGCCGAACGCTCCGGCCATCGCCGGGTAGGTCAGCGAGTTGTCGCCGCCGATGATCACGACGAGGCGCGCCTTGGCGCCCGCCGTCTCGACCGCGGTCCGCACCCGCCACTCCCCCTCGACGGCCACGTCGGGGTCGTCGACGTCGCCGCGGTCCCAGGGCGCGATCGTCTCCGAGAGGTCGATTCGCCGGGACGCCGACCAGGTCGAGAGCCGCTCCAGTGCCCGGCGTACGGCGGCCGGCGTGGCGTGCGCCCCGGTAGTGGAGATCGAGGTCGCGAAGGTCGGCACGCCGATCACCGCGAGGTCGACCTCCCGGGCCCCAGGCCCGTCCGCCAGCCACTCGGCCGCCCTCGGCCAACGCTGGTCGGATCGCGCTCCCGTCACGTGCCGAATGCTGTCACGGGGGCGGGTCCATGTAGAGTCGACGGACACGATTCGGAGCTACAGCCCGGTCGCGTGCGGACGTAGCGCAGCTGGTAGCGCATCACCTTGCCAAGGTGAGGGTCGCGGGTTCGAATCCCGTCGTCCGCTCGGTGGGCGCCCTTCGCCTTGCGGCAAAGTGCGCCCATCCGCTTGGTTCCTGAACCAGGCGGGTTGGCCGAGTGGCTTAGGCAAGGGCCTGCAAAGCCCTGTACGCGGGTTCGATTCCCGCACCCGCCTCAGTACGCTCAGTACGACGTAAGGGCGATTGGCGCAGTCTGGCTAGCGCGCTTCCTTGACACGGAAGAGGTCACAGGTTCAAGTCCTGTATCGCCCACCAAAGTCTCGCTTGATAACTGCTCAACTCTGTGGCCTCCGGACGGCGCGAGCTACGAGACCTGCGACGCCCGCGCGCAGCGCGCTCTGGGCTTCCGCGACGTCCGATTGGGCGATTGCCCGACGATCGGTTTCGGCGCTTACTCTTCGCCGATGGGGCAAGCCCGGCTGATCCTGATCTGCGGCTTGCCGGGGTCTGGAAAGACCACCCTTGCCAAGAAGCTCGCAGCGGATGCACGAGCTGTCCGGCTGTCTCCGGAAGAATGGAAACACGCGCTCGGCATCGACTATTACGACGAGCCGGGTCGGGTGCGGTTGGAGGGGCGTCTCTGGCTGCTGGCGCAAGAACTGCTCGCACTTGGCCAGAGTGTCGTGATGGAACACGGCTTCTGGGCCCGCGGGGAACGCGACGAACTCCGGGCCGGTGGACACCAACTCGGCGCAGCTGTCGAGCTGCATTACCTCGGAGCCTCGGTCGAGGAACTTTGGCGCCGGCTTGAGAAACGTAACGAGGAATCCGCGCCTGGCTCAGTGCCCATCATGCGCGCCGACCTTGAGAGGTGGGCAGCCGCGTTCGAACCCCCCGACGATGCCGAGTTGGCCTTGTTCGACTCCTCCGAATAGAGCCGGATCTGCCGCGGGCGAGCAGCACCTCAGCGTCGCCGAGCCCAACGATATGGATGCTTCGACCGGCGTGTTGACGTCCAAAACGTTGGGCTCGGCGGCGGTCCAGCGCCGAGATCCGGGCTCACCACGATCAGGAAACGACCGGGTCGCCTCCGCCGTCTCCACCGCCATCGCCGCCGCAGTCGTCGCACGGGACGTCGACATTGATCGGCAACGTGATGGCGCCGCGCACCAGTTGCTTGAGCCTGACGTGATGGTTCCGGACGATCGACGTGGTCCCGGTCGGGTCCGGAACGGTGAGCTGGGCGACCACGTCAGCGCTGTGCGGCACGGCGTTGAGCACCTTCATCAGCTGGCCGAACGACGTCACGGTCGAGGTGTCCGGTCCCTGCTCGGCGACGTCGCCACCGCCGAGGACCTGGATCTGCCCGGATCCCCCACCGGCTGACTCGGGG
>CAZEAM010000064.1:0-8067 GCA_964510285.1 uncultured Frankiaceae bacterium | reverse complement strand
GATGTCGCGCAGCTCCTTGGCCTTGCCGGAGCCGACGTAGGTCGCGGCGTCCGGCGTGGCCCGGCGCTGGACCAGCCCCTCGAGGACCTCCGAGCCGGCGGTCTCGGCGAGCGCGGCGAGCTCCTTGAGCGACACCTCGGCGGACTCGAGGGTCCCTGAGGTCCATACGCCGATCAGCACGACCCGTTCGAGCCGCAGCTGGCGGTACTCGACCTCGGTGACGTCGGCGAGCTCGGTGGAGATGCCGGCGACGCGCCGCAGCGCCCGGCGTTCCTCGAGCTCGAGGTCAGCGAGGTCGTCGGGCGTCAGAGCGCCCGGCTCGAACGGTTCAGCGGTCATCTAGTCCAAGCGTCGAGGTGGACCTCGCCTGACGCAACCAATATTGCCGGGCCGGTGAGAGTCACGACGCCGTCGTCACGCCAGGTGACCGACAGCCGCCCTCCCGGTACGTCGACGACGTAGGTCGACCGCTCGCCGGCGGCGTCCATCGCCGCGACCGCCGCCATGCAGGCTCCGCTGCCGCACGAGCGGGTCTCCCCGACCCCGCGCTCGTGCACCCGCATCCGAACGTGGCGCGGGCCGACCGGCTGCAGGAACTCGATGTTGACGCCGCCCGGGAAGGCCGGCTCGACGACCGGAGCCGTGGTCAGGTCCAGGCCATCGAGGTCGCCGGCGTCGAGCACGACCAGGTGCGGGTTGCCGATCGCGTAGCCGTAACCCGGCCAGGTCGACGTACCGACGGTGACCTTCGCGTCGCCGCGTCGCTGCGGCTCGCCCATCTCGACCGTGATGTCCGCGCCGTCCGCGGGGACCTCGACGCGGCAGGCACCGGCTCGGGTGCCTACCTCGAAGGCGCCCGCAGGCTGCAGGCCGGCGTCGACCAGATAGCGCGCGAAGACCCGGATGCCGTTGCCGCAGATCTCGGCGAGCGAGCCGTCGGCGTTGCGGTAGTCCATGAAGTACGAGCCGTCCCGTCGCCGTACGGCGAGCACACCGTCGCCACCGATGCCGGCGCGCCGATCGCACAGCGCGCGGACCAGGTCCTCGGCGAGGTCGTCGGGAGGTTCCGGGAGCAGCACGAAGTCGTTCTGCGTGCCGTGCCCCTTGACGAACCTCACGCAATCCAGGGTAGGCGCGCGGGCGTCGATCCGCCTCGGCTCGTCAAGCGGCGCTGATCTGCGTCTCCAGCGCCGTGCGCTGGATCGGAGCGCACCACCCGGCGCCGTGCGAGAGCATCAGCCGGGCGTCGATCGAGTCCTGCGGGCTGCCGAACAGGTAGCCATGGCCGCGGTCGCAACCCAGCTCGCACAGCCGGGCGCCCTCGCTCCAGCTCTCGACCGAGTCCGCGACGACCCGCAGGCCGTGCGAGTGCGCGAGCCGGATGATCGAGCCGACGATGATGTCGTCGTCGAGGTCGGCACCGACGCCGCGCACGAAGTCCCGGTCGAGGGTGACCGCCTCGAACGGCAGGTCGCCCATCACGCCGAGGCTGGCGTACCAGCTGCGCAGGTCGTCGATCGCGAGCGCGACACCCGCGTCGCGCAGCTCGCCGAGCAACCGTGGGGCGTGCCGGCTTCCGGTGGCGAGGACCGCGCCGGGCAGCAGCAGGCCCAGGCTGCCCGGCACCAGGCCGTGCAGCTCGACCACGGCCGCGACCCGCTCGGCCAGGTCGACCTCGAGCAGCTGCGCGGTCGTGATCGCGACCCACATCTGCCGGGTGCCGTCCGGGCCGCCCGGGAGGGTGCTCCACGCTGAGAGCTCGTCGGCGGCGCAGTTGAGCAGTTCCCAGCCGAGCGTCGCCGCGATCCCGGACCGCTCCGCCTCGACCGCATAGTCACTCGGCCAGAGCAGCCCGCGCTGCGGGTGCTCCCAGCGCATCAGCGCCTGCATCCCGCAGATCGCCCCGGTGGCCAGCTCGACGTCCGGCAGGTAGTGCACGACCCGGGTGCCCTCGGTGACGGAAAGCATGGCGCCTCCCAAATGTCGGAAATGATGCGCTTATCGCTGCGCTCACTATCGACCCGAGGCGGCGGCGTCCGATATGGCCTGTTGTGATCATCTTTCGATGACCGCAATGGCCTGCTCCTGGGGATCATTTCCGGCGTCGAGCCAGCTGATCCGCGGGTCACGCCGGAACCAGGACCGCTGGCGGCGCACGAACCGCCGGGTCGCGCGGACGGTGTCGGCCCGCGCGGCGTCCAGGCTCAGGCGACCGTCGATCACGGCGAGCATCTGCGCGTAGCCAAGCGCCCGCGACGCGGTGACCCCGTCCCGAAGCCCCGCGGCGTCGAGGCGGCGCACCTCGTCTTCGAACCCGGCGGCGATCATGAGCTGCACCCGCCGCTCGACCCGCTCGTCGAGGACGGCGGTCTCGAGATCCAGGCCGATCTGGACCGCGTCGTACACCGACTCGTCGTAGGACGGAAGGGCTGCGGTGAACGGCGCTCCGGTGATCGCGATCACCTCGAGCGCGCGGACGATCTTGCGTCCGTTGAGCGGCGAGAGCGCCGCGGCGGTGACCGGATCGGCCTCCCGGAGCCGCCGGTGCAGCGCTTCGGGACCGGAGTCGGCCAGGTCGGCCTCAAGCGCCGCGCGGACCTCCGGATCGGTGCCGGGGAACTCGATCGGGTCGATCACCGCCCGTATGTACAGGCCACTGCCGCCCACCAGCACCGGCGTGATCCCGCGCTCGAGCAGGTCGTCGATCCGCGCCCGGGCCCGCGCCTGGTAGTCGGCGACACTCGCGGTCTGGGTGACCTCCCAGATGTCGAGCAGGTGATGCGCAACACCGTCGCGGTCCGGCTCGGCCAGCTTCGCCGTACCGATGTCCATGCCGCGGTAGAGCTGCATGGAGTCGGCGTTGACCACCTCACCACCGAGCGACTTGGCGATCGCGATGCCGAGCGCGGACTTACCGGTCGCCGTCGGACCGACGACCGCGACCAGCTTGCTCATGTCCCGGACGAGCCGTCAGCGAGCGACCGTCGGCATGCCGAGCATCACGCCGGTGACCTCGTGCGCTGCGCGCCCTCGACGGACCGCGACGACCTTGTCCGCGACGAGGTGGTGCGGCGCGGCGTAGGTGACCTCTGCGGTGACGAAGTCGCCGGGCGCGGCGTCGCACGGTGCGAGGTGCACGAGCCGGTTGTCGCGCGCCCGCCCGGACAGCCGCCGCGTCTCGGCGTCCTTGCGGCCCTCACCGACCGCGACCAGCACCTCGACCTCGGTGCCGAGCAGCTCCTGGTTTTGCGCCCACGCCGTTTCCTCCACCGCCGCCACCAGTCGGTCGTAGCGCTCGGCGACCACTTCGGTCGGGACCTGGTCGGGCATGTCGGCGGCCGGCGTACCGGGACGGATCGAGTACTGGAAGGTGAAGGCGCCGGCGAACCGTGCCGCGCGCACGACGTCGAGGGTCGCGGCGAAGTCCTCCTCGGTCTCGCCCGGGAAGCCGACGATGATGTCGGTGGTGATCGCGGCGTCGGGCATCGCGGCCCGGACGCGGTCGATGATCCCGAGGTAGCGCTCGGCGCGGTAGGAGCGGCGCATCGCGGCGAGCACCCGGTCGCTGCCGGACTGCAGCGGCATGTGCAGGCTCGGCATCACGTTGGGGGTCTCGGTCATCGCGGCGATCACGTCGTCGGTGAAGTCGCGGGGGTGCGGCGAGGTGAAGCGCACCCGCTCCAGGCCGTCGACGCCGCCGCACGCCCGCAGCAGCTTGCCGAACGCCCGCCGGTCGCCGAACTCGACGCCGTAAGAGTTGACGTTCTGGCCGAGCAGCGTGACCTCGACGACCCCGTCGGCGACCAACGCTTCGATCTCGGCGAGCACGTCGCCGGGGCGGCGGTCGCGTTCCTTGCCGCGCAGCGACGGGACGATGCAGAACGTGCACGTGTTGTTGCACCCGACGCTGATCGACACCCAGGCCCGGTACGCCGACTCCCGGCGGGTCGGCAGCGTGGAGGGGAAGGTCTCCAACGCCTCGAGCAGCTCGACCTGCGACTCCTGCTCGACCCGCGCCCGCTCGAGCAGCGCAGGTAGCGACCCCACGTTGTGCGTGCCGAACACGACGTCCACCCACGGGGCGCGCTCGACGATCACGCCCCGGTCCTTCTGCGCCAGGCAGCCGCCGACCGCGATCTGCATGCCGGGCTTGGCCGCCTTCACCGGTGCGAGGTGGCCGAGGTTGCCGTAGAGCCGGTTGTCGGCGTTCTCACGCACCGCGCAGGTGTTGAACACGACGAGGTCGGGAGTCTCGCCGTCCGCGGCGCGCTCGTAGCCGGCGGTCTCGAGGAGGCCGGAAATGCGCTCGGAATCGTGGACGTTCATCTGACAGCCGTACGTCCGCACCTCATACGTCCGCGCCGTCATGCCTAGAGGTTACGGTCGGGGGATGGCCAACCCCCCACGCCTGCACGGCGTCGTGATCGACGTCCCGCGCGCCCAGCACGGTCGAGCGGTCGAGTTCTGGAGCGCCGCGCTCGGCCGGACCCCAGCGGTGAGCGAGAAGTATCCGGACTACGCGCAGCTCGAGGACGCCACCGCGGGCTGCTACCTGCTGGTCCAGGCCACCGGTGACCCGACCAGCCGGGTGCACCTCGACTTCGCCACCGAGAACCGCGACGGTGATCTCGACCGGCTGGCCCGCCTTGGCGCGCAGGAGGTCACCCGGGAGCACGCGTGGGGCGTGATGCGCGATCCGGCCGGCCATCCGTTCTGCCTGTGCCCGGTCGACGGGTGCGCCGAATGAGTCACCGCAGCCGGCTGGCCGCGGCCTACATCGACGTCCCTCACGACGACTACGCCCGCGAGGTCGGCTTCTGGTCCGACGTTCTGCACCGCACTCCGGAGGTGGATCTCGACGACCCCGACTACTCCTCCTTCGGAGTAGACGCCTCGGGCGTCGATCTGGGAGTCCAGGCGGTCGGCGATCCGGCTGCGCGGGTCCACCTCGACATCGAGACCGACGACATCGAGGCGGAGGTCGCGCGACTGGTCGCGCTCGGCGCAACGGTGGTCGACCGGATCCACACCTGGGTGGTGATGCGCGACCCCGTCGGCGTCGTCTTCTGCGTGATCCGGGTGCAGGACGCCGATCGGTTCGCGGCGGACGCGAAGAGCTGGACCTAGCGCGCCGGGGTCGGGATCCACGAGACGTGGCCGGCGAGCTCGGCGTACCCGACGAAGGCGACCGCGTCGATCAGGAAGTGGGCGATGAGCAGCGGCATCACCCGTCCCCAGCGCTGGTAGAGGCGGCCGAAGATCAGGCCCATCACGAAGTTGCCCGCGAACCCGCCGAGCCCCTGGTAGAGGTGATAGCTCCCGCGCAGCGCTGCGCTGGTGAGCAGCGCCTTGTTGTCCGCCCAGCCGAGCTGGCGTAACCGGTGCAGCAGGTACCCGGCGACGAGAACCTCCTCCAAGGTCGCGTTCTGCAGCGCGGAGAGGATCAGCACCGGGATCCGCCACCATACGTGCGGCAGCGACTCGGGGACGACGGTCAGGTTCAGTCCGATCGCTCGGCTGCCCAGGTACAGGCCCAGCCCCGCTCCGCCGATCACCGCCGCGATGACGGCGCCGCGGAGGACGTCGGGACCCGGACGATCACGGCCGACACCGAGCTCTCCCACCCGCTCGCCGGAGCGGGTCAGGAAGTGGACCACCAGCAGGACCGGCATCACGCCGACAATGAGCGCGTCCAGTTGAAGAAACAGGTCGAGCCACGGCCGCCCGGGGGCCCGGCTGCCGTTGAGCAGCGCGACCTGAGAGGTCAGCGACCGTCCGGTCGCGATGTCGGCCGCCAGCTCGATCGCGGCTCGCACCCCCGCCGCGCCGAGGGAGAGCGCGAAGACCAGCCAGATCTCGTGGACCAGCCAGCGCCGCGGCGGCGCCGGCGCCTCGGCGCTCACTCGTGGATGTCGGTGTCGCCCAGCGGCCCGAACGGACTCAGCAGGTCGAGGTACGGCGTGGGGTCGCCGAGCCAGTCCATCGCCATGACCTGAGCGGCGCTGCGACGACCGGACATGGCGCGGACCAGCTCGAACTTCGAGCCGACGAGGCTCGCGCCGCCCGGTTCGCCGATCGACCAGCCCGCGCCGTCGGTCAGCTCGAGCGACAGGCCCGCATCCCGCGCCACCTTGGCGGCTCGGGCACCGAAGCCGTTGGCCGCGAACTCCAGCGCCATCGGGTCGCTCAGGCGTGGCAAGTCGAGGGCGCCGTTGATGTCCTGCTCGTGGGTCAGCACGTCCATGCTGATCGCCGGGAGCTGCCCGGAGCGGCAGACGCCGTCGATCGCCTCGCGCAGCCCCGCCCACTCGTCCAGCAGCTGCGCCACCGAGTGGTCGCGGCGCGCGTCCACCTGGGCCTGGGTCCACGGCGGCGTGATCGCGCCGTCGAGGTTGCCCGCGACCAGGTCGGCCGGGCCACCGACCAGGTGGGCGAGCAGGTCGCGCACGGTCCACAACGGGGTACCCGGCACCTTGCGGTTCAGGTCGTCAGTGCCGAGTCCCGCCATCAGGGCGACGATGCGGTCAGCGCACGACGCGTAGACCGCCGCGATCCGCTCACCGCTCGGTCGCGTGCTCACACGCGGAGGCTATCCAACTCCTCGGCCACCACTCGATACGCGAGGCTCCCGCCGAAGCCCTTTCGGCCGAGCATGCCGACCAGCCGTCGCGTCGCGACGTCGCGCGGCAGGTTGGTCATCGAACGGAGCTTCTTGCGGACCAGCGCCTGGGCGGCCGTCACCTCGTCGTCGGTCGACACCGTCGACAACGCCTCGGCGGCCAGCTCGTCGTCGATCCCCTTGCGGCGCAACTCGGTGGCGAGCGCACGGCGCCCGAGGCCGCGGCCGTGGTGGCGCGAGTCGACCCACGCCTGCGCGAACGCCTGATCGTCGATCAGCCCGACCTCGGTGAACCGGTCGAGCACCCGCTCGCTCACGTCGGCCGGCACCCCCCGCCGCGCCATCGCGGTTGCCAGCTCCGCCCGGGTCCGGGGCGATCGCTCGAGCAACCGCAACGCGATGGTCCGAGCGACCGACTCCGGGTCCGGTTCGCGGTCGGTGTCGTCCATGCCTTCGTCGGCTAGAACTCCACCGGCGTCGGTCCGGCGTCGACGGCGGTGAGGTCGATCGGAGCGTCGATATCGGCCGGTGCCGTACCGGCGTCTGTTGGCGCGTCAACCTGCGGACCGATGCCGAGCTTCTCCTTGATCTTCTTCTCGATCTCATCGGCGAGGTCCGGGTTGTCGCGCAGGAAGCCGCGAGCGTTCTCCTTGCCCTGACCGAGCTGGTCGGACTCGTAGGTGAACCACGCGCCCGACTTGCGGACGATGCCGTGCTCGACGCCGAGGTCGATCAGGCTGCCTTCGCGGCTGATCCCCTCGCCGTAGATGATGTCGAACTCGGCCTGCTTGAACGGCGGGCTGACCTTGTTCTTCACCACCTTGACGCGAGTGCGGTTACCGACGGCATCCTGGCCGTCCTTGAGCGTCTCGATCCGACGAACGTCGAGCCGCACCGACGCATAGAACTTCAGCGCCTTGCCTCCTGTTGTCGTCTCCGGCGAGTTGTGCACGATCACGCCGTCCGCCAGGTAGTTGTGCGACCCCTCGACCTCGATGTCGAACCGGTGCATCGAACGCGTCGGCGGCTTGACGTGCACGTCGACGACCTTCGCCGGCACCGGGTGCAGGGTCGGCTCGACGAACTCGGCCTCGACGCTGAACTGACCTCGCAGCCGCGGAAGCAGCTTGTAGTCCATCGACGGGTGGACGTACGGCGCCACCAACTCGAGGAACCTCGTCGTGGCTGCAACATCGAACCGCAAGTACTGCTGATTACGCGGGCCCCGCGTCTTCAACGTGCACGGCAGGTCGAAGTGATCACGCAGATGCTCCTGCAGCCGCACCCGCGTGCCTTCGCTCATGGCGTCGACACAGATCTCAATACGACCGCTACCGCCCTGGGTTCGCTCCTGAAGGCCCTTCGAACGCACCGTGAAGTTGCCATCGTCCATGAACCAGATCGCGAGCGACAACGGCGTCAGGGCCTTGAGGTAGTCCCATGACAGG
>CAZEAM010000063.1:0-1687 GCA_964510285.1 uncultured Frankiaceae bacterium | reverse complement strand
GACCACCCCGACATCGAGGAGTTCATCGAGACCAAGGCGCGTGAAGAGGACAAGATCCGCGCCTTGCGCGACGCGGGATACGACATGGACCTCGGTGGCAAGGACATCGTGTCCGTGCAGTACCAGAACGCCAACAACTCGGTGCGGGTCAACGACGAGTTCATGCGCGCCCTCGAGGAGGGCCGCGAGTTCGGGTTGAAGGCCCGCCACACCGGCGAGGTCATCGAGTCCGTCGACGCCAAGGAACTGTTCGGCAAGATCGCCCAGGCCGCCTGGGAGTGCGCCGACCCCGGCATCCAGTACGACGACACGATCAACGACTGGCACACCACGCCGGAGACCGGCCGCATCACCGCGTCCAACCCGTGCTTCCCGGCCGACCAGCGGGTGGTGACGGACCAGGGTTTGATCCGGATCGGCGATCTTGTCACTCGCGCCGCCGCCGGCGAGCACTTCAACGTCTACACGAACGACGTGACGAACGAGGACGCGCCGCAGTCGCAGGTCCTTGCGACCTCACCGACCCGCTACATGGTGACCGGCACCAACGAGATCGTCGAGCTGCGGTTCTCCGACGGTTCCCGGCTTCGCTGCACCCCCAACCACCGGCTGTGGACCGCCAATCGCGGCTACGTCCGCGCCGAAGACCTGACCGAGGACGACCGCGTGGTTCGGTCGTTCGAGTACGCCGCGCGCCCGTACGCGTCCTGGGCGCTGCCCGCGGCTGCCGTCGAGGCGGCATCCCGTGCGGCGTCGCGGCGGACGCTCATGCTGCCCGAGAAGTGGGACGAGGACCTCGCCCACTACCTCGGCTGGGTGGTCGGCGACGGCTGCGTGACGGACAGCGCCGTCGTGACCGTCTACGGCAACGCCGATGACCGCGAAGCACATCTGGCGCGCCACCTCGCGCTCGTCACCCGGCTGACCGGCGCGACACCGAAACCATCGGTCCAGGCCAACGGCACGGTGCAGGTGCGCGTCACCCGGCGGGCGTTCGTCGATTTCGTGAGGGCGCTCGGCCTCACCGACCACCGCGCCGCCGACAAGACGGTCCCCGACAGCGTCTTCGGGATGCCGGAGCCGATCCTCGCCGCATTCCTGCGTGGCTTGTTCGACGCCGACGGCTGTGTCGTCGACGCGGCGAACGGCACCCGCTACGTGGGCCTGGGCAGTCGATCGGAGGAGCTGCTGCTCGGCGTCCAGGAGCTGCTCGCCTCGCTCGGGATGGCGGCGCGGATCTACGAGACCGGGACCAAGGCCTCGTCGTTCAGCTACACCCGCAAGGACGGCTCGCACGCCGTCTACGGCTCCGACGGGCCCTCCTTCGACCTGCGGATCAGCGGTCGCAGCGCGCGCGACTTCGCGGCGCTCGTCGGCTTCGACGTATCCCGCAAGGACGACAAGCTGCGCGCAGCGCTCGACGGCCGCCAGGTGTACGACACCGACGAGACGGTCACGCTGCGCTCGCGGACGTCGTGCGGGTTCGAGACGACGTACAACCTCACCGAGCCGCGCAACCACAGCTACGTCGTCAGCGGTGTCGTGGTGGCGAACTGCTCGGAGTACATGCACCTCGACAACTCGTCGTGCAACCTGGCGAGCCTCAACCTGCTGAAGTTCCTGGGCGACGACGACACGTTCGACTCCGAGAGGTTCGCCAAGGCCGTCGAGCTGATCATCACCGCGA
>CAZEAM010000062.1:0-19306 GCA_964510285.1 uncultured Frankiaceae bacterium | reverse complement strand
GCAGGCCCTCGAGCAGCTGACCGCGCTGACGTCGCGCCGGCACCGACGGGGTCAGCGTCGAGACGTCCATCGCAATCAGCGAACCGACGACGGCGACGAAGCTGCCCGAGTTGATCAGGAAGCAGACGCCAAGTCCGCCGGCGTTGATGATCAGGCCCGCCGCAGCCGGACCGATGGCCCGCGCGACGTTGACCATGACCGTGTTGAGCGTGACGGCGTTGCGCAGATGGTCCGGCCCGACCATCTCGAGCACGAACGACTGCCGCGCCGGGTTCTCGAACGTGTTGTTCAACCCCAGTACGACGGCGAGTACGCCGATCTCCCACATCCGTACGACGTGGGTGACCGTGAGCAGGCCGAGCCCGAGTGCCTGCACGCCCATGAGGGACTGCAGCACGATCGTGAGCCGGCGCTTGTCGACGCGGTCGGCGACCACGCCGCCGTAGGGACCGAGCAGCATCACGGGCAACGTCTGCAGCGCGACGATCAACCCGACGGCGGTGCCGGAGTCGGTGATGGTGAAGACGAGGAAGGACTGCGCGATCGACTGCATCCAGGTGCCGATCATCGACACCGACTGGCCCGCGAAGTACAGGCGGTAGTTCGGGTTGACCAGCGACGCGAACGTGTCACGACGCAACTGGCGGAAGCGGCTCACTTGGGCCTCAGTTTCTCACCTCGACCCTTGCGTAAGCAAAGTAGTTCGGTGGCTGCCTCGCCGGCCTCTTAGTGGCGCTCGAAGTCCGCCAGGGTGAGGTCGTCGTCGTACGTGCGGTCCGGCGGCTCGATGCTCAGGTGCGGGAGGGTCCGGTCCATCCACTGCGGGATGTACCAGTTGGCTTGGCCGAGCGTGTGCATCACCGCTGGCACGAGCACCGTGCGCAGGATGAACGCATCGATCATGACCGCGCTGGCGAGACCGAAGCCGAACTCCGAGACTTGCCGCTGATCGCCGAAGACGAAGGCGAGGAAGACCATGATCATGATCGTGGCGGCAGCCGTGATCACCTTGCCGGTCTCGGCCTGGCCGACGCGGACGGCAAGCTTGTTGTCGCCGGTGTGGATCCACTCCTCGTGCATCCGGCTGACCAGGAAGACCTGGTAGTCCATCGACAGCCCGAACAGGATCGCGAACATCATCACCGGGATGAACGCATCGACCGGTCCGGGACGTCCGATGGTGAAGATGTCGCCAAGGTGGCCCTGCTGGAAGACGAAGACCAGCAGCCCGAAGCTCGCCACCGCCGCGAAGATGTTCATCACCGACGCGGTGAGCGGCACGACCAGGCTGCGGAAGGCCACCATCAGGAGGAGAGCGGCGACCAGTACGACGACGCCGATGAACAGCGGCAGCTTCTGTGCGAGGACGTGCGAGAAGTCGATGAAGGCGCCCGTCGCTCCACCGATGTACGCGACCTGCACCGGTGAGCCGCGCACCGCGCCCGGGATGACCTGGTCCCGAAGCCGCTTGACCAGGTCGGTCGTCGCCTCGTCCTGCGGCGCCGTGTCGGGGACGACCACGAACACCGCCGTCTGCCGGTTCAAGCCCATGACGGCCGGACTGACGGCGGCGACCCCGGGCTGCTTTCGGATGGCGCTTTGGAGGTGGTCCAGCTGCGAGACGTCGCCCGCCTTCTTCAGCTGCGCGACAACCTGCATGTTCGCGTTGAACCCAGGTCCGAAACCTTCGCTCAGCAGGTCGTAGGCCTTGCGGGTGGTGAAGCTGGAGGGGTCGTTGCCGGCATCGGCGTTGCCGAGTCGCATCGCGAACGTGGGCATCGCAAACGCGACGATCACGGCGACGGCCGCGGCGGCCAGTGGCAGCCGACGGCGCTCGACCAGCCTGGCCCAGGCGAGCCAGCCACCCGTGACGTGACTGTCGTCCGGCCCGTGTTGCTGCAGCCGGGCCAGCCGCCGGCGACCCAGCACCTTCAACCCCATGAAACCGAGGAGCGCCGGCGTCAGAGTCAGCGAGGCGAGCATCGTCAACGCGACGGTGATCGCGGTGCCCACCGCGATCCCGACCAGGAAGGTGATGTCGAGCAGGAGCAGGCCGAGCAGAGCCACGCAGACCGTCGCGCCGGCGAACAGTACGGCGCGGCCCGAGGTGTTCAGCGATGCCTCGATCGATTCCTCGACACTCATCCCGTGCAGCAGGTTGTTGCGATGGCGGCTGACGATGAAAAGGGCATAGTCCACCCCCACGCCGAGCCCCACGAGGACGGACAGCTGCGTCGCGAACGGGGCGACCGGCATTGCGTGGGACAGCAGCGCCTCGATCGAGGTACCGACGAGGATCGCGGCTATCGCGGCGACCAGCGGGGTGACCATGCCGCGCCAGGATCCGAACGCTAGAAAGAGGATGATCGCCGATCCGAGGACGCCGGCGATCTCGCTCGGACCGGTCTGCACCGGGGTGTGCAGCGAGACGGCCTGACCCTCCACCTCGACCTGCAGGTCGTTGCTGCGCGCCGCGTCGACGACGTCGAGCAGGTTGTCCACCGCACGCGCCGGCAAGGCGTCGGCGAGCTGGTCGAACTCGACCACCGCGTAGGCGATCGTTCCGTCCTTGCTGATCTGGGCCGCGCCCCCCGGGCCGAACGGGGAGATCACCGCCACCACGTGCGGGATGGTCGACACGTGATCGAGCAGCGCGGTCTCAGCACGTTGCTGCTTCTCGTCCGTCACCTTGCCGTGCCTCGCGTGCATGACCAGCTGCTCGACGTCACCCGCCGCCTGCGGGAACTGCGCGCGCAGCAGATCGATGGCGCGCTGGGTGTCGGTGTTCGGCAGGTTGAAGCTGTTCGAGTACGTCGAGCCGACGCGATGGGCGATGACGCCGGTGTAGACCGCGGAACCCACCCAGAGCGCGACGACGATCCACCGGTTGCGCACGCACCAGCGGGCGAGCCCACTCATGACGTACGTCCCCCTGGATGCCGGCGAGAAACCCCATTCTCCGATACGGGAATCGGCGATCTCGCGGCAGGGTCAGCTCACGCGCGCGCTACCGCTCGAAACCTGCAGGCTCGACTCGTCGACCGCCTCGAAGGCACTGCCCGGGATCGTCTTCAGCTCCGAGATCATCTTGTCCGGCCACTTGACGGAGGCCTCGCCCTGGAAGTACCAGGACGAACCGTTGTCCGCGAGGATCAGGCCGTAGGTCTTCATGGCCTGCAGCACCACGCGGGTCGCGGCGCTGTAGCCGGCGATCGGGAAGCCCGCCTTCAGCCGGAAGCGGGCGCCCATCGGCGGGTAGGACAGGCTGCTCTGGCTACCGGCCTGGTGCCGGGCCGGCCACAGGTAGTGCCGAGAGCTGACCGGCGCGGTGAATCGGATCGCGTGGTCGACGAATCCGGCGTCGACCTCGTCGTAGCGAAGCAGACCGGGCAGGATCGGCAGCCCCGCAGCGTCGGCCGAGGTCCAGCCCTTGGGGCGCAGCTTGTTGCTCTTCAGCGACCACGTCGCACCCGATCCGGCGCTCCAGCCACCTGACTTCTTACGCGTGTGCCACGTCTCGTACACCCGGCACGCCGAACGGTCCACGACGATCGCGTGCCGGTCGCCGTCGTTGCCGGCCTGCCTACCTCCCTCGACCAAGGTGTCGGAGCCCAGCGGGTAGCCGACGCGATCGCTCTCAGCGGCGTACTGGAACTTGACGTGCACCTTCGGGTGCGAACCGCTGACGTAGGTGATCGGGATTCCGTAGGGCACCGGCTGCTCGCCGTACGACGGGCCGAAGTCCGGATGCAGGTTTCCGCCGCCGATGTGACGCACCCAGTCCGCGCTGTGCCGGTTCACCGGCAGGTCGGCGATCGACGCGTGCCAGACGTTGTTCGCCGGAAACGCGCTGCAGCTCGTCCCGGGAAGGTGCCGTGCGTTCACGGCACCGGCCCCACCGGTCGAGACCAGTACGACGGAGACGACGGAGACGACGGCGACGGCGACGCGGCGCACGGGCAAGGTCATGACGACCTAATCGGCAGGCAGCTACGCGCTGGTTGAGGGATACCGAACGTAGGCGTCGCGAAGTGTCCGGATGAAGACAGGGTCGGTGAGCGGGTCCGACGGGATGTCGAGCGTCTCACCCCGCGCGGCGAAGTCGTCGCTGATCCGCTTCAGGACCTCGGCCAGGTCGATGTCGTCGAGGTGCTCGTCGTGGCGACGACGGTCCTCGTCGTCGGTGAACGCGATGCCCTTCCACGACAGGCTGACCCGCAGCCGGTCGGTGGTGAACGCGCCCAGCTCGGCGCCGCCGTCGATGATCGCCCACCCGTCGCCGTCACGCCGTACCAGCTCGGCGTCCTTCGACATCGTGACCATGCCGTCCTCGGGTCGCCCGGTCGGCCGGACCCGGTGCCACATGAAGTCGTTGTCCGCGACGATCGCGGTGTTGTCGATGGCCCCCTCGTGCAGCACCGACGGTCCGTCGGGTCCCTGCGGCCAGTACTCGAAGCCACCGTCACTGCCCCGGTAGAACCAGGAGACCCCAGTCGCGACCTTGACCCGGACGTCCTCGAACAGCCCGGACAGGCCCATGATCGTGAGGAACGTGATCGGGTACGTCGTGCGGTCGAAACCGCGGAACGCCGGGATGTCGGTGTGGCCGGCGCCCTGCGGGAACGGCAGCTGCCAGGTCAGGTTCACGTAGACCGTCGTGGGCCGCACGATCTCGGCGTCGAACAACCGCCGGGCGGCGTCGTTGAACGCGTCGCTGTCGAGGATCGGCTGGACCCCGTCGAGCACGTCACCGTCGAAGGCCCAGTTGCCGCGGAACACCGGCGCGACGATCATCTGTTCCGGCTCGTCCTGGCCGGACAACGTCGCGTACTCGGCGCTGTTCGCGAAGTAGCGCTGCACCGGCCAGTACGGTGCGTGCCGGTCGATCAGGCGCCACACCGCAGCGGGGTCGTCGACCACCCGATCAAGGGTCACGGGCGGGCGGGGCAGCGGCATCTCCCGCACGCCTGCGCCGGTCGCGGCCTGCGTCATGAACCCTCCGAGATCACTGGCACGCCGGCAGGTTGACGCGCCGGCTGCCCGACAGTCTCCTCGCGCCGGCCGAGCGGTGGCAATCCCGGGTCTTTGCCTTGGACCTTCCTGCACTGACGCGCATCCGCTGCGGGCTACCAGTTGTCGATCACGCGGCGCCGTTCGCCGCGCGGGGGCGGCTGCCAGCCACGCAGGAGCGCAGCCACCCGGGTCCTCGTCTGCGCGGGATCGATCACGTCGTCGATCTCGCCATAGGTCGCCGCGGACAGCGCTCCCCCGCGCTCGTACGCCGCCGCTACCAGCGCCTCGTAGGTGCGCTGCCGCTCCTCGTCATCCTCGATCGCCGCGAGCTCCTTGCGCATGGCGAGCCGCACGGCGCCTTCCAGGCCCATGCCGCCGACCTCTCCGGTCGGCCACGCAAGGGTGGCGAGCGGGGCGTGGAAGTCTCCGCCGGCCATCGCCATCGCACCGAGCCCGTAGCCCTTGCGCAGGATCACCATGACCATCGGCGCGGTCATCGTCGCGCCTGCCGTGAACAGCCGGGAGGTGTGGCGGACCAGCCCGGTCCGCTCGGCCGCGGGGCCGACCATCATCCCCGGGGTGTCGCACAGCGACAGCACGGGCAGGTCGAACGCGTCGCAGATCTGGAGGAACCGCGCGGCCTTGTCGGCACAGTCGCTCGTGATCGCGCC
Organism: uncultured Frankiaceae bacterium; assembly: GCA_964510285.1. Lineage (GTDB taxonomy): Bacteria > Actinomycetota > Actinomycetes > JAFAQI01 > JAFAQI01 > DASZTV01. Next base: position 13,622 of record CAZEAM010000062.1, on the reverse strand, counting down.
GGCAAGATGCAGCGGGTTGTTGGCGATCACCCCGATCGCGCGTCCTTCGATCCGCGCGAATGCGGTGACCATGCCGCGCGCCCACCGCGGACGCACCTCGAGGACCGAACCCTCGTCGGCCACCACCGCGAGCACCTTGCGGACCTCGTACGCCCGGCGGCGGTTCTCCGGGACGACATCACGAAGCACCATCTGGTCGAGCTCAGACCATTTCGGCAGCTCGGCGACGAAGGCGGCGAGCGCGCGCTTGGCGAACCCGACCGCCTCGGCGTCGTCCGCCGCGCCGATGTCGACCACCCCGGTGCCGACGTGCATCTCCTGCGGTCCGACCTCGTCGGCGTCAACGACGCCCAGACCGCCGCCTTCGATCATGGCGGGTCCCGCCATGCCGATGCTGGCCTCGGGCGTGGCGATGGTCACGTCGCACAACCCGTAGAGCGACGCATTGCCGGCGAAGCAGCGGCCGGAGGCGATCCCGATCCGCGGCACGACGCCGGACAGCGCCGCGAAGCGACCGAAGGTCGGTACGTCGAGCCCGGCGACCGTCGGCACGTCGCTGTCGCCGGGCCGCCCGCCGCCGCCCTCGGCGAACAGGACGAGCGGCAGCCGTTCCCGCCGTACCACCTCGAGGAACCGGTCGGTCTTCTTGTGGCCGAAGTGACCCTGAGTTCCGGCGAGCACCATCACGTCGTAACCCACGACCGCGACTCGCCGGCCGTCGACGGTCCCGACGCCGGTGACGACGCCGTCCGCCTGCGTCGACATCACCAGGTCGTCGAAATCGCGGCGACCGCGCTGCGCCGCGACGACCAGGCCGGCCCACTCATGGAAGCTGCCCGGGTCGAACAGGTCGTCGAGGTTCTCCCGGATCGTGCGACGGCCGCGACTGTGCACCTTCGCGACCGCATCGGGGCGGGCGGAGTCCTGCAGCAGCCGCTGCCGTTCGCGAACCCTTTCCAGCTCCGGGCGGATCGCCTCCTCGTCGGTCACGCCGGAAGCATCTCAGCCGGGTTCGGACGGCGGGTGAGCCACCAGCAGGCGCAGCGTGCCCAGGTACTCGGGCTGAGTCCGAAGCGCGCCGTGCTTCCGGTCCCACTCGCCCGACTCCAGGTCCGAGCGCAGCGCTTCGATCGCGCGCGCCTCCGATCCCTCGGGCAAGAACGCCCAGGCCGACTGCGCCCGCCGAACCGACGCCTCGAGGATTCGCTCGGGCCTGCCGTAGAAGGCCTCGAGGAACCCGTCGTCGCAGTCGAACGGGATCGGCACGGTGGTGACCGCGGTCGGCTCGTCCAGCAGCTCAGCCAGCTTTGCGATCGACGGGTCACGAGACTTCGCGACCGCGACCATCTCGGGGATGTAGCGCATCATCCAGAACTTTTCGAAGGCGTCGACGTCGAACGCGAGGATCACCAACGGTCCTCGGGTCACCCTTCGCATCTCGCGCAGGCCGCGGCGGAGGTCACGCCATTGATGGACCGTGATCGTTGCCATCGCGGCATCGAAGCTGTCGTCGGCGAACGGCAGCTCCTCGGCGATTGCGTCGACCGCCCGGGCGAGGTGCGCGGGACGTTGCGCCCGCATCGCTGCGGACGGCTCGACCGCTGTCACATGTCGATCGGTCGGTTCGTAGGAACCCGCACCCGCCCCGACGTTGATGACCGTCTCGGCGTCGCCCAATGCCGCGTGGACGTGGGCGGCGATCCGCGGATCCGTACGCCGAACCTGCGCGTAACCCGCGCCGCCGGACTCGTAGTCGTAGTCGCCCGCGACCCGGTAGGCAGGGTCGCCGGCGACCTGCTCGCGCGCTGCGTCAGAGATCGAGAAGCTCCTCGTAGAAGCCGCCTATCCCGAGCCCGCGGTCGACGAGGTGCACCTCGAGGATCCAGTGCGCGACGTTTCCCGCACTGTCGACGCCGCGCAGCGGCCGGTCGTTGCCCGGAGCAACGCGCGAGTAGTCCTTGGCGCCCTCGGCGTCGGCGTGCGGGAAGTCGCCGACCAGATGGCCGGCGATCGTTCCGCCCCACTCGTAGCCGCGGGCAACCGCCAGCCCGACCATGAACGAGAAGAGCTGGGCGCCGGTGATGTCCGGTGTCGCGTCGTAGTGCTCCCGGCCGGCGTTCCAGACCTCCGCGAGCGCGTCCCGAAGCCGCAGCTTCGCCGGGTCGTCGCCGAGCACGTAGGTACGTCCGAAGTCGGCCTCCCACTCCTCGAAGACCGGGCCGAGATCGAGATACACGATGTCGTCGGCTTCGATCGTGCGAACCGGCGGATTGGAGTGGTACGGCTCGAGTGCGTTGACACCGGCGCGCACGACCCGCTTGTGCCAGTGCTTCTGCACCCCGAGCAGGTCCGCCGCGAGATCGCGGATCGCTTCGCTGGCTTCGCGCTCACTCACTCCGGGCCGGACGATTCCCGCCGCTTCGATCGCGGCAAACAGCTGCGCCGCCTTCTGCTGCGCGTCCTGCAGTCGTGCGACGCGCTCAGCCTCCTGCATGGCGGTCGCACTCCCCGAATATCTCCAGCGTGTGGCTGACGTCCGTGAACCCGGCGTCGGCGGCAACCTGTTGCGCCCACGATTCCACCTCGGGCCCTTCGATCTCGACCGAATAACCGCAGGTACGGCAGACCAGGTGATGGTGGTGCTGCTCGGGTTCACCCGACGCCGCTGGGCCGCAACGCCGGTAGGCCAGCTCGCCGTCCGGCCGGGCTACGACGTCGACCGCTCCATCCTCGGCGAGCCGGCGCAGATGGCGGTAGACCGTTGTGAGCCCCACCGAGTCGCCACGAGCGCGCAGCACGTCGTACAGCGCCTGCGCGGTGAGAAAACCGTCCGCGCCGGCCAGCACCTCGTCGACCGCGACCCCCTGGCGGGTCGAACGGCGGCGCGCGGCAATCTCGGACATCAGTGCACCTCAGTGTGGTCGTGCTCGCGATGCTCGTGTGCGCGGTACGCGTCGACCCGGTGGACATGAGCCCCTCGACGCCGCAGCAACGGCGCAGCGAGTCGCGCGAGCAGGTAGAGCCCAAAGCTGATGAACGTCACGAAGACGCTCGCCTTGACCGACGGGTGCCGGAGGTTGGCGAGCAGCCCGCCGTCGGCAGCGAGAAACGCGAACAGCACCGAGAGCGCCATCACGACACCGGGGCGCGCCGAGAGCCGCTGCGCCGCAGCCGCCGGCGTGATGGTGAGACTCAGGACGAGCAGCGTTCCGACGATCTGTGCTGCCTCGGTGACCGTCACAGCCAGCAGGTAGAGGAAGAGCAGTCCGACGATCCGCACCGGTACGCCGCGCGCCTCGGCAAGCTCCGGGTCGACGCTCGCGAACAGCAGCGGGCGGAACATCACGGCCGTCACGACGATGACGACCGCGACGATCACCAGCAGGATCACCAGCTGCGAGCCGCTGACCCCGTAGATGTAACCGAACAGGATGTCGGTCGCCGCGGTCGCGAAGCCGTGGTAGTGGCTGAGCAGCAGGACGCCGAGACCGAGACCGAACGCCAGGATCACGCCGATCGCGGAGTCGCGCTCGCGGGCACGCGCACCGAGCAGCCCGATCGCCGTCGCGACCACGACGGACCCGACGAGGGCGCCGACGACCGGATCGTCACTGATCAGCAACCCGGCAGCAGCGCCGGTGAACGCGAGCTCGGCGGTCCCGTGCACCGCAAACGCCGCGCCGCGCGTGACGACGAACGGGCCGAGCAGCCCAGACGCGACGGAGATCAGCGTGGCCGCGATCAGCGCGTGCTGCGCGAACGGCTGATGCAGGTAGAACGAGACGCTCACAGCATCCCTCGCCGAGGTCGCGACTCGTCTTCGACGTGGTGATGACCACCGCTGAGATGGTCGTGCTCGAGATCCGCAGCACCGACCACGATGATGCGATCGCGCACGCGGAGTACGTCGACCGGCGCGCCGTACAGGTCAGTGAGCCGCTCGGTCGTCATCACCTCGTCAGGAGTCCCCACCGTCCAGCGGCCGCCGACCAGGTACAGCACGCGATCCACGAGCGGCAGGATCGGGTTGATCTCGTGCGTCACGAGCAGGACGGCGCTGTCGTGCTCGCGACGATGCCGGTCGATCAGGGTCATGACTGCCTGCTGGTGACCGAGGTCGAGCGACAGCAGCGGCTCGTCGCACAACAGGACTGCCGGGTCTGCGAGCAGCGCCTGGGCGATCCGCAGCCGCTGTTGCTCCCCGCCGGACAGGCTGCCGAGCGGCGCGTCCGCGTAGTGGCTCGCGCCGACCGCGTCGATCGCCGCCGCGACCCGCTGCCGCGCCTCGCGTGAGGGCCAAACCGGCCCCCAGCGGTGCCCGTCGAGGCCGAGCCGGACGAGGTCGGTCCCGCGCAGCGGCAGGTCGCGGTCGAACCCTTTCTGCTGCGGGACGTAGCCGATCGCGTGATCGCCGCGGCGCGGTGGGCGGGCGTTCACCACCACTTCGCCTGCGGTCAGCCGCTGCAGGCCGAGCAGCACACGGATCAGGCTGGTCTTGCCGGCGCCGTTGGGTCCGAGTACCGCCAGAAGCTCGCCGCGACGTACCTCGAGGTCGAGGCCGTCCCACAGGACACGGTCGCCGAAGCGCAGCGTCGCACCGTGCAGCGAAACGGCGGAGCGCAACGAAACGGCGGCGTCGTGGTCAGCCACCGAGCGCTCGCAAGAGCTCGCGCGCCTGGCGCAGCTGCCATGCCTGGAACGTGGTGTTCGGCGGCAGCATCTCCGTCATGCCGACGACCGGGACACCTGAGCCGACCGCCAGCTCCCTGATCCGTCGGGTCACCGGATCGGTGACCTGCGCGTTGTAGATCAGCACCTTGATCTTGTGCTCACGGATCACGCGCTCGAACGCCACGAGGTCGCCGGGGCTCGGGTCGTTGCCGTCCTCGATCGCCTGCGCGAACGACGTCGGAGATGCGACTTCGAGACCGGCGGCATCGAGCAGATCTGCGGGCAGTCGCTCGGTGTAGCCGACGGGGGTGCCGGCGTACGTGCGCCGGATCTTGGCGATGGTCGACCGGATCGGCTTCAGACTTGCGACGAAACGACGCGCACCGCCCTCGAATGCGGAGCGGTCGGCCGGATCGATCGTCGACAGCTGGCGGGCAATCGCAGCAGCGACCTCGGGCAACGCCGGTACGTCGTACCAGACGTGCGGGTTGACGTCGGCGAGGCGCCCGAGGTCGAGGACGTCGCCGACCGACAACACCCGCTGACCGTGATCACCGACCGCCGCAATCGTCTTCTCGACGAAGCCGTCGTAGCCCAGGCCGTTCTCGATGACGAGTTGCGCCGTCGCGATCGCGCCGGCGGTGCGAGGATCGCTCTCGAACAGGTGCGGATCCGCGGTCGGGCTGGCGATGATCGACGTCACCTCGACGTGGTCGCCCCCGATCTGCTTGGCGATGTCGCCCCAGACGTTCTCCGCCGCCACGACCCGTACGACGCCCGGCGTGGCGGGCAGCGAGCCGCTCCCGCACGCGGTGAGCGCGGCGCAGCCGCCCAACAGGGCGGCAAGCAGCGTTCGGCACGACACGGCCGCACGCTAAACGCAACTGACAACCGTTGTCAATATCAGTTCGAATTAGCACACAAAGTCGGCTCGCCCACGCCCAGCACGCTCAGGCCAGCGCCGCGGGAGGGACTTCGTGTGCTACTTCGAACTTGGGGGCGCCCAGTAGCGGTAGCCGTGGTGGGGGCGGAGGTTGAGCCGGCGGTAGAGCGCGATCGCCGGGTCGTTGTCCGCCTCGACCTGGAGGTAGACGTGACGCCCGCCCCGCCGGGCCGCCTCCTTCAGCGCGGCGAGCGTCACCGCCGCACCCAGGCCCTGGCGCCGGCGCTCCGGCGCGACCGTGACCGCTGCGAGACCGGTCCAGCGCGCGTCGACGGCGGCCCGCGCGACCGCCACGGCGCGTACGCCGTCCCGCAGCGACGCGAAGACCACGGACGGGTGGGTCTCGATCACCTGGCGGGCGGCCTGGCTGGTCGCCCGTGATTCGGCGTACCCGGCGTACCAGGCGTCGTCCGGGGCGTCGTCGAGGCGCAGCGTCAGACCGCTCGACGCCGCCGCCGCCACGGCGTCCGGCATCGCGCGCAGCGCGTGGGCGACCTCCCCGGTCATGACCAGCGTCTCGGAGCGGGCGCGCCACCCGCGCTCGGCCAGCCGTTCCGGCAGGCCTTCGGGCCCGAGCCCGTCCGGCTGCATCACGAGGGCGGGCAGGTCGCGCTCGGCGTACCAGTCCGAGACCAGCTCGATCGCCCGGTCCAGCTCCACCCCCGGATCCCCGATCGCCAGCGCGGAGTTGGCCCGCTGGGTGAACCCGCCGGAGGCGCGCAGCAACCACTCGCCGAGCCGGGCGGTCTCGACCGCCCGCCAGCCAAAAGCGGCGAGCTGCTCGATCTCCTGCGCCGACGTGGTCGCCGAGCGGCCGGGCGGCACCACCCGTCTGGCCTCGATCGAGGCGACCGCGACCTCCGCGACCTGGCCGTCCCGGCGGCGGACCGACCAGTGCTCCGCGTCCGCCGCGACGATCTCCCCCACCACGCTGATCGGGCCCACCGGGGTGGCCACCCGCAGCGTCACCTGGGTGCCTACTGAGGGCACCTCGGGGGGCTCTGCGGCCACGAAAACGCTCCCGGATTCGCACGAGTTCAGTGCGCCGGTGATACTAGAAGGCGTTGCAGCCAAGGGAGGACCTGGAAAGTGACGTACGTCATCGCCGAGCCGTGTGTCGACCTGCTCGACAAGGCGTGTATCGAGGAATGCCCCGTCGACTGCATCTACGAGGGCGCCCGGATGCTCTACATCCACCCGGACGAGTGCGTGGACTGCGGCGCGTGCGAGCCGGTCTGCCCGGTCGAGGCGATCTTCTACGAGGACGACGTGCCCGACCAGTGGAAGGACTTCTACAAGGCGAACGTCGAGTTCTTCGAGGACATCGGCTCGCCCGGCGGCGCCTCCAAGACCGGCAAGATCGACAAGGACCACCCCTTCGTCGCCGCGTTGCCGCCACAGGTTCACGACGAGCACTGAGGTCTCGCGGATCGGGAGCCTCCCGGATTTTCCCTGGGACTCCCTCGCGCCGTACGCCGAGAAGGCACGCGCGCACCCGGACGGCATCGTCGACCTATCGGTCGGCACGCCGGTCGATCCGACCCCCGAAGTCGTACGGCACGCGCTGGCTGAGGCATCGGACGCACCCGGCTATCCGCTGACGGCGGGCTCCCCCGCCCTGCGCGAGGCGATCGCCGCCTGGCTCGCTCGCCGGTTCTCCGCCTCGGTCGACCCCGCGGCGGTTTTGCCGGTGATCGGGACCAAGGAGCTGGTCGCGTGGCTGCCGACCCTGCTCGGGGCCTCGAGCGTCGGCTACCCGTCGTTGGCGTACCCGACGTACGACGTCGGTGCCCGGATCGCGGGCGCAAAGGGCACCGTCATCGACGCCACGGTTGCGGTCGGGCCCGAGCGGCTCGACCTGCTGTGGATCAACTCGCCGAGCAATCCGACCGGCGCGGTGCTTCCCGAGCAGCATCTACGCAAAGTCGCCGACTGGGCGCGCGAACGTGGCACCGTCCTGGCCAGCGACGAGTGCTACGCGGACCTCTACTACGGTGGCGAGCCGCCGCAGTCCGTGCTGTCGCCGCAGGTGTCCGGCGGGCAGCACGACGGCCTGCTGGCGGTGCACTCGCTGTCGAAGCGGTCCAACCTCGCGGGCTATCGGGCCGGCTTCGTCGCCGGCGACCCCGCGCTCATCGCGCGGCTGCTCGAGGTCCGCAAGCACGCCGGGATGATCGTCGCGGCGCCGGTGCAGGCCGCAATGATCGCCGCGCTCGGCGACGACGAGCACGTAGTGGCGCAGCGGTCACGCTACGAGGCGCGCCGCGCCATCCTGCTCTCCGCGCTTCGTGACGTCGGCTTCACGATCGACGACACCGGCGCCGGGCTGTACCTGTGGTCGACCCGCGACAAGGACTGCTGGGAGACGGTGGGTTGGCTGGCGGAGCGTGGCATCCTCGCCGCGCCGGGCTCGTTCTACGGCCCGGCCGGTACGCGGCACGTCCGCATCGCACTCACGGCTACCGACGAGCGAGTGGCAGCCGCCGCTGCACGGCTGATGAGTGGCTGAGGCCGGCTTTCGTCCGCTCGACCGCGACGACCTGCCGTTGCTGTTCGAGTGGTTGTGCCGCCCACACGTCGCAGCATGGTGGCGCGAGGTCCCGGCTGACCTGGCCGCGGTCGAGGCGGAGTACGGGCCGTGCTTCGAGGGCGAAGATCCGACCGAGCTGTTCGTCGTAACCTCCGGCGGTCGTGACGTCGGGATGATCCAGCGCTACCTGATCCGTGACGAGCCGGACTGGTGGCCGGCCTTCGACGGGATCGTCGATGTGAGCAACGCCGCGGGCATCGACTACCTCATCGGAGAGCTCGACGCGGTAGGCAAGGGTGTCGGGTCCGCGATGATCGCGGCCTTCGTGCCGATGGTCTTCCACTGGCGGCCGGTCGACTCGATCGTCGTGACGGTGCAACAAGCCAACGCTGCCTCATGGCGGGTGCTCGAGAAGTCCGGCTTTCGACGGATCTGGTCCGGCGTACTCGACTCACCCGACCCGTCTGACGAAGGACCCGAGCACGTCTACGTGCTCGAACCCCCCGCCGACCTTGCGATTTCCGACCGAAATTCGCGCTGAAACGGTCGGAAAGTGCAAGTTTGGCGGACTCGGGCGGCGGCGCGGGGCGCGGCTAGGTGAGTTGCTTGCGGAACCAGTGAGTGGCCTCGGCGTTGTCGTTGTACGGCGCGACCTCTTCCCAGCCGTTCGCGCGGTACAGCGCCAGGGCCGAGGTCAACGTCACGTTCGTGTCCAGCACCCCCGTCGTCGCGCCGAGCTGCACGGCGGCCGCCTCGAGCGCCTCCAGCAGCGCCCACCCCGCGCCCCGGCCGCGCATCGACGGGCTGATCCACATCCGCTTCACCTCGGCGGTGCCGGGATCGAGCAGCCGCACCGCGCCGCAGCCCGCCGCGACACCGCGCTCGTCGCGCACGACGAGGAATCGGCCATTCGGTGGGTCGAAGTCCTCGTCGGTCACCGGTACGGCGCGCGTCGTGTCGTAGCCGAAGGTCTTCGTGATCTCGGCGAGGTACGACGCCACCAGCTCACGCGCTTCATCGGATCGGGCGTCCACCGGCTCGATCGTGATGCCTGCCCGCTCAGCGGCGGTGCTCATGCGAACTCCCGCTACTGGGCGTGCAACGCTGCGTTGAGGCCGCCCCACGAACCGCTGCGCGGCTTGGCCTCGAGCGCGCCCGTCACCGTGTTGACCCAGAACTGCATGTTGTTTACCCCCGCCAGCTCGCGGGCGGTCACCACCGACCCGTCGGGCAGGGTGACCTTCGACCCGGCCGTGACGTAACAACCCGCGGCGACGACACAGTCATCGCCGAGCGGGATCCCGAGTCCGGAGTTCGCGCCGAGCAGGCAACGCTCCCCCAGCGACACGACCACGTTGCCCCCGCCGGAAAGCGTGCCCATGATCGACGCCCCACCCCCGATGTCGGTGCCGTCACCGACCACGACGCCCGCGGAGATCCGGCCCTCGACCATCGACGTGCCCAACGTGCCGGCGTTGTAGTTGACGAACCCTTCGTGCATCACCGTGGTGCCGGCCGCCAGGTAGGCGCCGAGCCGCACCCGGTCGGCGTCGGCGATGCGTACGCCGCTCGGCACGACGTAGTCGGTCATCCGCGGGAACTTGTCGACGCCGTACACCTCGAGCCGTTCACCGGCGGCGCGGGCTCGGGCCCGGACCTCGTCGACCTCGTCGGCCGCCACCGGCCCGCGCGAGGTCCATGCGACGTTGGCCAGGAGCCCGAAGACGCCGTCGAGGTTGGCCTCGTGCGGGCGGATCACGCGGTGCGAGAGCAGCTGCAGGCGCAGGTACACGTCCGCGGCGTCCGCAGGCGGGGTGGCCAGGGAGTCGATGACGACCTCGATCGGCTCGACTTTCACCCCCCGGATCTCGTCGACCGCGGGGTGCAGCGGCTCGGGCACCTCGTCGGCAACCCGCCCGAGCGTCGGCGCCGGGAACCAGGCCTCGAGCACCCGCCTCGAGGCGTCGTAGGTCGCCAATCCGCGACCTGACGCTGCATCCTCCCGAAACGCCACCACGTCCGCGTCCTCCAACCCCACCCGCAAACAAGTACGCCGGCTCCGACGACCTACTCATGACCCTACGAGGCAGGCACCACAGGTTTGCGGAGGACGGGGACGCCGCCCGTTTAGCACAACGGTTCACAAACGAACGATCTACGGTGTAGGCCGTGATCGACCCGAACCTGTCCGGTGAGGCGCTGACGGCGTCGCTCGTCGACATCCCGTCGCCCTCCGGGAGCGAGACCCGTCTCGCCGACGAGGTCGAGGCGATCCTGCGCGGAGCCGAGCACCTTCATGTCGAGCGCGACGGCGACGCCCTCATGGCGCGCACCGAGCTGGGCCGCGAGCAGCGCGTGGTCATCGCCGGTCACCTCGACACGGTGCCGGTGGCCGACAACCTGCCGAGCCGCCGCGACGGCGACAAGCTCTACGGCTGTGGCACGTCGGACATGAAGGCCGGCATCGCGGTGATGCTGCGCCTGGCCACGTCGGTGTCCGCTCCGCGCCACGACGTGACCTGGCTGTTCTACGACAACGAGGAGACCGACGCCGCGCACAACGGGCTGGGACGCGTCTCGCGCACCGCACCCCACTGGCTGAAGGCCGATCTCGCGGTGCTCATGGAGCCGACGGCCAACCGGGTCGAGGCCGGATGCCAGGGCACGCTTCGCGTCCTCGTCGTCGTGACCGGGCGCCGCGCCCACTCGGCCCGCTCGTGGCTGGGCCAGAACGCCATCCACGGCGCCGCCGAGGTGCTGTCGCGGCTGTCGGCGTACGAGCCGAGGCGGGTCGAGATCGACGGTTGCGAGTATCGCGAGGGGCTCAACGCCGTACGCATCGAGGGCGGGGTGTCGGGCAACGTCGTACCTGACCGCTGCACCATCGCGGTCAACTTCCGGTTCGCTCCGGATCGGACCGAGGAGGAGGCGTTGGCACACGTGCAGGAGGTGCTCGCGCCGTACGAGTGCGTGCTCACCGACTCCGCGCCAGCCGCGCCACCCCGCCTCCACGAAGCCGCCGCGATCGACTTCCTCACGGCCGTCGGCGGTGCACCGCAGGCCAAGCTGGGCTGGACCGACGTGGCGCGCTTCGCCGGGCTCGGGATCCCGGCGCTGAACTTCGGGCCAGGCGACCCCAACCTCGCGCACACCCGCGAGGAGTACGTCGAGCTGCCGCTGATCGCCGACTGCGAGCGCCTGCTGCGCACCTATCTGGACGGGTCGGCATGACGCCGCTGGACCCGGACCGGCTCCCGGACGACCTAGCACCGGAGAACCCCCCACCGGACGCTCCGCCGGAGAAGCAGCGCGGACCGGTCGTGTTGCGGCGCGCCCAGGTGCAGGCGACCACCACGGACCAGCGGCTGCTCGACACGAGGGGACCGTCCGACTGGGTGCACACCGACCCGTGGCGGGTGTTGCGGATCCAGTCGGAGTTCGTCGAAGGTTTCGGCCTGCTCGCCGAGGTCCCGCGTGCGGTCAGCGTGTTCGGCTCGGCGCGCACCAAGCCGGACTCCGACGAGTACGCCGCCGGCGAGCGGCTGGGGGCGGCGCTGGCGCGCGCCGGCTGGGCGGTCATCACCGGCGGCGGGCCCGGAGTGATGGAGGCGGTGAACAAGGGCGCGACCCAGGCGGGTGGGGTCTCGATCGGCCTGGGCATCGAGCTGCCCTTCGAGCAGAAGCTCAACGACTGGGTCGACCTCGGCGTCAACTTCCGCTACTTCTTCGTGCGCAAGACGATGTTCGTCAAGTACGCGCAGGCGTTCGTCGTGCTGCCCGGTGGCTTCGGCACGATGGACGAGCTGTTCGAGGCTCTCACCCTCGTGCAGACCCGCAAGGTGACGTCGTTCCCGGTGATCCTGTACGGCTCGTCGTACTGGGGCGGCCTGCTCGACTGGCTGCGGTCGGTGATGCTGGCGCACGGCAAGATCAACGAGGTCGACCTCGACCTGATCCACGTCTGCGACGACGTCGACGAGATCGTCGGGATCATCCAGGACAGCCAGTCCACACGCGCCGACATTCCGTAACGGCTACCGGGCCGTTGCCGCAGCGACGAAAGCGCCGCGGGTCCCCTGCGGTCAGGGCAGCACCAGCAGGCTCGACGTCGCAGTAGCCAGCAGTGAGCCGGTGTCCTCCTGGATCAGCCGCGCTTCGGCTGTCGCGGTCCGCCTCCCGAGGTGCACCACGATGCCGGTCGCGAGCACCGTGCCGGTGCGGACGCTGACCGGCCGCACGTAGCGGACCTGCAGATCCAGCGTCGTGTAGCCGGTACCGCGCGGAAGCATGGTGTGGACCGCGCAGCCGATCGCGGTGTCGAGCAGGGTCGCCGACACCCCGCCGTGCACCATTCCCAACGGGTTGTAGTGCGCGAGACGAGGCCGCATGGCGACCGTGACCCGCCCCGGCGCGATGTCGCGAACGTCGAAGCCGATCAGGTCGGCGACCGGAGGCGCCGGAAGGTCACCGGTCGCGATGGCGCGAAGAAACTCGATCCCGTCGTACTCACGGCCCAGGCGCGCTAGCCGGTCCGCTGCATGCTCGATGACCGCACTGCGCAGCGTGGCACCGGTCGGGTGGGTGTCGGTCGTCGCCGTCATTGCGGCCTCCCAGTCGGTTGGCATTTCCAACTCTGCATCGCTCGAAGGTAGTGCAGTAGGTTGGATTTGCCAACCCTTGGTGCCATACTTCTTTTGTGACCCCTGTTACAGCCCCGCGTGTGTGCTCGGTTGCCGCGGCCCTGGACGTCATCGGTGAGAAGTGGTCGCTTCTCGTGGTGCGCGAGCTGATCCTCGGCGTCAACCGGTTCAACGAGATCGCCGCCAACACTGGCGCGCCGCGCGACATCCTCACCACGCGGCTTCGTCGGCTCGAGGAGCTGGGGGTGATCGAGCGCGAGGAGTACTCGGCGCGGCCTCCGCGCTACTCCTACCTGCTGACCAAGAAGGGGCGCGATCTGCGCCCGATCGTCACCGCACTGAAGGACTGGGGCGACACCCACGTGATGGGCCAGGTGATGCCGCCGGTGCTCGAGCACAGCTGCGGTGCGCCGTTCCGGCCCGCCATCCACTGCGCGGCGTGCGGCGAGAAGGCGACCGCCGCGTCGCTGACGCGGGTCGACGAATAGCGACTGTCCCGGCGGCGCAGCCGCTCGCCAGGCGTTATGGTGCCGCGGTGTTGGACCTGCGCACCGTGGCCGACGACCTGCTGGTTCGCGATCCGGACCGACCCGCTCTCGTCGAGGGCGACGTCGACTGGACGTACGGCGACTACGCCGCGGCGATTCGATCGACCGCGGCCCGGTTGCGGGCGGTCGGCGTCGGAGTCGGTGACCGGGTCTATGTCATCGCCGGGCCCGGTCGACTCGCCCTCACTGCGGCGTTCGGAGTGCTGCGCCTCGGCGCGACTCCGGCGCTGGTCAACCCGCGGCTGACCGCGGAGGAGGTCGCGACCCTGGTCGAGCTGGCCGGCGCCGGC
>CAZEAM010000061.1:0-15191 GCA_964510285.1 uncultured Frankiaceae bacterium | reverse complement strand
TCGACCTCCTTCGCGATGGTCACGCCGTCGTTGGTGATGGTCGGGGCGCCCCACTTCTTGTCGATGACCACGTTGCGGCCGCGTGGGCCGAGGGTCACCTTGACGACGTCGGCGAGGGCGTCGACGCCCCGCTGCAGCGCGTCGCGGGCGTCGCTGTGGAAGGAGAGGATCTTCGGCATGCCTAGCACTCTAACCAATAGAGTGCTAACGCTCAAACGGCCCCGAGGCGATGCCTCGGAGCCGTTTGTCGCGCTCGGGTCGAGCTACTTCTTGACGATCGCCAGAACGTCGCGGGCGGAGAGGATCAGGTACTCGTCCGCGCCGAACTTCACCTCGGTGCCGCCGTACTTGGAGAAGATCACGGTGTCGCCCTCGCTGATGTCGAGCGGCACTCGCGCGCCGTCCTCGAAGCGGCCAGGGCCCACAGCGATGACGGTGCCCTCCTGGGGCTTCTCCTTGGCGGTGTCCGGGATGACGATGCCCGACGCCGTGGTCTGCTCGCTCTCGAGCACCTGGATGACGATGCGGTCCTCGAGCGGCTGGATCTTGGTCTTGGTGGCGGTCGGCACGACCGGAACCTCCTGCGAAGAATCGGGACGGGATCACCGACAGCACTAGCACTCGTCGGTGTCGAGTGCCAAGTTACGCCAGCGGGTCCGGCTGCGTCAACGTGGCCCCCGCAGGGACCGGCACCCGGGCATCATCCCTGCGCCAGCACGGCGGCCGGAACGGCGTCCAGCGAGCGCAGGATCGCCTCGGCGAGCTCCCGTGCCGCGACCGGGTGCAGCTCCAGCGCCACCCGGGCGCCTGGGCCGTCCTCCGGCCGGCGCAGGTCGATGTTCAGCGTGTGCCCCGCCATCGCGTGGACCGGATGATCGACGTAGACGCTTGCGTCGGTGAACCGCAGCCAACCGGCCGGGCCCTTGCCGCTGCCGGCCACCTTCAGAAGCTCGGTCTGGTACGTGCACATGATGGCCTCCGCTAGCTCGCGAAGTGCTTGCCGAAGAACTCCCAGATCCTTGCCCAGCCGTCCATCGCGGCCTCGGGCCGGAACGACGTCCGGTCGACCATGAAGAACGCGTGCCCCGCGTTGTCGTAGCGGTGGAACTCGTAGGGCTTGCCGGCATCCTTCAACAACTGCTCGAGCTCGTCGACCTGGGCCGGGGTCGGGTAGATGTCCTCGTTGCCGAACAGGCCGAGGATCGGGCCGGACATGCTCTGCGCGAGGTGGGCCAGGTTCTCCCGCGCAGGTATGCCCTCGGGCGTCTCGCCGATGATGAACGCCCCGTAACAGACGACGGCCGCATCGAGCGGCAACCGTCCGTTGGCCAGCCAGGAGTGGCGGCCCCCCGAGCAGTACCCGATGATCCCGACCTTGCCGTTGCTGTTGGGCAGGCCCTTCAGGTAGTTCATCGCGCCTTCGGTGTCACCGACGAACCGCTCGTCCGGTACGCCGCCCTGGGCGCGCGAGGTGGCCGCCGCGTCGGAGGGTTCAGCCCCGGGGGCCTCACGCCAGTACAGGTTGGGGCACACGGCGTTGTAGCCGTGATAGCCGAAGTTGCGGGTGATCTCTTTCGTGCCGTCGTCGTAGCCCGGCATGTGGTGGATGACGACCACGCCACCACGCGGTGCCGGGTCCTGCGGGAGGGCGGCGTACGCCTGGACGGGATCGCCGCCATGACCGGTGATCATCACGGTCTCGGAAACAAATGCGTCGGTAGCCATGATCGAACGCTATTCCTTGCGGCGCGAAACGATCACCTCGGACTGCCGGTGCGGGTGTCCGACCCCGGCGGGATGACCACGCCGTGGTTGTTCACGCCGATGGTGAACACGAGCGCCAGTACGAACCCGACCAGGAGCACGAAGAAGACGGCTGCAGCGATGAGCACCTTGCGACCGTTCGAGCTCGACGGGTTGGGGTCGCGGCGCAGGTAAGGGACCGGCTGGTCGGCCTCGCCCGGCGGCCGCTCCGGACCGTGCTCGCCCGGCGTCATACGAGCGCCATAGCCGAGTCGGCGGGGAAGTCGAGCGCGGACGGCTCGACCTCCCGCTCGACGAGCAGCGCACCGAGCGCGGCCACCATCGCGCCGTTGTCGGTGCATAGTCGCGGCGGCGGCGTGCGCAACGTCAGGAAAGCCTCCTCGCACCGCTGGGCGGCCAGCGCGCGCAGCCGAGAGTTCGCCGCGACCCCACCGCCGATCACGAGCGTGCCCACGTCGTACTCCTTGCAGGCCGCGACCGCACGTGCGGTCAGCACGTCCGCGACCGCCTCCTGGAACGACGCGGCCACGTCGGCCACCGGGACCGGCTCGCCGTCGCGTTCCTTCGCCTCGACCCAGCGGGCGACCGCCGTCTTCAGGCCGCTGAAGGTGAAGGAGTACGGCGCGTCCCGGACCACCCCTCGCGGAAAGCCGACCGCCGACGCGTCGCCGTCGCGGGCAGTCCGGTCGATGTGCGGACCGCCGGGGAACGGCAACCCGAGGACTCTGGCGACCTTGTCGAACGCCTCCCCTGCCGCGTCGTCCACCGTCGCGCCGAGCGACGTGAGGTTGCTCACCAGGTCGCGGACCAGGATCAACGAGGAGTGCCCGCCGGAGACGAGCAGCGCGATGCACTCGTCGGGCAGGTCGCCGTTGGCCAGCCGGTCGACCGCGACGTGGGCAGCCAGATGGTTGACGCCGTAGATCGGCTTGCCGACCGACAGCGCGTAGGCCTTGGCGGCAGCCACCCCGACCAGCAGCGCACCGGCCAGGCCCGGGCCCGAGGTGACCGCGAACGCGTCGACGTCGGCCAGCCGCAACCCGGCCTCGCCCAGCGCCCTCTGCACGGTCGGCACCATCGCCTCG
The DNA here is from genome assembly GCA_964510285.1 of uncultured Frankiaceae bacterium. Classification (GTDB taxonomy): domain Bacteria; phylum Actinomycetota; class Actinomycetes; order JAFAQI01; family JAFAQI01; genus DASZTV01. The sequence continues at coordinate 12,342 of CAZEAM010000061.1, read as the reverse complement.
AGATGGGCACGGCTCGCGACCTCCGGCACCACCCCGCCGAAACGCGCCTGCTCGTCGACGCTGGACGCGAGGGCGTCGGCGAGCAGCTCGCCGCCCCGGACGATCCCCACGCCGGTCTCGTCGCAGGAGGTCTCGATACCGAGTACGACCGGAGCCTTCATGCGCGCCGCATCACGATGGCATCGGCACCGGTCGGCTGGTAGTAGCCGCGGCGTACGGCGATCTGCACGAAGCCGTGACGCTCGTAGAGGCGGATCGCCGGGGCGTTGTCCGCCCGGACCTCGAGGTCGACGTGATCGCAGCCGCGCCGCTGCGCCTCACCGAGCAGCTCGAGCAGCAGCATCTCCCCGACCCCCCGTCGCTGCGCGGCCGGCGCGACGGCGATGGTCTGGATGTACGCCTCGTGCGGCGCGTAGGCACAAAGCCCGGCGTAGGCGCACACCGCGCCGAGGGCGTCTTCCTCCACCAGGTACCGGCGAGTGTCCCGCTCGGCGAGCTCCGACCAGAACATCCCGTCGCTCCACGACTCCGGGCCGAACAGCTCCTCCTCGATCGACATCACCGCCGGGATGTCCCACCACCGCATCACCCTCATCGCGGCGTTACCGCCTTGGGCCGGCCGGGCGGTTGCGCGTCGGGCCGGCGCAGATACATCGGCGCGAGCGTTCCGGGGACCCCGGAGAAGTCGGCGCGCCACACGAGGTCCACGGCTCGTGGCGAGGGATCGCCGTCTCGCATGGTGAAGCCGGCGAAGGCTTGCGGATACTTCAAGACGCCGGCGCCGACGACGTCGGTCGTTCGCGCCCGCAGGTGCTCGGCCAGCACATCCGGTGGCGCCAGCTCGGGACCGTCGATGCGCTGCCCGCCCTCGTCGTACAACGCCCAGTAGACCTGCTTACGTCGCGCGTCGGTCACCACCGCGAACGAGCCGTGGTCCGTGGTGAACCGGTGGGCGATCCCGTCGAGCGAGCACACGCCGTACGCCGGAATGCCGAGCGCGTCACTCATCGCTCGCGCGGTCACAATGCCGACCCGCAGGCCGGTGAACGGCGCCGGTCCCACTCCCGCGACGACGGCTCCCAGCTGTGCGGCGCCGACGCCGGCGTCGCGCAACGCTGCGACGGCCAGGGGCGCAAGCCGCTCACCATGCCGGTTGTCCGCGGCCTCACTGCGCTCGGCCCTGAGACGGACGTCGCCGCCGGCCACTTCGCAGACCGCGACGGTGACCGTCGGGCTCGAGGTGTCGAGGGCGAGGACGAGCACCCGTCGAGGTTACGGTCATAGCGGGCCGGCAACTCGGCTGCGCTCGCTGGGTGGCTGGGAGGGTGGAGGACGTGGTCGAAGACATCGTCGATCCGCGGCGCACCGAGCCGCCGTACCTGCTCAACGAGCGCGAGATGCTCGACGGCTGGCTGGACTTCCACCGGGTCACGTTGCTGCTCAAGTGCGAGGGCCTCACGGACGCCCAGCGCAAGCACCGCCCGATCCCGTCATCGCTGATGTCCCTGCACGGCCTGGTGCGGCACATGGCGGACGTCGAGCGCGGATGGTTCCGCAAGTGCATCGCCCGCGAGGACATCCCGTACCTGTGGGACTACTCGACGAACGAGGATGCGGACTTCGCACCACTCGATGACGCGAACTGGGAGGCCGACCTGCTGGCCTGGCAGGCGGAGTGCGACGCGGCACGCGCGGTCGCGAAGGCCCGCGGTCTCGACTACACCGGCGAGCGGCGCGGCCAGCCGGTCTCGCTGCGCTGGGTGTACACCCACATGATCGAGGAGTACGCCCGCCACAACGGTCACGCGGACCTGATCCGCGAGCTGGTCGACGGCGCGGTCGGCTGGTGACCCAACCCGCGGCTCCCCCACCGCTGCAGGACGCGGAGTGGCACTCGCCGTCGCCGGCGATGTGGCGGGCCCGCCGGCTCGTCCTGCTGGCGGTCGCCGTCCCCACCTTGCTGGTCGCTGCGCTGGTGGTGGGGGTCGCCGCTGACCCGGTGGCCGGCGCCGTCACCGCCGCCGTACTGCTCCTGGTCGCCGGCTGGGTGGCGTGGTTGCTGTGGCGGCGCTACCAGGCCTGGGGGTACGCCGAGCGCGCGGAGGACCTGCTGGTGCGGCGCGGGGTCATGGTGCGCCGCGTCTGCGTCGTGCCGTACGGACGGATGCAGTTCATCGACGTGACCGCCGGACCGGTCGACCGGATGTTCGGCCTCGCGACCGTGCAGCTGCACACCGCGGCCGCCGCCACCGATGCGCGCATCCCCGGGCTGGACCGGGCGCGCGCGGACCGGCTCCGCGACCATCTCGCGGACCTCGGCGAGGCGAAGGCCACCGGCTTGTGACCCACGCCGTACCCGCCGGCGAGCTGCCAACCGCGTGGTCGCGGGTCAGTCCGGCATCGCCGATCGTCCGGGCCGGGCGGGAGGTGCTGGTCCTGCTCGGCATCTTCGGCGCGAACGGGATCAGCCACGGCGAGTCGCCGTGGGCCGCGATCGCCGTCGCCGTGATCGCATCGGTCGCCGGGGTGGTCTCCTGGCGGGTCACCAGGTGGCGGGTGCACAGCGGCGAGCTGCAGATCGACACCGGCCTGGTCCGCCGGCAGCAGATTCGGGTGCCGCTCACCCAGATCCAGGGCATCGACCTGGTCCGCCCGTTGCTGGCGCGGATGTTCGGCGTCTCCGAGATCCGGGTCGTGCTCGCCGGCCAGGGCAGCGCGCCGGCCCGGCTGACCTACCTCGCCGAGGAGCGAGCGATCGATGTCCGGGCGCAGCTGCTCGCGCTCGCCCACGGTCTGGCGCCCGACGTGCCCGAACCGCCCGAGCGACCGATCGTCGCGGTCCCACCGGGCCGGATCGTCGCCGCGGGCCTGGCGAGCATCCCCGCGGCGGTCGGCGTGGTGGTCCTGGTAGCCGGGATCGCCGTCGCCGCCGTCGAGCCCGCCGCGATCGCGGCCGCGCTCGGCGTGTTCATCCTGCTGCTCGTGCTCACCCTCGGCGTGACCTGGACCCAGGTGAGCGCTGAATGGGACTTCCGCGTCGCCGAGGCGCCCGACGGCCTGCGACTGCAGAGCGGCCTGCTGCAGCACCGCTCCGAGACCGTGCCGTACGGACGCATCCAGGCGGTCCGCTGGATCGAGCCGGTCTGCTGGCGTCCGTTCGGTTGGGTGCGCCTCGAGTTCGACGTGGCTCGCCGCAGCCGGGCCGGGCACGCGGATCGCCAGGCGGCGGCAACGACCCTGGCGCTGCTGCCGGTCGGGTCGCGCGACGAGGCACGCTGGCTGCTCAGCCGGGTCATGCCGGGCGCGACGGCCGAGCTTCCGCCCACCCTCGGGGTGCCGAGCCGGGCCTGGCTGCGCATCCCGCTTGCCCGCCGCTACGCCCGCCTGCACGCCGATTCGGCGTACCTCTCGTGCAGCACCGGCCGGATCCGCCCCTCGGTGGTCATCGTGCCGCTCGGGAAGATCCAGAGCCTGCGATGGCAACAGGGGCCTTGGTCCCGGTGGCTGGGCCTCGCCAGCCTGTACGCCGACACGGCGGGACGCCGGTTCACCGCAAGCGCGGAGTTCCGAAGCGCGGAGGAGGCCGCACACCTGCTGGCCACCGTGCCCGACCTCGCGCGACGCGCCCGGCAGCCCGCAAGGCCTTAGGACACCGCCAGGTCGCTCCAGCGTGACCCGACCCCGGTGACCTCGACGCTTCGTTGCTCGCCTCCGGCGTCGCGCCGGATCCGGATCTCGAGCCGGTCACCAGCCAGATCCTCGACGAGCCCCTCCCCCCACTCCACCAGGGTGACCGACTCCTCCAGCGAGGCGTCGAGATCGAGGTCGTCGACCTCGGCGACCGAGCCGAGCCGGTAGGCGTCGACATGCACCAGTGGCACCCGGCCCCCGCGGTGGACCCGCGCGATCACGAAGGTCGGCGATACGACGCCGTCCACGCCCAGCCCGCGCCCGATGCCTTGCGCCAGCGTCGTCTTGCCGGCACCGAGCGGCCCGCACAACATCACCAGGTCGCCGGGTCGCAGCTGCCCGCCGAGCCGCTCGCCGATACTGCGCATGACCTCCGGTGTCGCCGCGGTCAGCTCCATTGCAGCGCCTCGGCGACGAGCCGGAGGTCCGCGGCCAGCGCGAGATGGGGTGCTCCCCGTGGACCGAAGCGCAGCGCCGCCGACGGGTGGTAGGACACCACCAGGCGGCGGCCGCGCCACTCGTGCACGACGCCGCGGACCTCTGCGAGCGTCACCGCGGCACTCATCGCCCACGTGAGCGCGCTCCGTCCCAAGGTCAGGACCAGGGGCGGGTCGAGCAGGGCGATCTGCCGGTCGAGCCAGCGCGTGCAGCGCGCCGCCTCCGCGCGGGTCGGGGTGCGGTTGTTCGGCGGCCGGCACTTCAGCACGTTGAGCACCGAGGTCTCGCCGCGGCGCAGGCCGGCGTCCGCGAGCAGCCGGTCGAGCAGCTGGCCGCCCTTCCCGACGAACGGCCGGCCTTCGGCGTCCTCCGTCGCCCCGGGCGCCTCACCCACGATCAGCAGCCGCCTGCCCGGCTGGGTGTCCCCGACGACGACGTGCCGCCGGGCGGCGGCGAGCTCGGCGCACGCGGTGCACGACTCGATGGCGAGAGACAGCTCCTCCAGTGCGCTGCATCCGTCCGCCTGCGCGGCGATCTCGGCGATCGATGGGTCGACCAGGCGAGGGCTCATCCGTCCGCCACCCCAGCGCGGAGCCTGTTTCGCCGGCGAAACGCCGCGCGGTGCGCGCTTCGCGCGATCACTTGATGGCCGCGCGCTCCGACGCCCGGTCGAAGAGCCGGCGCAACGCAACATTGACCTCATGGTGGCGCTCGAGCTTCGCCATGTGGTTGGCACCGGGCAGGACCTGGAACTCGGCGCTCGGCAACGCGTCAGCCATCAGCCGGCTGTGCGACAGCGGCGTGAGGACGTCTCGGTCCCCGCACGAGATGAGCGTCGGGACGCCTTCGAGCACCGCGAGCGCCTTCAGCTTGTCGTGCGAGAGGAAGGTGTCGAAGAAGTCGCTCATCACCTCGACCGATGTGTCGAGCAGCATCTGCTCCATGAACTCCACGAGCGACGGGGGCGCGCCGGGGCCGAACGAGACCAGGCGCGTGAAGAGGAAGCCGAAGTCACTACCGGCGCGGCGACCGCGCTCGAGGGCGGCCGCTCTGCGCCGGACCAGCTTCGCGCCACTGGGGACCAGCGGGTTGACCAGCCGGGACACGACCCCGGGGACGCCCACGATGTCCTTCGCGAGGTTGCCGGTCGAGGTCGACAGCAACGCCACGCCCACGATCCGGTCCCCGAACAGCTCCGGGTGTTGGTCGGCGAGGGACAGGATCGTCATGCCGCCCATCGAGTGACCGACGAGCACGACGGGCCCGCTCGGCGCAACAGCGCGGAGCACCGCGTCGAGATCCCTGCCGAGCTGGTCGATCGTGCAGTGCTCGGACGGCGAACGTTCCGAGGCGCCGTGGCTGCGCTGGTCGTAGAAGACCAGCCGAGCGGCGTCCCCGAGATCGCGCCGCTGGAAGTGGAACGCATCCATGTTCAAGGTGAATCCGTGCGCGAACACCACCGTCAGCGGCGCGTCCGGGTTGCCGTCGATCTCGACGTGCAGGGCGACACCGTCGTCGGTGACGATGCTGATGCCCTCGGTGTGCAGCTTGCCGAACGGCTCGTCGGCGTAGGGATCCGGTATCGACCGCGCCCGCCCGACCGCGCGGCGTTCCGCGGCGATCCCGGCCGCAACCGCGGCCCCTGCGATGCCGGTCGCGACCGCGGCCAGCCCAACTGTTCGGCGTCTGCTCACAGGTAAACCCTAGGCACCCGGGCGCCGATCCTCGAGACGATCTCGTAGTTGATCGTCCCGATCGCTGCCGCCCAGTCCTCCGCGGTTGGCTCCCCCGACGCTCCGGGGCCGAACAGCAGCACCTCGTCCCCGGCTTCGACCCGGTCGCCACCGACGTCGACCACGAACTGGTCCATGCAGACCGTCCCGGCGATCCGGTAGCGCTTCCCGCCGATCGCCACCTCGCCGACGTTGGTGAGGTGTCGCGGTACCCCGTCGGCGTAGCCGAGCGGCACGAGGGCGAGCGTCGTTTCCTTCGTCGTCGTGTACCGGTGCCCGTACGACACACCGTGGCCGGCCGGTGCGCGCTTGGTCAACGCCACCTGAGTGGCAAGCGTCATCGCGGGGGTGAGGCCGAGATCGCGCGCGGCTCCCACCTCCGGCCCCGGCGACAAGCCGTACACCGCTACCCCCGGCCGGACCAGGTCGTAGTGCGTCTGGGGCAGCCGGAGGGTGGCCGCCGAGTTGGCCAGGTGACGCACGACCGGCTGCAGCCCGGCCCGCCCGGCAACGGCGAGCGCGTCCTCGAACGTCTGCCGTTGCGCCTCGATGGTCGGGTGGGTGGGGTTGTCGGCGTACGCCAGATGCGACCAGATGCCGACCACCTCGACCGCACCGTCGGCCTGCGCCTTCGCGGTCGCCTCGACGAGGTCGGGCCAGGCGACCGGCTGCGCGCCCGCTCGGCCCAGCCCGGTGTCGACCTTGAGGTGCACCCGGCTCGGCGTACCGGTGACGGAGGCCGCCGCGATCGCCTTGTCGAGCGCCCAACCGGCGGACACGCCCACATCGACACCTGCGCCGATCACGCCCTGCCAGTCGTCGGTCGGGCCCAGCAACCAGGCGAGGGTCGGCACGTCGACCAGCGCCGCGCGAAGGGCGATCGCCTCGTCGGCGGTCGCGACGCCCAGCCAGGTGGCGCCGCCGGCGAGAGCGGCGTGTGCCGACTCGACCATCCCGTGGCCGTATCCGTCGGCCTTCACCACCGCCATGACGGCCGCAGCACCGGCTCGGTCCTTCAGCGCCGCGACGTTGCCGGTGATCGCGGCCCGGTCGACCCGTACGGCGGAGGCGCTCACCTGGTCAGTGTGTCAGGGGAGGTCTTCCAGGGCCGTGGAGATGTTGGCGACGACGTCGCCTGCGGCGATCGGGTGCGGCGGCGTGCCGCTGGCGGCCAGCCCGGCCAGGCCGTGGACGAACGCGCCGGCGGATCCGGCGTCGAGCGGGTCCAGGCCGCCCGCGAGCAGCGCTCCGCACACCCCGGCCAGGACGTCACCGCTGCCCGCGGTTGCGAGATAGGGCGTCGCAGCCGTGTTGACCCGAAGGTCGCCGGCCGGGGTCGCGACCAGCGTGCTGCTGCCCTTCAACAGGACGGTCGCGTGGGTCTGGAACGCCGCACCCCGGACCGCGTCGACCCGTTGCGCCTCGATCGACGAACGGTCGGCGCCGGTCAGCCGCGCCAGCTCGCCGGCGTGTGGGGTGAGCAGCGCCGGCCCGGTGCGCGCCTTCAGGATCGACCGGTCGTCCGCGACGATCGTGAGCGCGTCCGCGTCGAGCAGTACGGGCACGTCGGCGGACAGGGCGGCCCGGACCAGGGCCGCGGCCTCCGCACCGGTGCCGAGTCCCGGGCCGATCACCCACGCCTGGACCCGTCCGGCACCGAGCATCGCGGCCGTGTCGCCCGGCGCGATCTCCGTCACCACCGCCTCGGGGTGGGCGGCCCGGACCGCGCCGGCAGCCAGCGCGGTCGACACGAAGCGCACCATGCCGACCCCGGTGGCCAACGCCGCGCCGACCACGAGGTTGGCGGCTCCGGGGTACCCGTCGCTGCCGGCCACGATGCCGAGCACGCCGCGGCGGTACTTGTCGGACTCGGCCGCCGGTGCCGGCAGCAGCGCGGTCACGTCCTCGGCGTCGAGTGCGGTCACCGTCGGGGGCGGCAGGCGCAGACCGATGTCGACGAGCTCGACGAGCCCCGCGTGGTCGGCGCCGGGATCCACGAGCAGACCGACCTTCAACGCACCGAAGGTCACCGTCACGTCGGCCCGCACCGCCGCGCCGGCAACCTCGCCGGTCGACGCGTCCACGCCGCTCGGGACGTCGACCGCGACCACCGTCGCCGCGGTGGCGTCGAGCGTGGCGGCCACCCGGGCCATGGGCTCGCGCAACGGGCCGCTCGCGCCGATCCCGACCATGCCGTCGACGACGAGATCGGCGGACCGGAGCAGGGCGGTGTCGACGTCGGTACCTGCCGGCATGGAGCGCCCGCCGGCGGCGTGCAGCGCCTCGAGCGCCGGCGCGAGCGGCCGGTCGGTGAGCAGCAGCGCGTCGACCCGCGCTCCCCTGCCCGCCAGCCGCGCCCCGGCGTGCAACGCGTCGCCGCCGTTGCCGCCTGAGCCGACCAGCAGCACCACCCGCGACCCGTACACGTTGCCGAGCAACGCGGCACAGCGCCGTGCCAGCGCGAACGCCGCGCGCTGCATGAGCGTTCCTTCGGGCAGCGAGTCCAGCAGCGGCCGTTCCGCGCTGCGGATCGTGTCGGCGTCGTACGCCGGTCTCATGCGCCGCTCTCGGCGACGACCATCGCGGTGGCGATACCGCCGTCGTGCGAGATCGACAGGTGCCAACGCTCGATGCCCTTGTCCAGCGCGGCGTCCGCGACCGTTCCCTGCACCTCCAGGAATGGACGCCCCAGCTCGTCGTGGCGCACCTCGACGTCGTGCCAGGCGAGTCCGGGCGGCGCGCCCAGCGCCTTCGCGACCGCCTCCTTGGCGGCGAACGTGCCGGCGAGCGTCGCGAGGGCCGCATCCCGCTCGGCGTCGGTGAACAACCGTGCCTTGAGATTCGGCGTGCGTTCGAGGCTCTCGCTGAACCGTTCCAGGGCGACGACGTCCACCCCGATCCCCACGATCAAGCCACACGCTCGTCTCGGGGCACCCGCCGCGTGATGTGCAGTGCGAGCAACGTCGCGGAGCTCACTCGACTGTGACGCTCTTGGCGAGGTTGCGCGGCTGATCGATGTCGAGCCCGCGGGCCATCGCGAACTCGGCCGCGAGGACCTGCATCGGCACGATCGTCAGCAGCGGCGACAGCAGCGACTTGGTGTCGGGGATCCGGAACAGGTGGTCGGCGTGCGGCGTGATGCTCTCGTCTCCGTCGGTCGCGATCACGATGGTGCGCGCCCCGCGGGCCCGGATCTCCTGCACGTTGGTGACCAGCTTGGGCGTGAGCGCATGGCGCGGCGCGAGCACCACGACCGGGGTCCCCTTTTCGATGAGCGCGATCGGGCCGTGCTTGATCTCCCCGGCCGGGAACCCTTCCGCCGAGACGTAGGCGAGCTCCTTCAGTTTCAGTGCGCCTTCCAGCGCCATCGGGTAGCCCACGTGACGGCCGAGGAACAAGACCCGCTCGTGCCCGGAGATCTCCCGCGCGAGCTTGCGGACCGGGTCCATGCGGGCCAGCACCTCGCAGACGAGGTCCGGAGTCTGCGCGAGGTCACGGAAGTGTGACTGCACCTCGTCGCCGTCGCGGTAACCGCGCACCTGGGCCAGATGCAGCCCGATCAGGTACATCGCCGCGAGCTGGGTGATCACCGCCTTGGTGGACGCTACGGCGACCTCCGGGCCGCAGCGGGTGTAGAACGTGGCGTCGCTCTCGCGCGCGATCGAGGATCCGACAGTGTTGCTGACCGCCATGACCCATGCGCGCTGGCGGCGGGCGTGCCGCACCGCCTCGAGGGTGTCCGCGGTCTCGCCGCTCTGGCTGATCGCGATCACCAGGGTGTGCGGGTCGAGCACCGGATCGCGGTAACGGAACTCGCTTGCCAGCTCGACATGCACCGGCAGGCGCGCCCACCGCTCGATGGCGTACTTGCCCACCATGCACGAGTGGTACGACGAGCCGCAGCCGACCGCGATCACCTGGGTCAGACCCTGGATGTCCTCGTCACTCATGGCGAGCTCGTCGAGGATCAGCCGGCCCTGATCGTCGATCCGACCGCCGAGCGTGTCACGGATCGACTCCGGTTGCTCGTCGATCTCCTTGAGCATGAAGTACTCGTAGCCGGCCTTCTCCGCCGCGGCGGTGTCCCAGTCGACGTGAAACTGCTCGCCCTGGACCGGATCGCCGTCGAGGTCGGTGACCACGACCCGGTCCCGGCGCAACGACACGACCTGGTCCTGGTCGACCACGCGTGCCTCACGGGTGTGCGCGATGAACGCGGTCACGTCGCTGGCCAGGAAGTTCTCGCCCTCGCCCAGCCCGACCACGAGCGGCAGGTTGCGGCGGGCGCCCACGACGACATCGGGCTCGTCGCGATGGGCGACGACCAGGACGAACGAGCCGTCGAGCTCGCGGCAGACCGCGCGCACCGCGGCGGCGAGGTCGCCGTCGTACCGTTCCTCGATCAGGTGGGCGACCGCTTCGGTGTCCGTGTCACTCGCCAGCGTGTGCCCGCGGTGCTCCAGGCCGTCCCGCAGCTCGGTGAAGTTCTCGAGCGTGCCGTTGTGCACCACCGCGACAGCGCCCGTGCAGTCGACGTGCGGGTGCGCGTTGCGGTCGTTGGGGGCGCCATGGGTGGCCCACCGGGTGTGGCCGATGCCCAGCGTGCCTTCCAGGTCGGCCGGTGGGGTCTCCGAGAGGGCGGTTCGCAGGTTCCCGAGCTTCCCCGCTCGCCGTACGACGCTGAGGCCGCCGGCGGGGTTGCGGACGGCGATGCCGGCCGAGTCGTAGCCGCGGTACTCCAGGCGCGCCAGGCCGGCCATGACCACTTCGAGCGCGGGCTGCTCCCCGACGTAGCCGACGATCCCGCACATGTCCGCAAGGCTAGCCGCGACTGACAACCCGCAACCGGCTCCGATACGTATTAGGACCGTGGCGATGTCCGAGGCCGACGAGGCGGCGTTCCGTGCCTTCGCGCACACCCGGCGCGCCGGGCTGCGTCGTACCGCCTATCTCATGTGCGGCGACTGGCACCAGGCCGACGACCTGGTGCAGAGCGCGCTGACCAAGCTGTACGTCGCCTGGCGCCGGGTGCGCAGCGACGAGGCTCCCGACGCCTACGTCCGCCGGATCCTCACCCGCTGCTTCCTGGACGAGCGGCGTCGGCCATGGCGGCGAGAGTCCCCGGTCGACGTGCTCGAAGACCACGCCGCCGCTCCCCGCTCGGTCGAGTCGGCCCTCGACCTGCGCAGCGCGCTCGCGCTGCTTCCGGCGCGCCAGCGCGCCACGGTCGTGCTGCGGTTCTGGGCGGACGCGTCCGTCACCGAGACGGCCGAGGCCCTCGGCTGCTCGGAAGGCACGGTCAAGAGCCAGACCGCCCGCGCGATCAACACCCTCCGTTCCCTGCTTGCCGATCCGGTTCTCGCCGAGGAGATGTCATGACCGACCTGAACGAGCGACTCGCCGCGATTCTCGAAGACGAGCCCCCGGCGCCGTACGACCTGGATCGGGTGGTGGCGAACGGCCGGCGTGCCCTGCGCCGGCGCACCACCTTGACCGCACTGGCCGGCACCGCAGGTACCGCTGCGGTCACCGCGGCCGTGGTCGTGCCGATCACGGTGGCGAACCATCACGGGACCGCCACCGTGATCGAGGTCGGCGCGCAGCCAACGGCGTCAAAGCTTGCGCAGGCGCACTGCGAGCTGTACCTGCAGAAGAGCGCGACAGCCGCCGCGAAGAAGCACGAGCTGGCAGCCCTGAGGAAGAAGGCCGCGCACAGCCGAGCGGACGGCACCACCATCACGACGCATCCGCTCAGGCACCACGTCACGGAGGTGCAGATCTGCCCACCGGGCGCCAACCCTGACCCCAACGCCCACCCGACCACCCCGCCGGACCCGACCGCGTCGATGCCGCGCTACCACTACGCGGCAGACCCGCAGGCAATCGCGAGCGGCTTCGCCAGCGAGCTCGATCGGCAGGTCAAGAAGCTCGGCTTCACCGTCGTCTACTCGCGGCCGTTCGCGCAGGAGTCGTCGAAGCTGGAGAAGGGCCACCCGTCGTACTACGACGGCAACGTCGACGTACAGCTCCCCGATGGTCCGGCCGACATCGGTGTGCAGGTGACGCACGAGGTCACCCAGCTCGTGCCTTTCGACGGCGACTGCAACGCGCCCGCCTGCACGCGCTCGACGCTGCCGGACGGCAGCCTGATGCAGGTCTCGCACATCGACGCGGGCAGCGGCGGTGCCGAGGTCGTCGCGGTCGAGATCCATCAGGCCGACGGGCTCGTCGTACAGTCGCAGATGTCGAACTACGCCTTCGGGCCAGAGGCAACCAAGGACCGCACGAAGGACCAGCCGCTGACGATCGACCAGCTCACCGAGTTGGCGCAGGACCCAGCCTGGACCTTCTGACCTCGCCGAACTTGCGATTTCCGACCCAAATCCTCGCGAAAAAGGTCGGAAATAGGAAGTTTGAGGAGGCCCTGGGGGTTGGCGTGGTGAGGCGATCAGGTCAGCGGCCGCCTTAGCCCGCAGCCCCC
>CAZEAM010000060.1:0-12614 GCA_964510285.1 uncultured Frankiaceae bacterium | reverse complement strand
TGGGCACCGGCACGGAGGGCCGTTGTCATGTCGTCACTTCCTGATGCGCCGTCAGCGGCCGGGTTGCATGACCGTGCCGTGGTCGCCGAAGTCGTAGCCGGGCGGGTTTCGAAAGCCCACCTCATCCCGATGGCGATGGCCGGGCTCGGCCGCCACGCGGTGACTGTCTGCGGGTTCCCGGTCGAGCGGCTGCAGAGGATGCCTTCCCTCGACTGGGCAGCGGTCGATCCCGCACAGCGATGCGAGCACTGCGAGGCGTCCGCGCAAAGCTGATCCGCGGGCATGATCGCGAGCAGGTGCGGCGTGCGCGCGGCACCACGCGGCGGCTGTTCGAGATCACCGGATTCGCCGATCTGCTGTCCGCCGCCGGACGGATCAGCTCAAGGGCAGCGCGAGAAGACGTCGTGACCGAAGGGTCGTAAGCCGCGCGCGGCGGCGTACCCGAGATGACCGTGGCCGTCGGTCCCTCCGGACCGGATCCCGAAGATGTCCTCGAGGCTGCGCAGCAGCGCGTAGTGGTTGTACGGCGTGCTCACCCGCTTTTCTCGGGCCACGCAGCGGCCGATCACGAGCGTGCCGATCTTGCCGCCGCCGGGTCCGGTGAGCCCGGGCATCGGGTCGGTCGGTCCCGGCCGCTCGCCGCAACAGCTTGACGCGTCGTCGGTCTCGGACTCGTCCGAGGTGATGATCAGCAGCCCGCCCTTCTTCCAGGCCGGGGAGTGCTCGATCCGCGGTACCCACACCGACAGGAAGTCGTCGACCGCGGCGAGCCCACCCGTGCGCCGGCCCTTGGCGTCCGGCCCCGCGCAGCGTGCGTCGTGGCCGTCGTTGCACAGGTTCGGTGTGATGAACGAGAACCGCGGTGTCGTGCGCACCCGCCGCAGGTCGCCGCGCAACGCGCTGAGCGGCATTACGTGCTTGCGGCACAGTCCCGAGTCGATCAGCGAGTGGAAGTAGACGAACGGGTTGTGCCGTGCGGCGTACTGGTCGCGTGCCGTCGCGGTCTGAGTGGCGTCCAGGCCGACCAGGTTCGTGTGCGGGACGCCGCAGCGCGCCTGTTCCCGGGCCGGGTTGTTGCCCATGTCGTCCATGTAGCCGCGCCAGCTGATGTGCCGTGCCGAGAGCTGGTCACCGATCGACTTGACGTTGGACGGGTAGACGCAGCCGACCCCGATCGCCTGCCCGTTGGCGTCGAGAGTGGCCGGGGCCGTGGTCCCGTTGAAGTCGAGGTAGAGCGGGCAGTCCGCCGAGGTCAGGGGATTCGGTGCCTGGCCGGAGACCATCGCGATGTAGTTGTCCTGGGACACATGACCGGTCGCGTAGTAGTCGGTGAGCAGGGTTCCCTGCCGCTGCAACACCCGGCCGAGGTAGGGATGCGGGTTGTGCAGGTAGGTCGACTCGGAGGACTCGTTCTCGAGCACGATCACGAAGACATGGCGGATCCCGAGCCCGTGCAGGCCCGCCTTTGCGGTCTGGCCCACCGCGGCGGGCGCGCTGGTGCTCACGCCGGCCGCGGCGACGACCAGCGAGACGGTGGAGGCCAGGATCGCGAGCAGCCGGCGCACCCGCCGATTGTGTCAGCCCGGATGTCGGCGAGGTTTTCTAGGCTCGCGTTCGTGGGAACCGTGCCGGCCGGGGTCGCGGCCGGGGTCGCGACCGGGGTCGGCTCGCTTCCCGGCATCGACTTCGACGCGGCGGTGGCGGCGTCGTTCGATGCCCTTGCCGACCTGCCGCACCTTCCCGAGCTGCCCGGACGGGGCCCGGGTGCCGACATGGTAGGGCGCGTCGCGACCCGGCTGGTCGGCCTCGCCGTCGACCGCACGCCGTCCGGATGGCGGTTCGTCGACCGGCCCACCCTGGACCAGCGCGCGGCTGCGCAGCTGCTCGAGGCCGACCTCGACGCCTTGCTGCCGGTTGCCGGGCCCGGATACGACGGCGCGCTGAAGCTGCAGCTCGCCGGACCGTGGACCCTCGCCGCGGCGATCGAGCTGCCTCGGGGTGGCGCGGCGCTCGGCGCCGTGGGCGCGGTGCGCGATCTGGTCGCCTCGCTCGCCGAGACGGCTCGAGAGCATGTCGCGGACGTCCGCCGACGGCTCCCTACGGCGCGCCTCGTGCTCCAGCTGGACGAGCCGAGCCTGCCTGCCGTGCTCGCGGGGCGCGTTCGGACCCAGAGTGGTCTCGGCACGCTTCGGGTTCCCGAAGAGCCGGACGTCGTGGCGGCCCTGCGGGAGGTCATGGGCGCGGTGGACGTTCCGGTCGCAGTGCACTGCTGCGCGCCGCAACCGCCGCTGCGGCTGTTCCGCTCGGCCGGCGCCGCGGCCGTCGGAGTCGACCTGACGGCTGGTGCGGTCGACCGAGACGTCCTCGGCGAGCTGGTCGAGGGCGGTGCGGTGATCTGGCTCGGCGTCGTCCCGTCGCTCGGCCCGGGTGTCCCGCCGGTCGCGAGAGAGGTTGCCGATCCGGTTCGCCGGCTCTGGCGCGAGCTCGGGTTCGCTGCGGAGGCGCTGCCGGCATCGATCGGTGTCACCCCGGCCTGCGGGCTTGCGGGAGCATCACCAGGCTGGGCGAACACGGCGTACCGGTTGGTGGGCCAGGTGGCCCGGGCACTGTCCGAGGCACCGGAAGGAGTCGGCGCGTGAGCAAGAAGGGCGACCCGCCGCTGGACGTGGTGCACCGCCATCAGCAGCTCGCCGCAGAGTTGGAGGACCTCGCCTACCGGTACTACATCCTCAACCAGCCGACGGTGTCCGACGCCGAGTACGACGCGAAGATGCGCGAGCTCGAGGCGATCGAGGCGGACTACACCTCCTTGCGCACTCCTGACTCGCCGACCCAGAAGGTCATGGAGTCGCTGTCGACCGACTTCGCGGAGGTCCGGCACCTGGAGCGGCTCATGTCGCTGGACAACGTCTTCTCCGAGGAGGAGTTCGACGCCTGGGTGGTGCGCGCAACCAGGGAGACCCCGGTCAGCTCGTGGCTGTGCGAGCTGAAGATCGACGGCCTCGCGGTGGACCTGGTCTACGAGAGCGGCCGGCTGGTCCGCGCCGCGACCCGGGGCGACGGCGTCACCGGCGAGGACGTCACGCACAACGTCCGGACCATCTCGAACGTGCCGTCCCGGCTCACCGGCAAGAGCCTGCCCGACCTGCTCGAGGTGCGCGGCGAGGTGTTCTTTCCGACCGCGGCCTTCGCCGAGGTCAACGCCGGCCTGGTCGAGGCCGGCAAGGCGCCGTTCGCGAATCCGCGCAACGCCGCGGCCGGGTCGTTGCGGCAGAAGGACCCGCGGGTGACGGCGAGCCGGCCATTGGCGCTCACCGTGCACGGCATCGGGGCCCGGCGAGGGTTCGAGGTGGCGAGCCAGTCCGAGGCGTACGCCGCGATGCAGGACCTCGGCCTGCCGGTCAGCGGTCGCTACGAGGTGGTCGACGGCGTCGCCGGGGTGCGGCGTTACGTCGCGCACTGGGGAGAGCACCGCCACGACATCGAGCACGACATCGACGGGGTCGTGGTCAAGGTCGACTCGTTCGGGTTGCAGGGCCGGCTCGGAGCGACCTCGAAGGCGCCGCGGTGGGCGGTCGCCTGGAAGTACCCGCCGGAAGAGGCGACCACCAAGCTCAACGGCATCTTCGTCAACGTGGGTCGGACCGGCCGGGTCACGCCGTTCGCGGCGCTCGAACCGGTCCACGTCGGCGGTGTGACCGTCAGCACCGCAACGTTGCACAACGAGCACGAGGTGAAGCGCAAGGGCGTGCTGATCGGCGACACCGTCGTCGTACGGCGTGCGGGTGACGTGATCCCCGAGGTGGTCGGTCCGGTCGTCGACCTGCGGACCGGCGACGAGACCGCCTTCAAGATGCCGAAGGTCTGCCCGGAGTGCAAGACGCCCCTGTCGCGGGCTGAGGGCGAGGCCGACTGGCGCTGCCCCAACACGGTCGGCTGTCCGGCCCAGCGCCGGGAGGCGGTGTTCCACCTCGCCGGTCGTGGCGCGCTAGACATCGACGGCCTCGGCTACGAGACCGCGATCGCATTGCTCGACGCCGACCGGATCAACGACATCGGCGACGTCTTCCACCTCACGGCGGAGTCGTTCGAGGGGCTGCGCGGCTTCGGTGCGAAGAAGGTCGCCCAGGTGCTCGCCGGGCTGGAGGCCGCTCGTCACCGGCCGCTGTGGCGGCTGCTGGTCGGGCTGTCGATCCGCCACGTCGGCCCGACGGCGGCCCAGGCCCTGGCTCGCGAGTTCCGTTCGCTGGATGCGATCGCCTCCGCCACCCCGGAGCAGCTCGCCGCGGTCGACGGGGTAGGGCCGACGATCGCCGCCGCTGCTGCGGCGTGGTTCGCTGACGGGCGACACCGCGACATCATCGAGCGGCTTCGGGCCGGCGGGGTCTCGATGGTCGACGAGGACGCGCCCGAACCCGGCTCCGGGGTTCTCGACGGGCTGACGATCGTCGTCACGGGCACGCTGTCCGGCTTCACCCGCGACGGCGCCGCGGAGGCGATCCAGTCGCGCGGCGGCAAGGTCACCGGCTCGGTCAGCAAGAAGACGTCGTACGTCGTCGCCGGGGACGCTCCGGGTGCCGCCAAGTACGACAAGGCGGTCGAGCTCGAAGTGCCGATCCTCGACGAGGCCGGCTTCGAGCGGCTGTTGGCCGGCGGGCCAGACGCGGTTTCCTAGACTGATCCGCTGTGCCGGCGAATGCCGGCTCCCTTTCTTGGGTGGCGGGTGGGCTGGAGGACGGGTGGCCGCTATCAGCCGCGCTGACGTAGCGCACCTCGCATCGCTGGCCCGCATCTCGATGACCGACGACGAGCTCGACGTGCTCGCCGGCCAGCTCGACGTGATCCTCGGAGCGGTCAGCCGGGTGCAGGAGGTCGCCGCCGCCGACATCCCGCCCACCTCGCATCCGTTGCCGCTGACCAACGTGCTGCGTGACGACCAGCCGGTGCCGTCGCTCGCGCCCGACGAGGTGCTCGCCGCCGCGCCGAGCGCGGAGGAGCAGCGTTTCCGGGTCCCGCGAATCCTGGACGAGGAATGAGGCGGTGCACGTGAGCGACGCAGCCGCGCTGTGCCGTCTCGACGCGGTCGAAACCGCGAAGCGCATCGCCGACGGGGACGTCTCGGCGGTGGAGGTCGCGCAGGCGCATCTGGACCGGATCGCGGAGCGTAACGGTGACTACAACGCGTTCCTGCACGTCGACGCCGATGGCGCGCTCGCGCAGGCGAAGCGGGTCGATGCCGGCGAGGTAGCGGGTCCGCTGGCCGGAGTGCCGCTGGCACTCAAGGACGTCATCGTCACCCGTGGGGTCCCGACGACCGCCGGCTCGCGGATCCTCGAGGGCTGGGTCCCGCCCTACGACGCGACCATCGTCGAACGGATGCGCGCGGCAGGCATCGTCGTACTCGGCAAGACCAACATGGACGAGTTCGCGATGGGCAGCTCTACGGAGCACTCCGGCTACGGCGCGGCGCACAACCCCTGGGACCTGGACCGTACGCCGGGCGGGTCGGGTGGCGGCTCCTCGGCCGCGGTCGCCGGCTTCCTCGCGCCACTCGGTATCGGCACCGACACCGGCGGGTCGATCCGCCAGCCCGCGGCAGTGACCGGGACGGTGGGCGCCAAACCGACGTACGGCGGCGTGTCGCGGTACGGGCTGATCGCGTTCAGCTCCTCGCTCGACCAGGCCGGACCGTGCGCCCGGACCGTTCTCGACGCGGCACTGCTGCACGAGGTGATCGCCGGACACGACCCCCGTGACTCCACCTCGATCGACGCGCCGGTCCCTCCGGTTGTCGAGGCTGCGCGCACCGGCGACGTGGCCGGCATGCGGATCGGCGTGGTCAAGCAGTTCGCCGGCGAGGGCTACCAGAGCGGCGTCACTGCGCGCTTCGACTCCGCGGTGTCCGTGCTGGCGGGCCTCGGTGCCGAGATCGTCGAGGTCTCCTGCCCGCACTTCGACTACGCCCTCGCCGCCTACTACCTGATCGCACCCAGTGAGGCGTCCAGCAACCTGGCCCGCTACGACGCGATGCGTTACGGGTTGCGGGTCGGCGACGACGGCGAGGCGTCGGCCGAGGCCGTCATGGCGGCGACCCGGGAAGCCGGCTTCGGCCCCGAGGTCAAGCGCCGCATCATCCTGGGCACCTATGCACTGTCGGCTGGTTACTACGACGCCTACTACGGCCAGGCGCAGAAGGTTCGCACGCTGATCAAGCGCGACTTCGAGTCGGCCTTCGAGCAGGTCGACGTACTGGTCTCTCCGACCACCCCGACGACGGCGTTCAAGCTCGGTGAGCGGGTGGACGACCCGCTGGCGATGTACCTGGCCGACCTCTGCACCATCCCCTCGAACCTGTACGGCGGGCCGGCCATGTCGGTTCCGTGCGGGCTGTCGGACGACGGGCTGCCGGTCGGTTTCCAGATCATGGCCCCGGTGCTCGCAGATGACCGGCTGTACCGCGTCGGCGCGGCACTCGAGCGTTCCTTGAACACGCCCGCGTTGCTCGACGAGGTGTGGAGCGCATAGCCGCAAGATCGCCGGGAACCGTCCAGATCATGTCCGGCGAGTCAGCTACCACCACCTCGGGTCTCGCGTACATCAGGTTCGCGTTCTCGGGAAAGCACCGGTTCGTCACCGGTATCGCCGCGCTGGCGGCGATCGGCGGCTTTCTGTTCGGCTACGACACCGGCATCGTCAGCCAGGCCCTGCCGTACATCGCAAAGGATTTCAAGGCGTCTGCCTTCGAGCAGTCGTGGATCGTCGCGTCGTTGCTGCTCGGGGCGGTGATCGGAGCCATCGGCTCCGGCTACCTGTCCGACCGGATCAGCCGAAAGTGGACGAAGTGCCTGTCCGGCTGCGTCTACGTCGGCGGCGCGATCGCCTCCGCGCTGGCGCAGGACGTGGTCTGGCTGTGCGTTGCCAGGTTCGTCCTGGGCTTTGCGGTGGGCACCGCGTCGTTCGTGAGTCCGGAGTACATCTCGGAGCAGACGCCACCGCGGGTGCGCGGGGGAACGGTCACCTACAACCAGATCATGATCACGCTGGGAATCTTCCTGGCCTACCTCGTTGGGTTCGGCCTGCGTGACGTCACCGACAACTGGCGGTGGATGCTCGGCATCGGCGGTATACCCGGCGCGGTGCTTGCGATCAGCATGGTTTTCGTCCCGCACACGCCGCGGTGGCTGGTGCGCAAGGGGCGTGCCGACGAGGCCCGCGCCGTACTCGAGCGCACGCGGCAGGACGCCGACATCGACGCGGAGCTCAAGGACATGAAGGAGGTCGTCGAGGAATCGTCGCGGTACTCGATTCGCGACCTGTTCGGCCGCAGGCTGCGCTCACTCATGCTGATGGGCATCGCGTTGGCCGTGTTCCAGCAGTTCGTCGGCATCAACACCGTCATCTACTTCGCGACGACGATCCTGAAGTACACCGGCGTCTCGACGAACACGTCGGTCGCACTCGCGGTGTTCGTCGGTCTGACGAACTTCGTGACGACGATTGTCGCCGCGCTCCTCATGGACTGGGTGGGCCGGCGCCGGCTCCTGCTGCCCGGGACGGTGATCCTCACGGTGGCGCTGTTCGCTCTCGGTGCCTACTTCCACTGGTCGGCGCTGAACCAGGACCATTCATGGGTCGGGCTCGTATGCCTGATCGTCTACATCATCGGCTTCGCGATCGGTCTCGGGCCCGTGTTCTGGCTGATGATCAGCGAGATCTACCCGCTGCATCTGCGCAGCAAGGCGATGGCGATCGCCACGGCGTTCAACTGGGGCGCGAACTTCATCGTGAGCTACTACTTCCTCCAGATGGTCGACGCGATCGGCAGGGACGCGACCTTCTGGGTCTACGGCGGGCTCGGCATTCTGGCGTTCGCCTACTTCTGGGTCAAAGTGCCGGAGACCAAGAACCGCAGCCTCGAGGAGATCGAGCGAGAGGTGGGAGGCGAGCGCGTGGTCGAGGCCGCCGCGGCCTAGAGCGGTAGGCGACACTGGACGCATGACGACGACCCTCGCGGCGTACGACGACGTCCTTGAGCGGTACGAGCCCGTACTCGGTCTGGAAACCCACGTCGAGCTGGGAACGGCCACGAAGCTGTTCTGCGGCTGCTCGACCGCGTTCGGTGCCGAGCCGAACAGCCAGGTGTGCCCGGTGTGTCTCGGCCTGCCCGGCTCGCTGCCCGTGACCAACCGGGCGGCGATCGAGTTCACGATCAAGATCGGCCTCGCCCTTCACTGCGAGATCGCCGAGTGGTGCAGGTTCGCGCGCAAGAACTACTTCTATCCGGACATGCCGAAGGACTATCAGGTATCGCAGTACGACGAGCCGCTGTGCACGGACGGCTATCTCGATGTCGCGGTCGACGGCCGGACCTATCGGGTCGAGATCGAGCGGGTCCATCTCGAGGAAGACACCGGAAAGTCCTTGCACGTCGGCGGGGCGACCGGCCGCATCCACGGTGCGACGCACTCGCTCGTCGACTACAACCGGGCGGGCATCCCGCTGGTCGAGATCGTCACCCGGCCGATCCGCGGAACCGGGAAGAATGCCGCGGCCGTTGCGCGGGCGTACGTGACGGAGCTGCGCGACGTCCTGCGTGACCTCGGCGTCTCCGACGTACGCATGGAGCAGGGGTCGCTGCGGGCGGACGTCAACGTGTCGCTGATGCCACCTGGCGCGGAACAGCTGGGCACCAGGACGGAGACGAAGAACGTCAACTCGTTGCGCTCGGTCGAACGGGCGGTGCGCCACGAGGTCGAGCGTCAGGCAGGCGTGCTCGACTCCGGGGAGCGGGTCATCCAGGAGACCCGGCACTTCCACGAGGACAGCGGCACGACCAGCCCGGGGCGCAGCAAGGAAGAGGCGCAGGACTATCGCTACTTCCCCGAGCCCGACCTGGTGCCGCTCGCGCCGCCGCGAGAGCTCGTCGCCGAGCTGCGCGCCGCCCTTCCGGAGCCGCCCAGCGTTCGCCGTGCGCGCTTCGCCGAGGCGCACGGCTTCAGCCCGGTCGACATGGACCAGCTGACGAACGCCGGGATCGTCGATCTGGTTGCCGCGACCATCGAGGCCGGCGCACCGGCCACGAAGGCCAAGGGCTGGTGGCTGGGCTATCTCGTCGGCCGGGCGAACGAGCTGGGTGTCGACGTTTCGGAGCTGCCGGTCACGCCGACGGCGGTGGCTCGGATCAGCGAGCTCGAAGAGGACGGGTCGCTGACCAACAAGCTCGCCCGCCAGGTCGCCGACGCCGTGATCGCCGGCGAGGGCTACGTCGACGACGTGATCGACGCCCACGGCTGGCGGGTAGCCGGCGAGGACGAGCTGGTTGCGGCTGTCGAGCAGGCGCTCGCCGATGCGCCCGACATCGCCGCGAAGATCCGCGACGGGAACCAGGGTGCCGTCGGGCCCCTGGTCGGTGCGGTCATGAAGGCGACCGGTGGATCGGCCGACGCCAAGCGCGCCCGCGAGCTGATCCTCGAGCGGCTCAGCTCCTAGCCGGCACCGCGGAGCGCACCAGCGGGTAGGGCACGACGACCGGCTCGCGATACAGCGTCTGGTCGCCGTAGGAGACCCACGTCCGGCTGTGCCGCACCCAACCGACCGAGTGCTTCTGGTAGTTGCACACCCCGGTCGGGAATACCCGGTTGAGCGAGCGGAACTGCGCCGCGGTCATCGACGCCGGGTAGTCGCTGCGCCGCAGCGGCCGCAGCCGGCACTTCACCACGTCCTCCGACAGCGGACCGCCCGCCACCTGTCGCGGGCTCGAGTGCATCAGCACCGAGCAGCCGACCGGGAGCCCGGCGCCGCCGGCATGGCACTGGTCGCCGGCCGCGCCCGGACGGGCGTGGGCGACCAGCCAGGCGCGTGACCGGTACGGGTAGTGGGCCTGCAGCCGGTCGATCGCGTTGAGCCACTGCTCGGCGACCAGGATCGCCGACGACGGCAGCGGGACCCCGCTCCAGATCGCCTGGCTCGCGTGCGACCCGTAGTTGTCGTCCAGACGCGCCCGGATCTCGTAGGGCCGGATCTCGTCGTGGATGTCGACGGACGGGATCTCGTCGGTGACCGGGATGGTCTGGTCGATGATCGGCGCCTGGTTGATCGCGCCGTACTCGCCGACGAGGGAGTTGCGGAAGATCCGGCGCGCCTCGTACGTCGACATCGACTCGCGCGCCTTCATGAAGTTGCCGTCGAGGTCCACGCCCCCGACCCCGCGGTTCAGCGAGATGAACTGGGCCGGGCTGATCCGGCCGTCCCGCAAGGCGGTTAGGCCGTACTGCACCCCGACGTTGTCGAGCGGACGCAGCGCCGCACCGGTCTTGCGATCGGTGCCGAGGACGTTCTTCAGGTCGTCCTGCAGGTCGCAGCGCACCCCGTGCGGGTTGGTCTGCGGGTTGTAGCGCTCGGCGTCCGGGATCTCGCCGGGGCACGACGTGGGCTTCAGGTTGTCGCCGAACAGGTCGTCCCAGTCGTTGCATGCCCCGCTGCTGGCGAGTCCGGTGACGGCGATCTGCTTGCCCAGGTTCCAGCCCTTGTGAGCCGCGAAGAAGTGGCGCAGCACGACGCAGTCGCCGACAGTCATCGCGGTCGTGACCACGTCGGGAAAGCTCAGGATCGGCGTGCCGGCGTCAAGCACCCCGGGGTAGCCGTTGGCGATCGTGTACTGCTGGATCGCGCCGCCGGAGCCGCCACCGCCGACGATGCTGCGCACGAGTCCGTAGTGGTTGGTGACGTACTCGCGGATCATCATCAGCGTCTCCGCCGACAGCACCTGGTTGCAGTGGACGCCGAAGATGGTCAGTGAGGACTCGCCGACCATGTAGCCCCTGCTGAGCAGGCCGGGCAGGTCGAGCAGCGGTCCGGCGAGGTTCTCGCCGCCGATCGAGGAGAGCGGGCTGAACGCCGTGATCTCGCCCCCGTCGTCACCCTGCTCGTACCCCGTGCCGCACGACTCGCCGAAGTGCCACACCATCTTGTGGTTCCAGATCTTGGGCCGGAACGCGCGATGCGGCCCCCGGGCATGCGGGTCGTCGAGCACGGCGAGACGCGTGACCGAACGGTTGATCACGATGTTCTGGACCCGGACGACGAACGGCACCTTCTTGCCGTCGACGTTGGCCGTCGCAGCGTCGGACGGGTAGGCAGCGAACGGGTCGCTGAGCCGGTGGAAGTTCCCTAGCAGGTCCTTGTACCACCAGTGGATCCGCTGCTTCGCGACGCAGTTGTCTCCGTGGGCGGGGCCCAGCCCGCCCTGTTGGGTCTGGCAGACGAACGGTTCCTGGTGTGGTCCGGTGATGATCGGTCCTTGCAACGAGTGGACCAGCAGCCGAAGGTGCATCCTGCGGGTGCCGTACCGCTTGCCGCTGACGGTCGCTCGGACGTGGTCGGCCCCGAGGGGCAGATGGTGCAGGACGCCCATGACCTGACCGGCGGCCTGGCCGGGCCGACTCGCGACGTGGCGGAAGCTCCGACTGGGGACGGCACGACCGTTCACCGTCACGTGCAGGTGGTCGCCACGGGTGAGCCCGCGGATCGCGAGCGTCGCGGAGTGGCCGGTGATCAGCGTCGGGCGGGCCGACACGGTGGTCATCTCGACCTGGCCGCGCCGCAGTCCCGGCGCGTCGTAGGTGAACGGGTTCGCCTTCGCCACCCGGGGCCCGTCGCCGGCGAGCGACGCCTCAGCCTTGACACCGGATCCGGCCGACCGGACGGCGGCGTCGTGAGCCGGGTTCGGTGCCACCGCCGTGCTCACGGCGATGGCGGTTGCGACGGCAGGCACGACGGCGGCGAAGGTGCGGGTGATCACCGCGATGTCTTAGACGCCGACCGGCGCGAATCCTCTATGCGGGCACCCGCAGCCCGGTGCGCGCGGCGAGAGCGTCCATCTCCTCGGCGAGCTCGACCGGATACTCGATCGGGAGGAAGTGCGAGCCCGGAAGCAGTCGGAGCTGGGCGTGCGGGATCCGGGCGGCGGCCTCAGCCATGTCGTGGCTCGACGTGATGACATCGTGCTGCCCGGCCACGAGGGTCACCGGCGTCTTGACGAACTCCAGCTCCATCGCCTCGTGCCGCGCCCCCGCGAGGGCCAAGGTGAAGTACCACGCGAAGTCGTGCTCCCGGAACTCCTCCAGCATCGGCATGAGCCACTCGGGCCGGGCCGCGGGCAGCACCATGCCGGAGTGGTTGATCACGGTGGCGGTGAGCCGGTTGACCGGGATCCGCTGCGCGGTCCACGACATCTGCTTGCCGAACCGCCTCAGGACCCGCGCTCCCGTCGTGCCGAGCCCGTGTCGCAACGGTCTCGGGACCTTGAGCCGCCCGCCGATCGACTGGAAGGTGCCGCCGGGGAGGCCCGCCACGGCCAGGATCCCGGCGACCCGGTCCGGGTACTGCCGGGCCAGCTCGAAGCCGATGTTCACGCCGAGCGACCAGCATGCGAGCAGGCCCTTCTCGACGCCCTCGGCGTCCATCACGGCGAGTGCGTCCTGCACGTGGTCGTCGATGGTGATCCGGTGCGGATCCGTCGGCCGCTCGCCGCCGCCGGTGCCGCGGTAGTACCACGACACGACGCGGAACCCGCGCTCCGGAGCGATGAGGACGGGCCAGGCGGCCGGCGGCGT
>CAZEAM010000059.1:0-14537 GCA_964510285.1 uncultured Frankiaceae bacterium | reverse complement strand
TCAAGGGCGACCCGTCGGGGCGCCGCGACTACCTCGACGACCTGCTGGTCGCACGTGCCCCGCGCTACGCCGCGGTCCGCGCCGACTACGACCGGGTCCTCAAGCAGCGCAACGCGCTGCTGAAGTCGGCGGGCAGCGCCCGCCGGGCCGGAGCTGAGCTGCGCACCCTCGACGTATGGGACTCCCACCTCGCCACTGCCGGCGCGGCGTTGTTGGCCGGCCGCCACGAGCTGGTCGAGGCGCTGCGCCCGCTGGTCGACAAGTCCTACGCGGCGGTCAGCCGCGGCGGCGGACCGACCGGACTGGAGTACTCCTCGTCGGTCGCGCCGGAGATCGCCGGCAGCACCGACCGCGAGCTGCTGTCCGCGGCGCTGTCCGCGGCGCTTGCGGCCAGCCGGGACAAGGAGCTCGACCGCGGCCTGACCCTGGTCGGGCCGCACCGCGACGACCTGCTGCTCTCGATCGGGGGGCTGCCGGCCCGCGGGTACGCCAGCCACGGCGAGTCCTGGTCGCTGGCCCTCGCGCTGCGCCTGGCGGCCTACGACCTGCTGCGCGCGGACGGCGGCGAGCCGGTCCTCATCCTCGACGACGTGTTCGCCGAGCTGGACGCGACCAGGCGGGCTTCCCTGGCCGAGCTGGTGACGCCCGCCGAGCAGGTGCTGATCACCGCGGCGGTCGCCGGGGACGTGCCGGAGCAGCTGGCCGGGGCGCGCTACGACGTCGCTGCCGGGCAGGTCACCCGTGTCCGATGACGAGGTTGTGAACCCGCCGCCGCGCCCTGACGCGGCAGGCGGTTCACAACCTGCGGATCCGGCGCGACGGCTGCTCGCCCGGGCGCGCCGGGCCCGACCGATCCGGCGTACCGCCACGCCGCGGCCCCTGGGTGAGGCGCCCTGGAGCGGGGCCGGCCCGGACCCGCGCGACCCCAGCCTGCTCGGCGACGCGGTGCGCGACCTGGTCCAGGACCGCTCCTGGGAGCGCACCCTCAACGCGGCCGGGCTGATGCCGCGATGGGCCGAGATCGTCGGCGCGGAGGTCGCCGAACACTGCCGGCCGGTGTGGCTCACCGACGGCGAGCTGGTCTGCGTGGCCGAGTCGACGGCCTGGGCGACCCAGCTGCGGCTGCTCAACCGGCAGCTGCTGGCCCGGATCGCAGCCGAGGTCGGCGACGGCGTCGTCACCCGGATCCGGGTGCACGGCCCGAGCGCCCCGGACTGGCGGCACGGACCGCTTCGGGTGCTCGGAAGAGGTCCGCGCGACACCTACGGATGAGGGCGCCGCGGCCGCGGATCGCGTACGCTGGCTGATCCGCCGTGAGCGGATTTCCGGCCTCGTCCCGCGTAGGGGGACATTGATCCACCGGGATTTGGGCGCCACGCCCCTCCACAGGCACCCCAAAGGGCCAGTTCTGTCGCGGTCCGAGGGTAGGATTGAGACAGGAAATCCCTGAACCGGCCTCTGAGCGTGTTTCTGGCGCGTCTTGAGGTCGATCGCCTGCCTGGAGCGCCAACGTTGTCCTACGACGCCAAGTCCATCACTGTTCTCGAGGGCCTGGAGGCGGTCCGCAAACGCCCCGGCATGTACATCGGCTCCACCGGCGAGCGTGGCCTGCACCACCTGGTCTACGAGATCGTCGACAACTCGGTGGACGAGGCGCTGGCCGGCCACGCCGACACCATCGTCTGCACCCTCCTGGCCGACGGCGGGGTCCGGGTCTCCGACAACGGCCGCGGCATGCCGGTCGACAAGCACCCGGTCGAGAAGAAGCCGGCCGTCGACGTGATCATGACGACGCTGCACGCGGGCGGGAAGTTCGACGGCAAGTCCTACGCGGTCTCCGGCGGCCTGCACGGAGTCGGCGCCTCGGTGGTCAACGCGCTGTCCACGCGGCTCGAGATGCACATCCAGCGCGACGGGTTCAACTGGCACCGCAGCTACGTCAACGGCGGCAAGCCCGACGGGCAGCTCGAGAAAGGCGACCCGACGACCGACACCGGGACCATCACCACCTTCTGGGCCGACCCGGCGATCTTCGAGACCACGTACTACTCCTTCGAGACCCTCGCCCGGCGGCTGCAGGAGATGGCGTTCCTCAACGCGGGGCTGTCGATCACGCTGCGTGACGAGCGCGAGGAGGTGCCGGTCGAGAGCGTCTACCACTACAAGGGCGGGCTCGAGGACTTCGTCAAGCACCTCAACGCGACCAAGACCGCCGTGCACGACTCGGTCATCCACTTCAACAACGACGGCCAGGGCATGGCGCTCGAGGTCGCCATGCAGTGGAACTCGACGTACGCCGAGTCCGTGTACACCTTCGCCAACACGATCAACACCCACGAGGGCGGCACCCATGAGGAGGGCTTCCGCGCGGCGCTGACCTCGGTGGTCAACAAGTTCGCGCGTGACCAGAAGATCCTCAAGGACAAGGACGACAACCTCACCGGCGACGACGTCCGCGAGGGCCTGACCGCGATCGTCTCGGTCAAGCTCGCGCAGCCGCAGTTCGAGGGGCAGACCAAGACCAAGCTCGGCAACACCGAGGCGAAGTCGTTCGTGCAGAAGGCGTGCAACGACTGGCTGTCCTCGTGGTTCGAGCAGAACCCCGGCGAGGGCCGCGACATCGCGCGCAAGGCGGCCGCGGCCGCGACCGCGCGCATCGCGGCGCGCAAGGCGCGCGACCTGGCCCGCGGCCGCAAGGGCCTGCTCGAGTCCAGCGGCCTGCCCGGCAAGCTGGCCGACTGCCAGTCGACGAACCCGGAGGAGTGCGAGCTCTACATCGTCGAAGGTGACTCGGCCGGCGGCTCGGCGAAGGGCGGGCGCAACCCGGTCTACCAGGCGATCCTGCCGATCCGCGGCAAGATCATCAACGTCGAGAAGGCGCGCATCGACCGGGTGCTGCAGAACACCGAGGTGCAGGCGCTGATCACGGCGCTCGGCACCGGCATCCACGACGACTTCGACATCGCGAAGCTGCGGTACCACAAGATCGTGCTGATGGCCGACGCCGACGTCGACGGCCAGCACATCCGCACCTTGCTGCTCACGTTGCTGTTCCGCTTCATGAAGCCGCTGGTCGAGGCCGGCCACGTCTACCTCGCGCAGCCACCGCTGTACAAGCTGAAGTGGAACAAGCCGCACGACCCGGACTACGCCTACTCCGACCGGGAGCGCGACGGCTTGATCGAGGCCGGCACGGCCGCCGGCAAGAAGCTGCCGAAGGAAGAAGGCATCCAGCGGTACAAGGGCCTCGGCGAGATGAACGCCGAGGAGCTGTGGGAGACCACGATGAACCCGGAGACCCGGGTGCTCCTGCAGGTCAGCCTCGATGACGCCGCGACCGCCGACGAGATGTTCAGCGTGCTGATGGGTGAGGACGTCGAAGCCCGAAGAGCCTTCATCACCCGCAACGCCAAGGACGTTCGCTTCCTCGACATCTAGTACCCGACCACCCGGGCCATGTGTAAGCCGCAAGAAGCGGAAGGAAACCCGTGACCGAGATCACCACGCCACCCGGCGGAGGCCGCGTCGAGCCCGTCGGCCTCGAAGTCGAGATGCAGCGCAGCTTCCTGGACTACGCGATGTCCGTCATCGTGTCCCGCGCACTGCCGGACGTGCGCGACGGCCTGAAGCCGGTGCATCGCCGCGTGCTCTACGCGATGTACGACGGGGGATACCGCCCGGACCGCGGGTACTCGAAGTGCAGCCGCGTCGTCGGCGACGTGATGGGTCAGTACCACCCGCACGGCGACTCCGCGATCTACGACACCTTGGTGCGGCTCGCGCAGCCGTGGGCGATGCGCCTGCCGCTGGTCGACGGGCAGGGAAACTTCGGCTCACCAGGCAACGATCCGGCTGCCGCGATGCGCTACACAGAGTGCCGGTTGGCGGCTGTCGCGATGGAGATGTTGCGCGACATCGACCAGGAGACCGTCGACTTCGGGCCGAACTACGACGGTCGCTCGCAGGAGCCGCTGGTCCTGCCGAGTCGCTTCCCGAACCTGCTGGTCAACGGCGCCGCCGGCATCGCGGTCGGCATGGCGACCAACATCCCGCCGCACAATCTGGGCGAGGTCGCCGCTGCGGTGCAGTGGGCGCTGGAGAACCCCAACGCCACCGACGACGAGCTGCTCGAGGCTTGCGTCGAGCGGATCCAGGGGCCGGACTTCCCGACCGGTGCCCTGATCGTCGGCCGCGACGGGATCGAGTCGGCGTTGCGCACCGGCCGTGGGTCGGTCCGGATGCGCGCCGTGGTCGAGGTCGAAGAGGACTCCCGAGGCCGCCAGCAGCTCGTCATCACCGAGCTGCCGTACCAGGTCAACCCGGACGCGCTCGCCGAGAAGATCGCCGACCTGGTCCGCGACGGCAAGATCGCCGGCATCGCGGACATCAAGGACGACTCCTCGCTGCGCACCGGCCAGCGGCTGGTGATCGTGCTCAAGCGCGACGCGGTAGCGAAGGTCGTGCTGAACAACCTCTACAAGCACACTCAGCTGCAGGACTCGTTCGGCGTCAACATGCTCGCGCTGGTCGACGGTGTCCCACGCACGCTGAACATCGCGCAGATGGTGCGGCACTACGTCACGCACCAGATCGAGATCATCGTCCGCCGTACCCGGTTCCGGCTGCGCAAGGCGCAGGAGCGCGCGCACATCTTGGTCGCGCTGCTCAAGGCGCAGGACCGCATCGACGAAGTGATCGCGCTGATCCGCGGCAGCGAGTCGGCCGAGGCCGCCCGCGCCGGACTGATGCAGCTGCTCGACATCGACGAGGTGCAGGCAACCGCGATCCTCGACATGCAGCTGCGTCGGCTCGCGGCGTTGGAGCGCCAGAAGCTGCAGGACGAGTACGACGAGTTGATGGCGGAGATCACCGACTACGAGTCGATCCTCGCCAGCGATGACCGGCAGCGCTCAATCGTCGGCGAGGAGCTGGCCGAGATCGTCGGGAAGTTCGGCAACGAGCGCAAGTCCCGGCTCGTGGCCTTCGAGGGCGACATGAGCCTCGAGGACCTGATCGCGCAGGAAGACGTCGTCGTCACGATCACACGTGGCGGCTATGCGAAGCGCACCAAGACCGATCTGTACCGCGCGCAAAGACGCGGCGGCAAGGGTGTGATGGGCGCGCAGCTCAAGCTCGACGACATCGTCGAGCACTTCTTCGTGACCTCGACCCACAACTGGATCCTGTTCTTCACGAACAAGGGTCGGGTGTATCGGGCGAAGGCACACGAGCTGCCGGAGACGAACCGTGCCGCCCGGGGCCAGCACGTCGCGAACGTCCTCGCGTTCCAGCCCGACGAGCGCATCGCGTCGGTGATGGACATCAAGGACTACTCGGTCGCGCCGTACCTCGTGCTGGCCACGAAGCGGGGCCTGGTGAAGAAGACGAAACTCACCGAGTTCGACTCGAACCGGTCCGGCGGCATCGTCGCGATCAACCTGCGCGAGGACGACGAGCTGATCGCGGCGCGGCTCGTGGCACCCACCGACGACCTGCTGCTGGTGTCGCGCAACGCGCAGTCGATCCGCTTCCACGCCGACGACGAGATGCTGCGGCCGATGGGTCGTGCGACCAGCGGTGTGATCGGCATGCGGTTCTCCGAAGGCGACGAGCTGCTCGCGATGGAGGTGGCGAGCGACGAGGAGCTCGACATCCTGATCGCGACCGACGGCGGGTACGCCAAGCGCACCAGGGTCGGGGAGTACCCGGTGCAGGGCCGCGGCGGCAAGGGTGTCGTGACGGCGAAGATCGTGGCCAAGCGCGGCGGGCTCGTGGGAGCCTTGGCGGTACGCCCAGAGGAGGAGATCTTCGCGATCACGTCAGGTGGCGGCGTGATCCGCACTCGAGTTAAGGAAGTACGCCGAGCTGGTCGACAGACCATGGGCGTGAGACTGATCAATCTCAAGGCCGAAGAAAACGTGGTTGCGGTCGCGCGTAACGCGGAGGCCGAGGACGAAGAGGAGGGCACTAAGTCGTGACGATCGGCTCGGGGGAGCCGCCGGCGTTGCGCGGCGGGTCGCTTTCGGGCGGTCCCGCCTCGCCTGCCAGCGGTCCGCTCCGGGCTGACCCGTCGTCGGGACGGGCGGGCTCGTTGGCTCCGATGTCCACCACGGTGGTCCCTGGCGCAGCGACCACGACCACGCGCACGCCGGTCACGGTCGGCACGGCTCCGGTCCGCAGACGCGGCCGCCGGGCTCGGCTCACCCTCAAGCGGATCGATCCGTGGTCGACGCTGAAGTTCTCCGTGGTCTACGGGCTGGTCGGGATGGTCGTGCTCGTCGTCGCGGTGGTCCTGCTGTACGGGGTGATCGACGCGATGGGCGTCATCGGCTCGCTGCGCAAGTTCCTCTCCGACGTCAGCGACACCAGCAGCGGCCCAGGGCTGGGCGAGTGGCTGAGCTTCAACCGGGTGGTGATCGTCGCGGTGGTCGTCGGCCTGGTCAACGTCGTGCTGTTCGCGGCCTTCGCGACCCTGACCGCGTTCATCTACAACGTCTGCACCGACATCACCGGCGGCGTGGAGGTGACCCTCTCCGAGCGGGAGTAGAGCGCATGGCACACCGCTATCGCTATAGCAGTACGTGTGTGCCATCGGCATGGCGATAGCAGTACGCATGTGCCATCCGCTCTAGTAGGCTCGCTGGCCGCAGCGGGTGCATCGCCACCCGGCGACCAAGGGCCTGTAGCTCAGCTCGGTTAGAGCGCTTCCCTGATAAGGAAGAGGTCGATGGTTCAAGTCCATCCAGGCCCACCCATCCCCCTCCGGGGGACGTAGCTCAATTGGCAGAGCACCGCCTTTGCAAGGCGGGGGTTAGGGGTTCGATTCCCCTCGTCTCCACCGATGTGATGTCGCGAGACATCCCGACAAGCCCAGGTCTGGTTACCGGGCTCGGCAGTCGAGGAGCCGTTGACGGCGTAGGGCCGGCGGCTTGTCGCCGACGGCCCTAGGACCGCCAGCCCCGTTGTGGTGAGGCCCCCGTCAGTGGTGATGGTGGTGGTGATGGTGGTGGTGCGGCCGGTGATGGACGTGCACCGTGCCGACCATCCCGAAGTACGCGTGCAGCGCGCAGATGTAGTTGTAGTCGCCGACCTTGGTGAACTGGATGGTCAGGCTCTTCGGCAGATGGGTCAGCGCGGGTGGCAGGCCCAGCATGATCCCCGAGTTCAATGTCTGTGCACTGCCGGTGAAATCGCCGTTGCGCGCGGGGAAGCGGGCGAACAGGTTGCCGTGAGCAGTGCGCGTGGTGTTCCACGGTTGCTCCGGGTTGCACGGCGGTGTGCCGCATCCGGTCACCGGGTTGCCGAACGTGACCGTGTGCGGCTCGCCCATGCTCGCGACGACGAAGCTCACCTTGTCGCCCACGTTGACCTTGTTCGCCGGCCCGACGAAACGCATCAGCATCGCGCGGTCGTTCATCAGGCCGGAGATGACCACCGGGTGTCGCCCGGTGCTGAGCTTGCGGTCCTGCTGGCGGGCCTGTGCCCGCAGCGCGACGCCCGAGTCGAGGTCGGCCCGGATCTGCGTCGCGTTCGCGGCGTCGATCTGTGCCTGGGTCGCCGGGTACGCCGTGCCCTTGGGCTGGACCACGACGGTGCCGACCATCGCCTGGCCATGCACCAGGCAGTAGTAGGTGTAGGTGCCCGGCGCCAGGGTGTCCGGGAAGGTCAGCGTGTAGGTGTGCACCAGCGGGACGGTCGGCGGGAACGGCAGGGTCGGTCCCGGGGGCGATGAGGTCATCACGCCGGAGTTGAAGTACGACGTCCCGTCGTACGACGTCCCGCCTTGCGGGCTCGACTGGACCGGCGAGCCCAGGTCGAACCCGGTCTGCGGCAGCGCGCACAGCGCGGTGTCCGGGCACGGGTCAGCCGTCGACAGGAAGGTCACGGTGTGCGGCTCGGCCGAGTTGGCGGTCCAGGTGACGCTGTCACCCTGGTCGACGGTGATCTGGCCCGGGTAGAAGCCCATGGTCTGGATCGAGCCGTGCACGGTCTGCGCGCCGACCAGCACGTGCCAGTTCTGTGCTGCTGGCGGCGTGTCCGCCGACGCGGCGGTCGCCGGGCCGGCGAACAGGCCGAGCCCGGCCAGCACGCCACCGGTGGCGACTCCGATGACCTTGCGAGCGGTTCTCCCCACAAGCATGAGCGGCTCCTCCCCGAACTCGTGCATAACGCAACGATTGGATAATGCAATAAAAGTGGTGAAGGTGGCCTATCAAGGACAAATCGCCACTGTCAACAGTTGGGCGGATCGGCCGTTGCCGCCGCGGGGTCGCAGGCCTAGGGTTGCGCCGCTAGCCGCAACGGCTGAGTAAAGGGGTGGTGGAATGAGCTTTCTGATCACGCTGAAGGTCACGGGCGACGTCGAGACCTTCCGCAAGGCGCTGGACGAGCGAGCTGACGAGATCAAGGCGGTCGCCGACAAGGCCAAGTCGATGGGCGCCATCCATCACCGGTTCGGCATCGGCGACGGCTACATCCACGTGGTCGACGAGTGGAGCGATCCGGCCAGCTTCGAGGCGTTCTTCGGCGACCCGTCGATGCAAGAGTTCATCGGGTCGATCGGGGCTGACCCGAACACCCCGCCGGAGATCACGGTCAGCGAAGCGATCGAAACTCCCGACCAGTTCTGACCGACGCCGGTCGCGGGCGGCCGGGGTTCGTCGTTCCAGCGTCCGGGGAGGTCCACCGTACGATCGGACCACCCTGACCAAGGAACGCGTATGAACTCCGTCCGTCCCAGCCGGCGGTTGCTCGCCGCGATCAGCGCGACCGCGCTTGTCGGCCTTACCGGTTTCGTCGCTGCCGCCCCGCCGGCCGCGGCGGCGTCACCGTCGATCTCAAAGGTCAAGGTGGTCGGCGCCAGCCACACCTCGTTGACCTTCAAGATCCACGGGCATGCCGCGCGATACCGCGTGTACGTCGCGCAGGTCCACCACCAGCTGATCGCCGACCTGCTGCACAACGACCCGCACTCGCGGTGGTCGAAGAGCAAGACGGTGACCGTGAGCGGGCTGAAGTTCTCGACCACGCCGTACTACTGGCGGGCGGTCGCGAAGTCCGGCGGGCACCACGCGTACTCCGCGACGTTCGGCCCGGTCGGGCTGAAGCCGTCCGCGCCGACCCGTCTCGCGGTGAGCAACCCCGACGGTGCGCTGTCGCTGACCTGGACCGGCGGCGCCGGCACCGGCTACCTCGTCGACCGCGCGACGGACGCGTCGTTCACCACGGGCAAGAAGACCTACAAGATCATCGGTCCCGACCAGCAGCTCACGCCCGGCGATCTGGCAACCGGTACGCCGTACTTCTTCCGGGTTCGCGCGGTGAACACCGGCACGAAGTCCAAGCCGTCGAGCATCACCACCGGATCGCGCAGCGCCGGCGGCAGCACGATCACCGCGATGACCTGGAACATCCGCGAGCTGGACAGCCCGCACCCGGCGGGAGAGGCGTGGTCGGACCGGCGTCCGAAGATCGTCAAGGTCATCAACGACGTGCGGCCGTCGGTGATCGCGGTCCAGGAGGCAGCCGCGTGGGTCGGTGCGGTGAAGGGGCCGCGCCAGATCGACGATCTCGTCAGTGCCTTGGGCGGTGCCTACAAGCTCGCGCGCACGGAGGTCCCGCCGACGGAGAAGCACTACTTCCGTACCGCGAACTACCTGCTCTACGACCCCAATGTCGTGCAGACCGTCGGCGACGGGGACCACTGGGACCTCGGGCACGGGTCGGTCACGCACGACCACTGGGCCGCCTACCAGCAGTTCCGGGTGATCGCCACGGGCGCGAAGTTCGTCTACGTGTCCTTCCACCTGTACGTGAAGAACAACAACCCGGGTCCCGACGACCAGATCCGCCAGGAGCAGACCGAGTCGATGCTCGACCAGGGCAGTGCCTACGCGGCGGCGCACAACGTGCCGATCTTCTACGCGGGCGACACCAACAGCGCCGTGGAAAGCAAGCACAAGTTCGACGGTCCGCGGGTCGCCATGCAGGCGCACCACGTCGCCGACGCGTTGAGCGTGGCGCAGTCACGCTCCGGCACGAAGTACGACACCGCGAACCAGTTCCAGCGCAAGCCGCCGACGCACCGCAAGTACCTCGACGGCATCTTCGTGGCGCCGGGTGCCGCGGCGACGACGTGGCGGCAGGTGCTCGAGCTCAGCCACGGGAAGTTCGTGGGCGCGATCCCCTCCGACCACAATCCGCTCGTGGCGACGGTCGTCCTCCCGACCTGACGGCGCCGGAAGCCCCCACCGCCGAACAGGAGATCGCCCGCACGGCTGCAGAACCCGTACGGGCGATCTCCTGAACCTCCGCCTCGGCCGCCTGGGACCGTGCGGCGGCTAGATGTGGAAGATCGTCTGCGCGATCTTGATGGCGCCGGGCCCGATCGTCACGACGAACATCGCCGGGAAGATCGTGAAGATCACCGGGAAGAGGATCTTCACCGGCGTCTTCGCGGCCTGCTCGCGGGCGTGCTGGCGGCGGACCAGCCGGACCTGTGCCGCCTGCACGCGCAGCACCTCGCCGATCGCCATACCCAGCTCGTCGGCTTGCAGCAGCGCCACGACGAAGCCCGACAGCTCACGGACGTCGGTGCGGCTGCGAAGGAACTCGAGGGCCTTGCGCCGGTCCACACCGAGCTCGATCTCGCGCAGCATCCGGCGAAGCTCGTCACCGAGCGGACCTTCGAGCCGGTCGGTCACGACGACCAGCGCCTGCTCGAGGCCGAGGCCGGCTTCCACCGTGATCGACAGCAGGTCCAGCGCGTCCGGCAGGGCTCGCGCGATCGCCTGCTGCCGCTCCTTCGCCCGCGAGTCGAGCATCACGTCGGGGAGGAACGACGCGAGGACGCCGAGGACCAGCCCGGCGACCACGCCGGGGACCTGATGGGGGTGGATGAACAGGCCGAACAGGAATCCGGCGACCGCAGCGCCGGCCTTGTAGGCGAGCATCTGCTCGACGGTCAGCTTCGCCTCCAGGCCCGCGTAGACGATCCGCTGCCGGGTCAGGTCCAGGCGCCGCGCCGGGGACAGCGGGCGCATCATGCGGGCGCCGAGGTCGGCGAGCGGCTCGAGCAGCCGGTACACCACGCCCGCGTTGGGAGCCGGGACCGAGTCGAGCGCGCTCATCGCGGACTGCGCATGGGAGGCGATCGCGGCGCGGCTGGCGTACAGGCCGGCACCGGCGACGCCGAGACCCGCCGCGACCAGGACGACGGCAAGAACAACCATGGGGTCAGACCTCCACTCGGATGACGCGTCGCATCCAGACGAACCCGGCGAGCATGAGGGCGCCGGCGACCGAGATCATGAAGATGCCGACCGACTCGTGGAACAACGGCTTGATGTAGTCCGGGCTGACGATCAGCATCACCGCGGTGATGAAGAACGGGAGCGCGCCGAGGATCAGGCCGGACAGCCGGCCCTCGACGGTGAGCGCGTCGACCTCGCGCTTGACCTCGCTGCGGCCGCGCATCGTCCGGGCGACGATGCGCAGGATGTCCGCGAGCCGGCCGCCGGTGCGCTGCTGCACGCTGATCGCCTGCACTGTCCAGTCGACGTCGCGAGAGCCGAGTCTGGTGCTCATGGCCGCCAACGCGTCGGGCAGCTCGGTGCCCATGCGGGTCGCCGTCAGCACCCGACCGAACTCGCTCGCGGTGGGCTCGTCGGCTTCCTCGACGACCAGCTCGAGGGCTCGCATGACGCTGGCCCCGGACTCGAGGCTCGCCGCGATCAGGTCGAGAATCTCGGGGAACTGCTCCTCGAGCGCCTTCTTCCGCTTGTCCACCGCCCGGACGACGAGGACGTACGGCGCGACCAGCGCGATCGGGGCAACGATGATGGCGAGGACCGGGCCGCCCAGCAGGTAGCCGAGCAACCCGGCGATCAGCGCGCCGACGGCAGAGGTGATGGCGAACTCTCCGGCGGTCAGCGACCAGTCGCTGCGGTCGAGCAGCTGGCGTACCCGGTTGAGGACGTCCGCGTCACCGAGCACCCGCTCGGCGGCAACGCCGGTACGGGCCAGCAGCGTGCTGGTCCGCTCGGCGTTCTCCGGCTTCGCGGGCTCCAGCGACTGAAGGTCCAGCGCGGCGCGCAGGTCGTGGACCCGGCGCCGGTTGGCGGCCACGCGGGCGACGACGGCGGCGATGATGCCGCCGGCCACCATCAGCGCGGCGAGGAACTCGATCATCGGCGTACCCCCTTGCGGACCGGAGCGGCGGTGGCCGTGGACGTCGTGCGGCGGAAGATCGCCAGCGGCAGGTCGACCGCACGCTCGGCCAGCCGGTCGGCGCTGCGTGGCCGCAGGCCGGTCGCGCGCAGCGGGCCGGCGCCGGAGCGGTCGAAGATCTCCTGCAGCGTGATCGTGTCGCCTTCGCGCCCCTGCACCTCGGTGATGTGGGTGATCACCCGCGAGCCGTCGGTGTGACGGCCGAGCTGCACGATCAGGTCGATCGCACTGGCGATCTGCTCGCGGATCGCCCGCAGCGGCAGGTCGACCCCGCTCATCAGCACCATGGTCTCGAGCCGCAGCAGCGCATCGCGCGGGCTGTTCGCGTGGACGGTGGTAAGCGAGCCTTCGTGGCCCGTGTTCATCGCCTGGAGCATGTCGATGGCCTCGCCACCGCGGACCTCGCCGACGACGATGCGGTCCGGGCGCATGCGCAGCGCGTTGCGGACCAGGTCGCGGATGGTCACCCGGCCGGCGCCTTCGGTGTTGGCCGGTCGCGACTCGAGACCGACCACGTGCGGCTGCCCGAGCCGAAGCTCCGCCGCGTCCTCGATCGTGATGATGCGCTCGCCCTCGGGGATGAACGCGGACAGGACGTTGAGCAGGGTCGTCTTACCGGTCGACGTACCGCCGGAGACGAGCACGTTGAGCTTGCCGCGAACGGCCGCCTCGAGGAACACCGCAGAGTCGGTGGACAGCGACTCCTTGCCGATCAGGTCGGCGACCGTCATCGACTTCTCGGGGAAGCGGCGAACCGTGAGGATCGTTCCTCCGGTCGACAGCGGCGGGATGATCACGTTGATCCGGCTGCCGTCGTTCAGCCGGCCGTCGGCCATCGGGCTGGCCTCGTCGACCCGCCGTCCCGCGACGGCGAGCATCCGGTCGGCGACCTGACGCAGCGTGGCGTCGGAGCGGAACCGGACCGGGCTCAGCGAGATCCGGCCGGCCCGCTCGACGTAGACGGTGTGCGGTCCGTTGCACATGACCTCGGTGATCTCCGGGTCGGCCATGAGCGGGGTGAGCACCCCCCAGCCGAGCATGTCGGCGAGGGTGGCGTCGATGAACTCCTCGCGTTCGGCCGGAGAGACGCTGATCGTCGAGGTCCGCAGCACCTTCTCGAGCTGCTTCGCGATCGAGGCGCGGATCCGGCTCTCGTCGACGTTCGCCTCGGCGAGGGCCGGACCGAAGTCGGTGACGACGGCACGGCGAACCTCGGTCCGCAGGTCGTCGAGCCGGTCCGGCTCGTCGCGGTGGTCGGTGTGCGGGGTCACCGGCGCCATGGCCGTCGGGTCGGGGGTGGTGGTCGATCGGCGGGTGTGCTCCGCCGCGGCCGGGCGCGCCGTACCGCGGTCGGCCCGCGTCCCGGGAGCCTTGCGGCGCTCCTGAAGCGCTCCGGCGAGACCAGTTGCGCGATCCGCCGGGCCCTCGTCGCCGATGCGGGATGGGAGCTTCACGGGTTACCTCCTGAAAGCGCTCGCCAGAGTCGGCGCAGCGGCGGTTGAGCGGTCTCGGTCAGTGCGAAGCCGGAGTCGGCCTGGCGCGGGGTGAGCGCGAGGTGGGTAGCCATCGAGGCGACCGCCGGGACGATCGCGCGGCTGATCTTCGACCGGGGCTCCGAAGCCGGCGCGGTCGTGCCGCGGTTGACCGCGCGGCTCACAGCGCGGTCCGCCGGGAGCACGGTGCGGAACCGGCCGCCGAACGCCTCGTTGGCCTGCGCCACGGTGACGCCGACATCGGCCTCCACCTTGTTGAGCACCAGCCGAAGCCGTTCGTCCTCCAGCCCGAGCCGGCGCAGCACGTCGGTGAACGCCGTCAGGTTGCGCAGGGACGGAACGTCGGGCGTGGCCAGCACCTCGACCGAGTCGGAACGGTCGAGCGCGGCGATCACCACGTCGTTCAGCGAGGGCGGGGTGTCCACGATGACGACGTCGTAGTGCGCAGCGACGCAGTCGAGTACGACGCCGGCGTCGCGTGCGCCGACGTAGTCGGCGAGCACCGGGTCACGCGGGGCGGCGAGCACGTCGAAGCCGAGCTCGTGGTGGCAGACCAGCTCGGGGAGGTGCTCCTCGAACTCGTCGGGTCCGAGCGGCTGGCCGTTCGCGCGGTACAGCCCGTCGTAGATGCTGTACGGGTGGTGGATCTGCAGCGCCGCCGCCACCTCGCCGAACTGCAGGTCGAGGTCGACCAGCAAGACCTGATGGCCCATCCGGGCCAGCACGGTCGCCGCTGAGGTCGCGAAGAACGTCTTGCCGCACCCGCCCGTGGCCGACGCGATCGTCACGATGCGTGCGTCGCGGGCCTCGGCGGTC
>CAZEAM010000058.1:0-8740 GCA_964510285.1 uncultured Frankiaceae bacterium | reverse complement strand
GGCCGAGCTGGACGAACGAGCCCTCCCTGCCGTGGCCGGCGCGCTGCGCGGGGTGGCCCGTGCCGCCCGGGCGGTGGTCGGCTCCGACGGGGTCGTCGGCAAGCGGGTCGCGCCGTGGATCCGCCGCGAGCCGGTGATCGCCATCGCGCTGGCCTGCGTCGCGGCGGCGGCAATCCTGATCGCGGTGACCGGCGGGGACCGGCATCGGGCGACCCTGCCGAGCGGCCACCTGGGCCCGCGGCTGTCCGGCGCCCAGCTCGGCCCGTTGCCCGGCAGCACCGTCGCGACCTACGAGTCGCAGGCTTCCGGGCGGCGAGCCTCGCTCGACCAGCTCGCGTCCTCGCAGCAGCTGGTCGCGGTGGTCGACCTCGACGCCTACATCAGCCCGCAGGCGGTCGACCAGCTGCTGCACGACACCCCCGGGCTGCGCGTGGTGCTCGGGTTCGCGCGGGTGCCGCCCCCGCAGGAGGACGACGTACACGTCCTGGCGACCTCGGCGGACGCGGGGCTGTCGACCGAGCTGACGCTGGCTCAGCAGGCGGCCGGCGACGTGGCGCTGCACTATGAGCGGCTGCTCAGCCGCTCCATCACCCACCCCACCACCGAGCTCGCCGAGAAGGTCCAGGCCGAAGCCGCGCGCGCGGCCGCCGCGCGGATCGACGCGAGCGGGCTCGGCCCGACCTGCGGCTGCGTGTTCGCATTTGCCGTCCAGGGCCCGGTCGCGCAGCTGCAGTCGCTGTCCCGACAGGCCGCGGTCCGCATCCTCGACCCGGCGCCGGTCGGCGCGAAGCCGGACTCGCTGGTGATCATGCCGCTCGAGCCGCAGGTCACCGGCAAGGTGCCGGAGGTGTCGTTCGCCCGGCTCACCGCCAGCGGCGGCTAGCGGATCGGGCTGACCGTCAGCGACCGCAGGGTCGCCGAGTGCGTGCCGTGTCTCGGCGCCTTCCCGTGGTTGAGCCACAGCGTGATGTAGAGGTACATGTTCTGGTCGGTCGGCGAGCTGGCGCCGTGGTAGGCCCAGCGGGTCAGCAGCGGCGCGTGCGGCGTCGTACCGACCCGGGTCTGGAACTTGACCGTCCCCTTGCCCCGTGCCGGCGGGTACCAGGTGAACTCCTGGAACAGCGGCTTGTACGACGGCTTCACGTGGTAGGGGTGGGCGTGGTGCGGCGCCCGGTACGGCTGCACCGCGAACTGCGCGTTGTTGGGCGCCTTGAGGTAGCGCGGGAAGCGCGAGTTCTCGATGTCGATCTCGTTGGTGTAGGTCTTGGTGCCAGGCCGGTACACGAACATGCCGAACACGGTCTGGTCGGCGAACTTGCCGGTGGCGGTGTCGTTGACCAGCCGGTACCGGCCGTAGCTGACCGTGTTGAGCGACCGGAGCTCCACCGAGCGCCACACCCCGTCGATCTTGACGATGTGCAAGTGCAACCGGCCGCGGCCGTCGATCCAGATCGCCTGGGTCGAGTTGGTCAGCTTCACGTGCTCGGGCCCGATCGAGGTGTTCGAGTAGACCAGCCAGGGGCGGCCCGCCCAGCTGATCAGCCGGATCAGCGAGTCGCCCTTGCGGCCCGGGCCGGCCAGCAGGCCAGCGCGGTCGGACTGACCCTTGTACGCGGCGGTCGCGTCGGGGTAGAGCTAGGACCCGATGCTCGTGCCGCGCGTCGGCGGCGCGGCGCCGGTGGCGGCCTGAGCGACACCCAGGATGGCGACCGCGGTGAGTAGCGCCAGCCCGGCGATCGGGCGAGCGGAACGCACGCGAAAGCGGCTGGGCATGGCGGTGATTCTACGGTGGCGGCAGGCCCGAAACGCCGCGGCAGGCGGTGCGGTGGGGGTGAAAATCAGCCGCCGAGCGGCTTGATCGTCAGGTTGCGGACGACCGCGGACAGCTCGCCGCCCGAGGGCGGCTTGTTCTGGTTCATCCACAGCACGACGAACAGATGCATGCCCTGCGGGGGCGGCACGCTGTAGCCGGTGTAGGACCACTGGTTGAGCAGCGGCGCCGCGATCGTCGACCCGACCCGGGTCATGAAGTCGACCCGGTTGGGAGCGCCGTACGTCGGGCCGGGCTGCCAGGTGAACTGCTGCAGCAGCGGGTGGTAGGACGGCAGGATCTGGTACTGGTGCAGGTTGCCCTTCTCGTTGTAGGGCTGCACGACGAACTGCGAGTTGTTCGGCGCCCGGAGCAGGTGCGGGAAGCGCGAGTTCTCGATGTCGATCTCGCTGGTGAACTTCTTCGCGCCGGGCCGGTAGAGGAACATGCTGAGGACCGCCCAGCGGTCCAGGTCGGCGGTGGCCGTGTCCACGATCCAGCGGTACGTGCCGTACGTCGGCCGGGTCAGCGCGCGCAGCTCGACGCCGCGCCACTTGCCGGCCACCTTCGTCACCTTGAGGTGCAGGTAGCCACGGTCGTCGACGTACACGGCGTCGGAGGCGTTGGTCGTCGGGGTGAGGCTCGGCCCGCAGTCGTCGCAGTTCGGGTAGACGTACCAGGTCAGCCCGGACCACTTCAGCAGCCGTGGCTGCTCGGAGCCGTGCGCGGCCGGCGCGGTGCTGGCCACCGTGGTGCCGTTGCCGGTCGGCACGGAGGCCGGGGCGGCGATGATCGCGGTGGCGCCGAGCACGATCACCCCGAGGTTGACCAGCCCGGCCAGGCCCAGGAGCGTGCGCGAAGAGCTCGCGTGGGACCGGCGGGTCATGTCATCGACTGTACGTAGCCGGGTGACTCCCCGGGCCGGGCGGCGACGCGCCGCGACGACACGCCGACCGCCGTCTCACCCGCGTGTTAGAACGACTGGATGGATCCGGTGGGCGCGCAGCAGTTCGTCCACCTGCACGTGCACAGCGAGTACTCCATGCTCGACGGCGCGGCCCGGGTCGGCGACCTGTTCGCCGAGGCGGCCCGGATGGGCATGCCCGCGTTGGCGATGACCGACCACGGCAACGTGTTCGGGGCCTACGAGTTCTGGAAGAAGGGCAAGGCGGCCGGGGTCAAGCCGATCATCGGCATGGAGGCCTACGTCACGCCGGGCACGTCGCGGTACGAGCGGACCCGGGTGCGGTGGGCCGAGGGCGGCGAAGACGACGTCTCCGGCGGCGGCGCCTACACCCACATGACCCTGCTCGCGCAGACCACGGCCGGGATGCACAACCTGTTCCGGCTGGCCAGCCGCTCCAGTCTCGAGGGCTACTTCTACAAGGCGCGGGCGGACCGCGAGCTGCTCAGCGAGTACGCCGCCGGGATGATCGCCACGACCGGCTGCCCGTCCGGCGAGATCCAGACCAAGCTGCGGATCGGCGACTACGCCGGCGCGCGGACCGTCGCCGGCGAGCTGCAGGACATCTTCGGTCGCGACTCGTTCTACTGCGAACTGATGAACCACGGCCTCGACATCGAGACCCGGGTCCACGCCGACCTGCTGCGGCTGTCCGAGGATCTCGGGATCCCGACGATCGCGACCAACGACCTGCACTACACGTACCCGAAGGACGCCGA
Source organism: uncultured Frankiaceae bacterium (assembly GCA_964510285.1). Classification (GTDB taxonomy): domain Bacteria; phylum Actinomycetota; class Actinomycetes; order JAFAQI01; family JAFAQI01; genus DASZTV01. The sequence continues at coordinate 5,247 of CAZEAM010000058.1, read as the reverse complement.
GGCGCACGAGGTGCTGCTGTGCGTGCAGTCCGGCAAGACGATGGCCGACCCGAACCGCTTCAAGTTCGACGCGCGTGACTTCTACCTGAAGACGCCGCAGGAGATGCGCACGCTGTGGCGGGAGATCCCGGCGGCGTGCGACAACACCCTGCTGATCGCCGAGCGGTGCAACGTCGAGTTCGACGAAGGGGCGAACCTGCTGCCCCGCTTCGACGTCCCCGAGGGGGAGACCGAGGAGAGCTGGTTGCGCGCCGAGGTCCACCGCGGCCTCGAGATGCGCTTCGGTGGCGCCGTACCGCCGGAGTACCGGGAGCGCGCGGAGTTCGAGCTCGGCGTGATGATCCAGATGGGCTTCCCGGGCTACTTCCTGGTCGTCGCGGACCTGTGCCGGCACGCCCGCGAGAACGGCATCCGGGTCGGGCCCGGCCGCGGGTCGGCCGCGGGGTCGCTGGTCGCGTGGGCGCTGCGGATCACCGAGCTCGACCCGATCGCGCACGGCCTGCTGTTCGAGCGCTTCCTCAACCCGGAGCGCATCTCGATGCCCGACATCGACCTGGACTTCGACGAGCGCCGGCGCGGCGACATGATCCGCTACGCGACCGAGAAGTACGGCGAGGACCGGGTCAGCCAGATCATCACCTACTCGACGATCAAGGCGAAGGCCGCCGTCAAGGATGCCGCCCGGGTGCTGGGTTACCCGTACGGCATCGGCGACAAGATCACCAAGGCGATGCCGGCGCCGGTGATGGGCAAGGACCTGCCGATCTCGGCGATCTTCGACCCCGCGCACGACCGCTACGGCGAAGGCAAGGAGTTCCGGGCGCTCTACGAGTCCGAGCACGACGTGAAAAAGGTCGTCGACACCGCGCGCGGCCTCGAAGGGCTGCGGCGGCAGTGGGGAGTGCACGCGGCCGGCGTGATCCTGTCGCGGCAGCCGTTGATCGACGTGATCCCGATCCAGCGCCGCGAGCAGGACGGCGCGATCATCACGCAGTTCGACATGGGCGCCTGCGAGGCGCTCGGGCTGCTGAAGATGGACTTCCTCGGCCTGCGCAACCTCACCGTGCTCGACGACACGTTGCGCCACATCCAGTCCAACCGGGGCGAGACCGTCGACCTCGAGACGCTGCCGCTGGACCGGCCCGAGGCCTACGAGCTGCTCTGCCGGGGCGACACGATCGGGGTGTTCCAGTTCGAGGGCGGGCCGATGCGCTCGCTGATCCGGGCGTTGCAGCCGTCGACGTTCGAAGACATCGCCGCCCTCAACGCGCTGTACCGGCCCGGCCCGATGGGGATGGGCAGCCACCTCGCCTACGTCGAGCGCAAGCACGGACGGCAGAAGATCGAGCCGATCCACCCCGAGTTCGCCGAGACCCTCGAGGACCTGCTCGCCGAGACCTACGGCGTGATCGTCTACCAGGAGCAGGTCATGGCGATCGCGCAACGGGTCGCCGGCTACTCGCTCGGACAAGCGGACCTGCTGCGCCGGGCGATGGGCAAGAAGAAGAAGGAGATCCTCGACAAGGAGAAGGTCCCGTTCAGCGAGGGCATGAAGGCCCGCGGCTACAGCGACGCGGCGATCAACAAGCTCTGGGAAACCCTGATCCCGTTCGCGGACTACGCCTTCAACAAGTCGCACGCCGCCGGCTACGGGCTCGTGTCGTACTGGACGGCGTACCTCAAGGCGCGGTACCCGGCGGAGTACATGGCCGCGCTGCTCACGTCGGTCCGCGACGACAAGGACAAGAGCGCGCTGTACCTGCACGAGTGCCGGCGGATGGGCGTGAAGGTGCTGCCGCCCGACGTCAACTCCTCGGACGCCGACTTCGCCCCGGTCGGCACCGACATCCGCTACGGCATGGCCGGGATCCGCAACGTCGGGACCAACGTCGTGGCCTCGATCTGCGCGACCCGGCGCAGCAAGGGCGGGTACGCCGACTTCGCCGACTTCCTCACGAAGGTCGAGCCGGTCGTCTGCAACAAGAAGGTCGTCGAGTCGCTGATCAAGGCGGGTGCGTTCGACTCGCTCGGGCACACCCGGCAGGGCCTGCTGCGCATCCACGCCGAGGCGATCGACGCCTGCATGGACACCAAGCGCAACGAGGCAGTCGGGCAGTTCGACCTGTTCAGCGCCGACGGCGACGGCGACCCGGCCGATCCCTCGTTGGGGCTCAACCTGACCATCCCGGTCGTCGAGTGGGACAAGTCGGTGCTGCTGGCCTACGAGCGCGAGATGCTCGGCCTCTACGTCTCCGACCATCCGCTGCTCGGTGTCGAGCACGTCCTGGCGGCCGCGGTGGACTGCCCGGTCTCCGCGCTCGGAGCCGAGGACAAGCTGGACAGCGCGGTGCTCACCGTCGGCGGGATCCTGTCGAGCGTGACGCGCAAGATGACCAAGCGCGGCGACTCGTGGGCGCAGGCGGTGCTCGAGGACCTCGAGGGCGCGGTCGAGGTGTTGTTCTTCCCGCGGACCTACGAGGAGTACGGCGTGCACCTCGCCGAGGACGCCGTCGTACTGGTCAAGGGCAAGCTCGACAAGCGCGAGGACGTGCCGCGCCTGATCGCGATCGACGTGACCGTCCCCGACATCACCGAGGGGCCGCGCGGCCCGGTCGTCATCACGCTTCCGGCGAACCGCTGCACGCCGTTGGTGGTGGAGCGACTCAAGGAGGTGCTGGCGGCTCATCCCGGCGCGACCGACGTCCACCTCGCGCTCACCACTGCGGCACGAACGACGGTGACCCGCATCGGCGACGGCTTCCGGGTCGCGCCGACGCCCGCGCTCATGGCGGACCTCAAGCAGCTGCTGGGCCCGCACGCCGTCTCCTAGGGCGCAACCGGTGACCGTAGATGAATGCAACGGTTCGGCGTGGTTAGTGATCTAGCGTGATCACTGATGACTGCTAAGCGGTTGTTGATCGTGTCGGCGTCGATGGGCGCCGGGCACGACGCCGCAGCCGCCGCCCTCACCGCGCAGGCTGCGGCTGACGGGATCGAGGCGCGCACGGTCGACCTGCTGTCGATGCCGAAGCTGCATCAAGGCGATGCGTTGCGCGCGTTCTACCACGGCATGATCGCCGTGACCCCGGGCCTCTACGACTGGGCGATGCGCACCTGGCTGGTCCATCCCGGCCTGTTCGAGTTCATCACCCGAAACGGCGGGCGGAGCAGCGAGCAGCCGCTGCTCGACGTGGTCGCCGAGTTCGAGGCGGACGCGGTCGTCGCGGTGTACAACCTCGCCGCCCAGGTCCTCGGCCGGCTTCGCACCGAAGGCCGGCTCGCCGTCCCGGCCGCCACGTACGTGACCGACCCCGGCGCGCATCCGTACTGGGTGTGGCCGGGCGTCGACCTGCATCTCGCGCCGATGCCGGACACCGCTGCCGCGCTCGAGGAGATGGGTGCGGACGTGGTCAAGCCGGTCGCGCCGCTGATCGCCGCGAAGTACTGCGAGCCGGTCGACCGGGCCGCGGCCCGGCGCCGCTGGAACCTCGCCGACGAGGCGCGCGTGGTCCTGGTCAACGGCGGGAGCTGGGGGGTCGGCCAGGTGGTCAACGCCGCGCGCCGCCTGACCGAGGCGGTCGACGTCGTGCTGGTTCTCACCGGGCGCTCGACCCGGCTGGCCGCCAGGCTGGCCGGCATCGACAAGGTCCGCGCCGTGCCCTGGACCACCGACGTGCTCGGCCTGCTGGCCGCGGCGGACGTCGTGGTCGACAACGCCGGCGGGACGACCTGCTGGGAGGCCCTCGCGGTCGGCAAGCCGACCGTCGTCTACCGCCCGATCGCCGGGCACGGCCGGATCAACGCCGTCGTCCTCGAGCGCACCGGGCTGGCCACCTGCACCACCGACGACACCCAGCTGCTCGATGCGGTACGCCGTGCCCAGCCACCCCGCGCGGCCGCCGACGTGTTCGCGGGGGAGCGGGCGATCGACGTGATCGGCACCTTGTTTTGAGCGCCGCGCTCACCGCGGCGTCGGCCGTCGTCGGCGCCGCTGCGGCGGCGCAGATCGTCCCGGCCGGCACCTGGCTGCCGCGATTCCGCTCGACGCTGGCGCCCTCGCTGTGCGGGCCGATGCCGGCCGGCACCGTTGCGGTGACCTTCGACGACGGGCCGCACCCGGAGGGCACCATCGCCGTGCTGGACCAGCTCGACCGGCTGGGCTGGCCGGCCACGTTCTTCGTCGTCGGCTCCCAGGTGCGCCGGTTCCCGGACGTGGTCGCCGAGACGGTCCGGCGGGGACACACCGTCGAGTTGCACGGCGACGACCACCGCTATTCGATCGCGCGCACGCCGTGGGGGATCGGCGACGACCTGCGCCGCGGCCGTGACACGGTGGGCGAGGCCGCCGGGCGCGCCCCCACCTGGTGGCGGCCGCCGTACGGCGTGATGTCCGGCCCGTCCTACGTCGCGGCTCGCCGGCTCGGGATGCGGCCGGTGCTGTGGTCGGCGTGGGGCCGCGACTGGCGGGCGGAGGCGACCCCCGAGTCGGTCGTGCACGACCTCGAGGCGGGCCGCCCGGCGGGCGGCACGCTGCTGCTGCACGACTCCGACGAGATGAGCGACCCCGGCTCGTGGCGGACCACGGTCGCGGCACTGCCACTTCTCGCCGAGCGCCTCGAGGCGAAGGGCCTGCGGGTCGCGAAGTTGCACTAGGCGACACTGGAGGGGTGGAACGGCACGCGGCGTACCGGGTACGCGGGCTGTCCAAGACCTATCGCGGCGCGGCCAGTCCGGCGAACGCCGGCATCGACATCGACGTGCCGGCGGGGGAGATCTTCGGCGTGCTCGGACCCAACGGCGCCGGCAAGACGACTCTGGTCCGCCAGCTCGCCGGGCTGGTCCGGCCGGACGCCGGCCAGATCGCCCTGCTTGGTCACGACGTGGTCGCCGACCGCCGGATCGCGGCCCGGCTGGCCGCGTATCTCGCCCAGGAGGAGCCGGCGCTCGCCGAGCTCGACGTCCGGCGAGCGATCGAGACGACCGGCCGGCTGCGGGGGCTGTCCCGCCGCGACGCGGGCGCCGCGACCCGGGACCTGCTCGAGGAGCTCGGGCTCGGCGGTCTGGCCGACCGACCCCTGACCCGGCTCTCCGGCGGGCAGCGCCGGCTGGCCTGCGTGGCGAGCGCGCTGGTCGCCGACCGCCCGGTGCTGATCCTCGACGAGCCGACCACTGGCCTCGACCCGGTCGCCCGTCACGCGGTGTGGTCGGCGATCGGGCGGCGCCGCGCCGAGTCCGGCACGACGGTGG
>CAZEAM010000057.1:0-9212 GCA_964510285.1 uncultured Frankiaceae bacterium | reverse complement strand
GTCTGCCGGCCGCCGACCGAGACGCCGACCGGCAAGTACGTCGGCATCGCGCACATCCAGCGCCTGCTCCGCGAACCGCCGTCCGCGCTCGTGTCCGGCATCGTCGACACGCAGGTGGACCCGCTAGGCCCCGACTGCCCGCTGCAGGAGGTCACGGCGTACCTCGCGACGTACAACCTGGTCGCGGTGCCGATCGTCGACGACGCGGACCACCTGCTCGGCGCGGTGACCGTCGACGACGTCCTCGACCACCTGCTGCCGGCCGACTGGCGAGACCGGCCGACCAGCGAGGCCGTGGTGCCCGATGGCACGTGAACGCCGCGCGACGCCGCGCCTGGACCAGCCGCAGGACCCGCGCCGCGGTCTGGCGCTGCCGCGTTACAACCCGGAGTCGATGGGCCGCATCTCGGAGCGGGTCGCCCGCTTCCTCGGCACGTGGCGATTCATCGGGTACATGTCGATGTTCATCGCCGTGTGGATCATCTACAACGCGGCGGTCCCGAAGAGCTGGCAGTTCGACGCCTACTCCAACAAGTTCACGCTGCTGACGCTGCTGCTCTCCCTGCAAGCGTCCTACGCCGCACCGCTGATCCTGCTCGCCCAGAACCGGCAGGCCGACCGCGACCGCGTGCAGTACGAGCAGGACCGCGCGCTGTCGGAGCGGGCGGTCGAGGACACCGAGTACCTCGCGCGCGAGATCGCCGCCATCCGCGTCTCGCTCGGCGACGTCGCCACCCGTGACTACATCCGCGGCGAGCTGCAGCGACTGCTCGACGACCTCAAGCCCACGGAGGACGAGGCCAAAGCCGCCGAGTAGTCCGCGGCGCCCGCGCAGCCAGGAAACGAAACGAGGTACGGCGTCGGGACGACGTAATCTGGTTGCTAATGAGCGACACCCTGCCGACCGTCGAAGCCGTCACCGCTGCCCTCGCGACGGTGAAGGACCCCGAGATCCACCGTCCGATCACCGAGCTCGGGATGGTCGACGACGTGGCCGTCGCGCTCGACGGCAGCGTCGAGATCAAGGTCCTGCTCACGACTGCTGGGTGCCCGCTGCGCGACCGGATCACCAACGACGTGACCGCCGCCGTGCAGACCGTCGCGGGGGTGACCAGCGTCAAGGTCGCCCTCGACGTCATGTCCGAGGAGCAGCGGCAGGCTCTGCGCGCGCACCTGCAGGGCGGGCGGCCGCAGCGCGAGATCAGCTTCGCGAAGGCCGGATCGCTGACCCGGGTCTACGCGATCGCCAGCGGCAAGGGCGGGGTGGGCAAGTCCTCGACGACCGCGAACCTCGCCGCGGCGATGGCACAGCAGGGCTTCACGGTCGGCATCGTCGACGCGGACGTGTACGGGCACTCGATGCCCCGGATGTTCGGGATCGAGACCCCGCCTGCGATCGTCGACGGGATGATCGTGCCGCCGGAGGCGTACGGCGTACGGGTCGTCTCCCCCGGCATGTTCGTGGAGGGCAACCGGCCGATCGCCTGGCGCGGCCCGATGCTGCACCGCGCCCTCGAGCAGCTGCTCGCGGACGTCTACTGGGGCGACCTCGACATCCTGCTGCTCGACCTGCCGCCCGGCACCGGCGACATCGCGATCTCGACCGCGCAGCTGCTGCCCGGCGCCGAAGTGGTCATCGTCACGACGCCACAGCTCGCCGCGCACGAGGTCGCCGAACGGGCGGGGGCGATCGCCACCCAGACCCGCCAGCGGCTGGCCGGGGTGATCGAGAACATGGCGGGCTTCGCCTGCCCGCACTGCACCGAGATGATCGACGTGTTCGGCTCGGGCGGTGGGCAGGCCGTCGCCGAGACCCTCACCAAGCTGATCGGCGCAGACGTTCCGCTGCTCGGTTCGGTGCCGATCGAGGCGGCGGTCCGCGAGGGCGGGGACGCCGGGCAGCCGGTGGTGCTCAGCCACCCGGACTCGGCCGCCGCGAAGGTCTACGCGCAGATCGCCGGAGCCCTCGCGGGCAAGGCCCGCGGCCTGGCCGGCCGCCCCCTCACGCTGACCCCGGTCTGAGCCAAGGCACCTGCGGGTCAGGTGGCGTCGGGGTCGTAGGGCGGGCGCTCGCCGGGCTCGAGCGCGACGCTGGATGCGCGTCGCTGCTGCGGAGCGGGCTCGTCGTCACCGAACAGCGCGTCCTCGACGAACCGCCGAGGGTGCAGCCCGCGCAGGTCGATGTCGGCCAGCTCCGGGCCGAGCTCGGCCTTGAGGTCGCTGGCCGCTCCACGGGCCATCGCCCGCAGCTCGCGCAGCATCTTCGCCGCGTCGGCGGCCGCCTTCGGCAGCCGGTTGGGCCCGAAGATGATCAGCCCGAGGATCGCAAGCAGCAGGACCTCTTCCCAGCCGAGGTTCCCGAGCACGTCCTCCACCCAACGCCCAGACAACGGTGCCGGCCTCGCCGGCTCCACCGATGCAGCGTACGCCGGGTGGCCGGATCACGGCACTAGCTCGTGCTGCGCTGCGAGCCCAGTACGACCTCGACCGTGTGCCGCCGCCCGTCGCGCAGGTAGGTCAGCGAGATCTGCGACCCCGGCGTCCTGCGACGGATCGCGACGATCAGCTCGTCGGCGTTGGTGATCCGCTCGCCGTTCACCTCGACGATGACGTCCCCGGCCTGGATTCCCGCCTTGTCGGCCGGCCCACCGGAGGTGACGTTGCCGGTGCCCGTCGTACTGACCTTGGCGCCTTCGCCCTCGAAAGTGGCGTCGAGGCGCACCCCGATGATCGCGTGCGTCGCGTAGCCGCGGGTGATGATCTGCTCGGCGATCCGTTTGGCCTCGTTGATCGGGATCGCGAAGCCTAGTCCGATGCTGCCGGACTGCTGGCTCGCGATCGAGGTCGACAGCGAGGCGATCGCCGAGTTCACCCCGACCACGCGGCCCTCGCCGTCGACCAGCGGGCCGCCGGAGTTACCGGGGTTGATCGCGGCATCGGTCTGGATCGCGTCGATCACGTCATCGGCCACGCCGGGCGCCCCGCCCGCCTCGACCGGACGGTTGATCGCCGACACGATGCCGCTGGTGACGGTCCCGGCCAGCCCGAGCGGTGACCCGACCGCCACCACCGGGTCACCGACCGCAAGGTCCGCGGAGTTCCCGATCGCCGCCGGGATCAGGCCATCGACCCCCGACACCTTGATCACCGCGATGTCGTCGACAGTGTCCGGCTCGCCCACGACCGTCGCGTGCACCCGCGACTTGTCGGGCAGGATCACCGACAGCTCGCCGCCAGCGGTGGCGGGGGCGATGACGTGGTTGTTGGTCATGATGTAGCCGGACCGGCTCAACACGATGCCCGAGCCCGTGTCGCCGATGTTGCCGCGCCTGACCTGGATCGATACGACGCTGGGCAGGATCCGGCTCGCAACGACCGCCACCGAGCTGCCGGCCCGCTCCGGCCGCCCGGTCGGCGCAGCGGTCGCACCGATGGTCACCGAGTGGATGCTGGGCCCGTCCCCGTCGTGGGTGCGGCCGATCAGGCCGCCGATCGCGCCACCGAGCACCGCGCTGAGCAGGGCCATCATCGATGCCACGGTCCAGGAGACCCCGGCCATCGCCGGGCGTGTGCTCACCGGCGGAGGCGAAGGCGGAGCGCCAAATGGAGCCGGCTGCGCGGTCCACGGTGCAGGCGGTGGAGCCATCGGTCCGGATGGCGGCGGCCAGCTCTCCTGGTCGGTCATGGATCCATTCAACCCTGCCGGATCGTTACGCTGACGTCCGTGACCGAGCGCAGCGACGCCGACGTCGCGCTGGGCAACTGGCGCTACGTGGATGAATGGCTGGCCGAGGACGCGCCCGCGACCCAGGCTCGGCCGAAGGGCCAGAGCCTCGGCGCGGTACCGATCGGCGCGGGCGGCGGCGCGATGCTGCGCTTCCTCGCGGCGAGCATCAACGCGCGGGCGATCGTGGAGATCGGCACCGGAGCCGGTGTCTCGGGCACCTGGCTGCTGCGCGGCATGGCGCCCGACGGCCTGCTCACCTCGATCGACCGGGAAGCCGAGCATCAGCGGGTGGCGAAGCAGACCTTCATCGCCGCCGGCTTTCCGCTGTCCCGCTTCCGCCTGATCGCCGGCAACGCCCTCGAGGTCCTCCCGCGGCTGACCGACGGCGCCTACGACATGGTGTTCGGGGACGCCAGCAAGGAGGAGTACGTCGGGTACTTCGACGAAGCGATCCGGCTGCTTCGCCCGGGCGGAATCATGGCGTTCGACAACGCCCTGTGGCACGGCCGGGTCGCCGACTTGAGCAACCGCGACGCGGCAACGGTGGCGGTGCGGGATCTGCTCAAGCGGGTCCGCGACGACGAGCGGCTGGTCCCCGTGCTGGTCCCCAACGGTGACGGCCTGCTCGCCGCGATCGTCCGCGACACCAGGGCCGGCGACGACGCCGCGACGGCGCCCGAGCCGAGCGAGGCGACCCAGTCCGGCTGATCATCGCCAACCCGCACAGGTGAGGCCACATCATCTGGTCAACGTTTACTGCTGGTCCGGTCGGCAATGCGAAAGGGAGTCATGATCATCAGTCGACGCACCCGACCCCCCGCCCTGCTCACCGCCGCGACTCTGGGCGCCTGCCTCGTCCTGGGCGGCTGTTCCGGGTCATCGTCGGGCGGGTCTCCCGCACCGACCGCAGCCGCCGCCCGCACCCAGACGTTCCACGACGTCACGCCGCGTGCCAACCAGATCCTGCAGCGCACCCTCGCCCTGATGCGTGGTGTCGCGAGCGACACCTACCAGGACGGCGAGCTCGTCGTGACCTTCCGGCCCACCGCCGAGAAGGTTGACCAGACGAATGTCGCGAACGTGGTGCGCCAGGCAAAGCAAAAGGCGGCGAAGAAGGACGCCAAGCACGGCGAGCAGATGTCGACCAAGTGAACTAGGCCGCTGCCTCCAGCCAGCGCAGGAAGGTCCGTACGCCGAAGCCGGTCGCTCCCTTCGTGACCTCGTCCTCGTCAGCGTCCGCGCGAGCCGGCCCGGCGACGTCCAGGTGCGCCCATGGCGTCCGGCCGACGAACTCGCGGAGGAACAGCGCCGCGGTGATCGACCCGCCGCTGTAGTGCTTTGCCGGCAGTCCGATGTTGCGCAGGTCGGCGATCTCCGAGTCGAGCGCGTCACGGTAGTCCTCGACGAGCGGCATCGGCCAGACCCGCTCGCCCGCCCGACCCGCGGCTGCGACCAGCTCGTCGCGTAGCCCGTCGGTGGTGGCGTAGAACGCGGCGTGCCGCTTGCCCAATCCGAGGTACGCCGCACCGGTGAGGGTGGCGATGTCGACGACGGCGTCCGGGTCGAGCTCGGCAACGGCATAGGCAAGCGCGTCAGCGAGGACCAGCCGTCCCTCGGCGTCGGTGTTGAGCACCTCACTGGTCCGCCCGCCGTAGTGCCGCAGGACGTCCCCGGGTCGCATCGAGGCGGCGCCGGGCATGTTCTCGGCCATCGGCACGAGCGCGGTGACCCGCACCCCGACGTCGAGCGCGGACAGCGCGGTCATCGTGGCGATCACGGCCGCGCCACCTGCCATGTCGGTCTTCATGCTGACCATGCCGTCCGGGGGCTTGATCGACAGCCCACCGCTGTCGAAGGTGATGCCCTTGCCGACCAGCACGACGTGGCGCGACGCGCCTTCCGGGGACCAGGTGGCCTCGAACAACCGAGGCGGCCGGGACGACCCCTGGCCGACTCCGATGATGCCGCCGAAACCGGCAGCGGCGAGTTCCGCCTCGTCGCGCACCCGTACGCCGACGCCGGCGGCCCGGCACACCTCGCTCGCCCGCTGCGCCAGCCATTGCGGGGACTTCTCCAGCGACGGGGTGTTGGCGAGGTCCCGCGCGAGATGGACGGCATCGATGACCGCGCTCGCCTGCGCGATGGCCGGACGGGCCGCCGCCGGGTCGTCTACGAGCAGCTTCGCGCGGCGCAGCGTCGGACTCTTGGCGCCCGGCGACGCCGAGAAGCCGTAGGCGGCCAGCCCGAGGCCTTCCGCCACGGCACGGACGTCGGCCGGAGTCCCCTCAGCGGCCAGCGTGGTGGCCAGCGACCTCGAGCCCTTGGCGCGGCGCACCACGGCGGCGGCCGCCTTGCGCAGCGCCGCGGGCGACCCGTCGCCGGTGCCGGCGAGCAGGACGACGTCGGTGCCCTCCCGGCGTACCGGGATCGCCACGACCTCACCGGCCCGGCCGGTCGCCTGCTCGGCCTTCAGCGCCGCCGCTGGGTCGATGCGCAACGCCTTCAGGACATCGGCACCCGGTCCGGGGTCAGGCAGCCCACGCTGGCGTGGGCGGGTGGGAATCGCCAAGGCGGCGGCGGCACCGAGCAGCGGGCCGCGCGCCGCGGTGATGGAGGGAGCGCCGCTCACCGGGCGGAGCGTGCTCAGCCGACCGCGGACTTGAGCGCATCCCCTAGCGCCGTCGCCTCGTCCGGGGTCATCGCCACGACCAGGCGGCCACCACCCTCGAGGGGCACACGCATCAGGATGTCGCGTCCCTCCTTGGTCACCTCGAGCGGACCATCGCCCGTCCGCGGCTTCATGGCAGCCATGCGCGTGCTCCTTCGGTTGTCAGCTCGTCTGCGGGTCCCTCGGCCGAACGACCAGGACCGTCAGGCATCCATTATCGCGGACGATCGCCCATGCTCGCGCGGCAGCCGGGATTTCCCGGCCGCAGCGCGAACGCGGTTGGCCGGGCCCGCAAGGTGCTGCGGACCCGGCCAACCGTGCTGACTGCGCCTACTAGTGGACGTGAACCTTCACGACCGGGCTGAAGCCGCTGCGCACCCCGGCCCGGCCCTTGACCTTGGCCTGGAAGCGCAGGTGCAGGCCGTGCGCCGAGTTCAGCGTCCCCTTCACCTTGCCCCTGGCCCCGGTGTGCCCGACGCCAATCTTGTGGCGGGCGCCGCCCTTGCTGACGGTGTAGAAGATCACCTTCGCGTTGACCAGCTTGGGGTGGCTGGTCACGCGGAGGATCAGCTTCTCGTGGCCGCGCTTGTGCTTCTGCGACACCTTCAGCGACGGGTGCTCCTTGCCGCCGCCACCCCCGCCGCAGTCGCTGATGCAGCCGCCGCCACCGCCCGAGCCGTAGGTGACCACCGCGGTGGCGGGGTTGTTGGCGGTCGGCGCGTCAGCGCTCGTGTCGAGCACGCTGATCGTGTCGCTTCCGCTGCCACCGCCGTCGACGTAGCTGATCGTCGCCGTACCGTTCGCCCGGGTGAGCACGCTGCCCGAGGTCGAGTTACGGCCCGACACGGCGTAGCTGAGCACCTGGCCGGCCACCCCGACACCGAACTGGTCGGTGACCCGGGCGGTCAGCTGCACCACGTCGCCCGCGGAGGCGCGCTGCGATGCCGGGGTGACGATCAGCCGGCTCGGCTGCGGCGCGCGCAGGGTCGCCGTCGCCGTGTCCGGACCGAGTCCGCCCTGGTTCGGGTCTCCGACGACCGACTGGACCGTCACCCGCTGCCCGTCCGCCGGGCTCGGCACCGTCACCACGAAGAACGCGTTGCCGTTGGCGTTGGTCGGCGTCTGGCTCGTCGTCGCGGTCGCGCCGGCAGGTGCGCTCGCGAGGGTGAACTGGACCGGGATGTTCGCGAGGGCGTCGCCGCCAGGCGCCGCAATGTGCGCGACGAAGATGATCTGCCGTTGCGCACCGGTGCCGGTGGTGACCGTGCAGTTGGGCACCAGCTGGTTGGCGTCGGTGAGCAGCTCGTCACCACAGCTCAGCGACATCGTGCTCCCGGCCGGGGGCGCCGGCGTGAACGTACCGGTCGCGGTCACCTGCGGGTCCGACGACGTCGGAGCCGTCTCACCGGACGCCTGCGGGGCGAAGAAGGTCAGGTGGTCAACGCCGGTCTTGCCGCCGTTCTTGACCACACACTTCGCGTTGCCGAACTGGTCGGCCACCGCACAGGCGACCGGCGCCGTGGTCGCGTCCGGGTCACCCGCCGCCACGACGTAGTCGATCGTCACGCCGTTGAGCGGCGTACCGTTGGCGTCAGCCGCGCCGACCGTGTAGGTCAGGCTGGCGTTGACCGTGCCGAGCTGGCTGGTCGGGTTCACCGTCAGGACCTTGACCGCCGTCTGGCCGCCCTCGATGACCGACATCGTCTGGTTCGGGCTGGTCGCGTTGTTGGCGGCCGTGGCGTTGCTGGTCTGCGCCCGCACCGTCACCGTGCCGGTCTTGCTCGACGACAGGCCGAACACCACACGGCCCGGGTGCGCCGGGTCCTGGCCGGTCGCGCTCGACAGGGTCAGCGTGTTCGTGAAGGTCGGCGTGGTCAGGATCGGGATCCCGCCGCCGCTCGAGCTCACGCTGTTGCTCACCGTGGTGACATTGGACCCGCCGGGGACGTTGCAGGTCGACAGCGCGGCCGGCGGGGCGGTCGCCGGGAGGAGCGGGAAGCTGCTCGAGCCCGACCCCAGCGCCTGGGTCGCGACGATGGAGACCGGGAACTTCAGCGCCGGGTTCACGTCCACCGTGTAGATCTGGCAACCGCCGGTGGCGATCGACGCCTGGTGCTGGTTCGGACCGAGGGTCGGGGTGAGGCTCACCGACTGCGGCGCCGCGAACGTCGCCTTCACGACGTCGTTCGGGTCACCCGGCGCGAACGCGGCCTGCGCCGGGGTCTCGTTGTTGCCGAACTGCGCGAAGTTCAGGTCGTTGTAGACGACGACCGTGTCGACGCCCGCCGTACCGCCGTTGCTGAAGTCGCAGTTCCAGTCCGTGGTCCCGCCGTTGAGCGGCGTGCAGTTCTGCGAGGTGTGCGCGGGGTTGCCGGCGTCCGGGCCGTTCGTGACGGTCCAGCGCAGGTGCGGCACGGAGCCCACCGGGGCGATCGCCGTCGCCGAGATGGTCGCGCGACCGCTGCCCGAGTTGTTCGTGTCGAACACCGGGTAGGTCGCCGAGTCCGGCGTCGCCGTCACCGAGCTGCCGAAGGTGATGACCGCGGTGGTCGTGGCTTCACCCGGATCCGCGGTGCGGTTGTTGTTCGCGTCGTCGAACACCTTGACCGTGTCGACCGCAGTGCCGTCCGCCGCCTGCTTGGTGTTCTTCAGGTCGCAGGTCCACGACGCGCCGCTGCCGGAGCACAGCGTCCCGATGGTGGCCGGCGGCGTTGCCGCGTCGGGGCCGGAGACGATCACGTAGTCGCTCCCGGGGCTCGACCCCGTCGGCGCGCCGGCGATCGTCACGGCGAACGTGGCGGTGCTGTTGGGCGCGTG
>CAZEAM010000056.1:0-3485 GCA_964510285.1 uncultured Frankiaceae bacterium | reverse complement strand
ACGCCGCCCGATCCCCCGGCGGCATCGCGGTGGTGGTCGAGCGTGAGTCGCTGACCTGCGCCGCGATCGACCGCCGCAGCAGCATCGTTGCGGCGGCGGTGGCCGTGCGAGGCGTCGGCGCCGGCGACGCGGTCGCGTTGCTCGCCCGGAACTCCTCGGCGTTCATCGTGGCGATGGTCGCCGTGTCGAAGCTCGGTGCGGACCTGCTCTACGCCAACACCGGGTTCGCCGGACCGCAGCTCGGCGACGTCCTGGCCAGCGAGAACGCGACCGCGGTCATCGCCGACGACGAGTTCGCCGCCATCGTCGATGACCACGCCGGCGAACGGCCGCGGCTGTGGGCCTGGGTGGACGGCGACGACGCGCCCGGGGACAGCATCCCCGGGCTGGTGGCGGCGTACGGCGACGGGCCGGCGCCCGCGCTCCCGTCGCCGGGCCGGGAGGGTCGCCACGTGATCCTCACCAGCGGCACGACCGGCCGCCCCAAGGGGGCGTCCCGCGGGTCGCCGAGCGCGCTGTCGGGGGCAGTGAGCGGGATCGCGCTGCTGGATGCGATCCCCTACCGGGCCCGCGGGGTCACCGTGCTGGCGGCGCCGGCGTTTCACGCGTGGGGCTGGGGCAACGTGACGATCGCGATGCTCATGCACTCCACGCTGGTCATGGCGCGGCGCTTCGACCCGGCCAGGACCCTGTCGCTGGTGGCGGAGCACCGCGCGGACACCCTTGCGGCGGTGCCCGTGATGTGCCAGCGGATGCTCGACGTGCCGACCGCGCCGGACACGAGCTCGCTGCAGATCGTCGCGCTGTCGGGCTCCGCGCTTGCGCCCACGCTCGCGACCCGGTTCATGGACCGGTTCGGCGACGTCCTCTACAGCCTGTACGGCTCCACGGAGATCGCCTACGTCAGTGTTGCGGGGCCGTCCGACCTGCGGGCGGCACCCACGACCGCCGGGCACGTGCTGCGCGGAGTCACCGTTCGGATCGTCGACAGCGAGGACAACGACGTCGAGCCCGGGGAGGTCGGCCGGATCTTCGCCGGCAGCGGGATGTCCTTCACCGGTTACACGAGCGGCGAGGACAAGGCGCGCCTCGGCAACCTGGCTTCGATCGGCGATCTCGGCCGGATCGGCGCGGACGGCCGGCTCTATGTCGAGGGCCGCGACGACGACATGATCGTGTCCGGAGGGGAGAACGTGTTCCCCGCCGAGGTCGAGGATGTGCTGCACAGGCACCCAGCCGTATCCGACGTCTCCGTCGTCGGGGTCAGCGACGAGAGGTTCGGGCAGGCGCTGGTGGCTCACGTCGTGCTTCGCGAGGCGTACGACGCGTCCGCCGACGAACTGCGCGGTCATGTGAAGGAACAGCTGGCCAACTACAAGGTGCCGCGCGAGGTGGTCTTCCACGACGCCTTGCCGCGCAACGAGACCGGCAAGGTCCTCAAGCGGAAGCTGGTCGACCCCGAAGGGTGACCCCGGCTGCGCGCATCTCGTCGAGAGCGCGCTGCACGCTGTCCGGCGCGACGCCTGCTGTGTGGTCGAGCAGCACCCGCGTGTCGAAGCCGGCTGCCGCCGCGTCGAGCGCGGTGGCGCGCACGCAGTGGTCGGTGGCGATGCCCACCACGTCGATCGACTCGACCCCGTGAGCCTTGAGCCAGGCCTCGAGCGTGGCGCCCTCGGAGTCGGTGCCCTCGAAGCCGCTGTAGGCGGCCTTGAAGGCGCCCTTGTCGAACACCGCGTCGATGCGCTGCGTGTCGAGATTCGGGTGGAACTGCGCGCCGACCGTGCCGACGACGCAGTGCGGCGGCCAGTGCTTCACGAAGTCCGGGTGATCCGAGAAGTGCTCGCCCGGGTCGCGGTGGGCGTCGCGGGTCGCGACGACCACCGGATAGTCGGCCGTCGCGAGCAGGGTGCTGACGCCGGCGGCCACGCCTGCGCCACCTGCGACCGCGAGCGAGCCTCCCTCGCAGAAGTCGTTCTGCACGTCGACGACGACGAGCGCACGGGTCACGAGTCGATCCTCTCGTAGACGGTCTCGAGGACGGGGTCGCCGGCGGAGCGCTTCGCCGCCTCGGGCGGCAGCTCGGCGATCGAGGCCCGGCAGCGGGCTCTGGCCGCTTCCAGGCTGGGCTGAGCGACCGGGGTGCCGTTGCGCGTCAGCGGGATCTGGAGCACTCGTTCGTCGGCGCGGGCCGGTGGCGTGCCGCCCGTCCGCAGCAGCTCGGCGCTCGCCGAGCCGCTTTCGCTGCGGCGGGCAGCGTGCTTTCGGCCGCCCGCCGAGCGCTTGCCGGTCGAGAGCTTCTCGACGTCGACCCACTCACCCGAAGGCCCTTCGCGGGCGACCAGCTTGTACACGAAGCCGGCGGTCGGCACGCCGCTGCCGGTGGCCACCGACGTTCCGACGCCGTACCCGTCGACCGGCGCCGACGCGAGCGCGGCGATCGCATGCTCGTCGAGGTCGCTGGTCACCACGATCCGGGTCTGCCGCGCGCCGAGCGAGTCGAGCAGCCGGCGGGCGTCGCGAGCCTGGGTCGGCAGGTCCCCGGAGTCCAGCCGGATCGCGCCCAGCGAGGTGCCGGCGACCTCGACGGCGGTCCGGATTCCCGCTTCGACGTCGTAGGTGTCGACCAGCAACGTCGTCCCCACACCGAGCGCGTCGACCTGCGCCTGGAAGGCGCTGGCCTCGTCGTCGTGCACCAGCGTGAAGGCGTGCGCCGCGGTGCCGGTGGTCGGGATTGCCCACCGGCGGCCGGCGGCCAGGTTCGACGTGGCCGCGAAGCCGGCGAGGTAGGCCGCCCGGGCGGCGGCGGTCGCCGCCTCTTCGTGGGTGCGCCGCGATCCCATCTCGATGCAGGGTCGGTCTCCGGCCGCGCAGACCATGCGGGCGGCGGCGGTCGCGACGGCGCTGTCGTGGTTGAGGATCGACAGCACGAGCGTCTCGAGCACCACGCACTCGGCGAACGTTCCTTCGACGGTGAGCACCGGCGAGCCGGGGAAGTACACCTCGCCCTCGGCATACCCGTCGACCGTGCCGCTGAAGCGGTAGGCCGCGAGCCAGTCGCGCGTGGTCTCGTCGACGACCTGCCGCTCGACGAGGAAGCCCAGCGCGGCCGGGTCGAACCGGAAGTCGGGCAAGGACTCCAGCAGGCGGCCGGTCCCGGCGACGACGGCGTAGCGCCGCCGTCCCGGAAGCGACCGCGCGAACACCTCGAAGACGCAGCGCCGGTCGGCTGCACCGCTTCGCAGAGCAGCGTCGACCATCGTCAGCTCGTACTGATCGGTCAGCAGTGCGGTCGAGGCTCCCGCCGTCATACCTGGATCTCATCAGGTACCGGTTCGGCGGAGGCCGGTGCTGCGGTCGCCTGCGGGCGGCGCAGCATCAGTACGACTCCGCCGACGACCGCGACCGTCGCGACCGCCGAGCGCACGGTGAATGCCTCGCCGAGCAGGACCGCACCGAGGGCGACTGCGACGACCGGGTTCACGTAG
>CAZEAM010000055.1:0-1702 GCA_964510285.1 uncultured Frankiaceae bacterium | reverse complement strand
CGTAGACGTACTTAGGCATTAGAGACTCCTCGACCCAACCTCGGCGACCCCAAAGACCCTACCCAGCCTGGGATTGGGGTGATCATGGCGTTCACCCTCAGATCAAAGTCGGTCCCCGATGTCACATGCGTGTCGTGAAATACCGCCCTCATGTCACATAGGTGTCGCATTTCACTACCCCTATGTGACATGCGATCCGCCTTGTCAACAGGGTGGCAGCTGGTCCAGCAAGTAGCGCTCGACCGCGTCGAGACTGATCCGCTCCTGGCTCATGGTGTCCCGGCTACGGACGGTTACCGCGTTGTCATCCAGCGTCTCGAAGTCGACGGTGATGCAGAACGGCGTGCCGATCTCGTCCTGCCGCCGGTAGCGGCGCCCGATGGCGCCGGCGTCGTCGAACTCCACGTTCCATCGGGTGCGCAGGGTTTCCGCGAGCCCTCGGGCCTTCGGCGACAGGTCGGCGTTGCGCGACAGTGGCAGCACCGCCGCCTTCACCGGCGCGAGCCGGGGGTCGAGGCGCATCACCGTGCGCTTCTCCATCTCGCCCTTGGCGTTCGGCGCCTCGTCGGTGGACAGCGCACCGATCAGGAAGGCCAGAACGCAGCGAGTGAGGCCGGCCGCCGGCTCGATGACGTACGGCGTCCAGCGCTCGCCCTTGTCCTGGTCGAAGTACGACAGGTCCTGACCGGAGTGCTCGGAGTGCGTCTTGAGGTCGAAGTCGGTCCGGTTCGCGATGCCTTCCAGCTCGGCCCACTCCGACCCGCCGAACCGGAAGCGGTACTCGATGTCGACCGTGCGCTTCGAGTAGTGCGACAGCTTCTCTTTCGGGTGCTCGTAGAACCGCAGGTCATCGGGATCGATGCCGAGGTCGACGTACCAGTCCCAGCGCGTCCTCAGCCAGGTCTCGTGCCACTCCTCGTCGGTGCCGGGGGCGACGAAGAACTCCATCTCCATCTGCTCGAACTCGCGGGTCCGGAAGATGAAGTTGCCCGGCGTGATCTCGTTGCGGAACGACTTGCCGGTCTGGGCGATGCCGAACGGCGGCTTCTTGCGCGCGGCGGTCATCACGTTGAGGAAGTTCACGAAGATGCCCTGCGCCGTCTCGGGGCGCAGGTAGTGCAGCGACCCCTCGTCCTCGGTCGCGCCGAGATGGGTACGCAGCAGCCCGTTGAACATCCGTGGCTCGGTCCAGGTGTCCTTGTTGCCGCAGTTCGGGCATGGCACGACCTTGAGGTCGACCGTGTCGGGATCGTCAATCTTCTTGCGCTCGGCGAACTCCTCCTGGAGGTGGTCGGCGCGAAACCGCTTGTGACAGGACTGGCACTCGATCAGCGGGTCGACGAAGGCGTCGAGGTGACCTGAGGCCTTCCAGACCTCCGAGGCGAGAATCACTGCGGAGTCGATCCCGACGACGTCGTCGCGGGTCTGGACCGTGGCACGCCACCACTGCCTGCGGATGTTCTCCTTGAGCTCTACGCCGAGCGGGCCGTAGTCCCAGGCGGACCGGGTGCCGCCGTAGATCTCCGACGACGGGAAGACGATTCCCCGTCGCTTGCAGAGGCTGACGAGGTCTTCGATGCGCGCGGCGTCGTGGGACTGATTGCTGGCCAAGGCGGGCGACTCCATCCGGCTGGCGGTCGGCGAGGAGAACTCAGAGTAGTGCGACTATGTCCGGCGTGAACCGGCGGCTGGTCAATGTGCT
>CAZEAM010000054.1:0-4195 GCA_964510285.1 uncultured Frankiaceae bacterium | reverse complement strand
GTGCTTCTTGCCGTCGCCGAAGTAGACCGCCTCGCGAAGCTCCGCGAGCTCAGGCAGAGGTGTCAGGTCGACGAAAGCAGCGCCGGCAGCGTTCGTCGTACGGCACTGCTCGATGTTCGAGAACAACGACGCCTTCCAGTCCAGGTAGGCGCGCTGCTTCGGGCCGTGACCCATCCGGTAGCGGGTCCCGATGCCGTTGCGGGTCGGCGACAGAGCCGAGTCGCCCATCAGACCGCCGAGAACGACCTGCCACTGGAATGGGCTGAGCCGACGAGGCTGGGAGAGCATCACGCGGTCGCCCGGAATCAGCTCGCCGGCTTCACGCCATCCGCCCGGGGTACGCACGAGGTGGTTGGAGGTGAGACCCATCTGCGCGCGGCCGTTGCCGCTCGGCCGAGCGACGGTGATCTGGAGGAACTGGTCGGTTGGACCGTTGTCGAACCAGTTGACGACCTTCTTGGGAACGATCTTGCCGAGCTCCGGGTCGTAGGAGAGCACCTCGACGGGCAGCTTCTGGTTGACGATCTTGCCGATCTTCTCCTGCGTGCCATCGGCAAGCGTGACGCGCGTGCCATAGGACAGGCAGCCGAAGAACACCCCGATTTTTTCGCGGAGCTGGTTGATGAAGATCGCCGTCGTGCCGCTGGTCGCCAGTGCGCCGGTGATCTTGCGTAGCGCTTGGCTCATCAGCCGGGCCTGCAGGCCGACGTGCGAGTCGCCCATCTCGCCTTCGATCTCGGCCTTCGGCACGAGGGCCGCGACCGAGTCGATGACGAGAATGTCGATCGCACCTGAGCGGATCAGCATGTCGGCGATCTCAAGCGCCTGCTCGCCGGTGTCCGGCTGAGAGACCAGCAGCTCGTCGATGTCGACGCCGAGCGCCTTCGCGTACTCCGGGTCGAGAGCGTGCTCGGCGTCGATGAATGCGGCGATGCCGCCGCCACGTTGGGCGTTGGCAACCGCGTGCAATGCCACTGTGGTGTTGTGCGACACCATTCCGTTAGCGATGAAGCTGTGAGTCCGCGGCACGACGACGTCGAAGGTCGGCTGTAACCCACCGTCCTCAACCATGACAACGCGCTCATAGCTGTAGCGCGCCTCTGCGAGATACCGCAGATGGGCGACGATCGCCGCGCTTGACGGGGACAGTGCACGGTCGTTTGCGTCAATCCACGCGACGATTCGCTGTAGCCGCGAGCGGGAACAAGCCAGATCCAGGTCGGTCCGGAAGAGATCTCCCGCCAGACGATCGAAGGCACGATCTCCGCCGAGATCGCCACGCAGGTCACGGAGCAGACCCGACAGGTGAGGAATGTTCTCGAACTGCGGATCGAGGGACGACGGCTTGAAGTGAGCCCTCACTTGAGCAGCGCGGCGCTCGGACCGGAAACCGACCTCGGCAAGGAAACGGTCAGCGCTTGCCGGGTTGACCGTCACAGTCCAGTAGTCACGCTGATAGGTCTTGTTGAACGACGCGGACACCGTGGCAGGCACTCCCAGCCCGTACAGCAGAAGCTGCACTTGCCGGGCAAGCGTCTCCGACGCCGTGCCCAGCCCGACCGTCGATGACGGGTCGATCCAGCCGTCACCCTCATACAAGGCTGAGAGAAAGGCGCGCTGCGCCTTGTCCCCCGCCGTACGAACACAATGTGGAACGCACTTGCCGGCAGCGTTGACGTAGTCCATCCCGTAACGCTCGGCCAGGACGGCACGATCAGCGGTCTTGAAGATCGCATAGTCGCCGTTTCCGTATCGCCGGATGTCGCGGTCCTCCCCGAAGACGCCGCGATATGCCTTCGCGAAGTCTTCGGCGACCTCGGGGTTCCAGTTGGTGAACCGGACGGCGTTTTTGGGCGACATTGACCCCTCGGCGACGAGATAGCCGAGCAAGACCGCCTCGTCCTCGCTGAGCCCATCCCCCCCAGCAGCTTCGACGGCACCGAATCCGGCCGAAACGACCGTGTCGCCAACCGCGATGTCAGAGGCGTTCCGCCACACGATGAAGCCGCGCTCCGAAATCACTCGCAGTGGATGGTTCGCGGTGACCGATACCTGGCGCCCAGAGCGCAGGACGATGTTCACCACCGGACGACGGTTGTTGTGTGTGATCGCGGTAAGTGGCTCTAGCTCGCCGTTCTCGTTGACGAGGCGGATTCCGAACTCGCTCACCTCAGTCACGCGGCTGGAGCACGAGGCTTTCTGGCCGCATCGCTCAAACAGCTCGGCGATGGTTTCGAGTCCGCGGTCAGTCCAGACGAACGTGTCGGCGGTCAGGCACTTGCCGCTCGACTCCGGTCCGTAGATCTCGACGATCCTGCCCTTGGGCAGGCCGCCGATGCCGAGTGCGACGTCGAGGGAGATCGCGCCGGTCGGGATGACCTCGATCGGGGCACGGGTCTCGTCGCCGAGCCGCATGACCGCGCCCTTGCCGTGCGCCTTCTCGATCTGGCCGAGCGCCGCATCCAGCGCCTTGTCGCGGTCGAAGCCTGCCATGTCCGCCCTCTCTCTGCCCCTGAAGGGTCCTCACCGTGCGTGGCCGCTCACCTGCGGTCTCGATCCGCAAGTTAGAGACGGGCTCCGACGGTTTCGGGGAGCCCCAATCCACCTTGTGGACGACCGAGCGATAGGAACATCATGCGAACAAGTGTTCGATTCGTCCAGCGCGACACGCCGGGTTTACGAACCCGCCTAGTGCCGGATGTTCACCGGCAGTTCGAAGTGCTCACAGACGGCGAGCCAGACCTGCTTCGGGTCGATCCCGGCCTCCAGGGCCGCGATCGGGGTCCGTCCACCGAGCGCGCCGATCACCTGGTCACGGGCGACGTGGTCGGCGTACGTCGCGCCGAACTGCTCGCGCATCCGCTCCCAGAACTCCGTCACCCTCATCGGTGTCACAGTACGGGGCAAGAATGACGGGGTGAACCCGACGCCGAGTGCCCTCGACCGGTTCGGGCCCGCGACCCGGGAGTGGTTCGCGTCGTCGTTCGAGGCGGCGACGCCGGCGCAGGTCGGCGCCTGGGAGGCCATCGAATCGGGGGCGCACTCCCTCGTCATCGCACCCACCGGGTCGGGCAAGACCCTCGCCGCGTTCCTGTCCGCGCTCGACCGGCTCACCACCTCCGAGCGCGTCACCGAGCCGGGACAGCGCTGCCGCGTCGTCTACGTCAGCCCGTTGAAGGCGCTCGCGGTCGACGTGGAGCGCAACCTGCGGGCGCCGCTGGCCGGCATCCGCCATGCGGCGAAGCGGATCGGCGCGACCCTCCCCTCCGACGCCGACCTCACGATCGCGATGCGCACCGGCGACACGACCCCGGAGGCCCGGCGCGCGTTCCAGCGCAGCTCGGCCGACATCCTGATCACGACCCCCGAGTCGCTCTACCTGCTGCTGACCAGCAAGGCGCGCGAGTCCTTGGGTGGTGTCGACACGGTGATCGTCGACGAGATCCACGCCATCGCCGGCACCAAGCGCGGCGCGCACCTCGCCCTCACCCTCGAGCGGCTCGACGCCCAGCTGCAACGGCCGGCGCAGCGGATCGGGCTGTCCGCGACCGTGCGACCGGTGGAAGAGGTGGCGACCTTCCTGGCCGGCGGGCGGCCGGTCACCGTCGTACAACCACCGGCGGACAAGAGGATCGGCGTCGAGGTCGTCGTCCCCGTCGAGGACATGACCGAGCCGGGCACCGACACCGCGAGCATCTGGCCGGTCCTCGACGACCGGATCGCGGCGCTGATCGACGCACACCATTCGACCATCGTTTTCGCCAACTCACGGCGCCTCGCCGAGCGGCTGACCACGCGACTCAACGAGCTCGCCTCCGAACGCTCGGGCGAGCCGACCGTCGTGGCACGCGCCCACCACGGCAGCGTCAGCCACGAACAGCGCGCCGTCACCGAAGAGGCGCTCAAGCGCGGCGAGCTGCCGTGCGTCGTCGCGACATCGAGCCTCGAGCTCGGCATCGACATGGGCGCCGTCGACCTCGTGGTCCAGGTCGAATCGCCCCCGTCGGTGGCCAGCGGACTGCAGCGGATCGGCCGCGCCGGTCACCACGTCGGCGCGCGCAGCGACGGCGTGATGTTCCCGAAGCACCGCGGCGACCTGGTGGCGAGCGCGGTCACGGCGGGGCGGATCCGGGACGGCCAGATCGAAGCGATCGCGATGCCGCGCAACCCGCTCGACGTGCTCGCCCAGCAGATC
>CAZEAM010000053.1:0-6085 GCA_964510285.1 uncultured Frankiaceae bacterium | reverse complement strand
CTGCGCGTCGTCCACGGTGAGGGCGAGCCGCAGCACACCGTGCGCCGCGGGATGGTGTGGCGCCAGGCTCAGTACCACGTCGGCGGTTTCGAGCGGCCCCGTCGAGACGGTCAGCTGCGCAACCACGCCGCAACGCTAGCGACGCGGCGTCCACCTGAAGTGTCGCACCGCGAAGATGCTGCTCCCGATCCCCCACAGCGCGAGGACGAGCAGGTCGCGACCGGACCAGATGTTGCCGGTGTTGGTCGGGTCGAAGACCTTGTACAGCGACAGGATCATGGGGCGCAGCGGCAGGTCCTTGGAAATGGCGTCGAGCGTGCCGCCGATCGGGAAATACGTGCCCGAGATGAACACGAGCACGAAGTACGGCAGGTTGATGATCGCCGGTCCCGAGTCGACGTTCGGGATCAGCGACGACACGGCGATCCCGAGCGCGCAGAACGCGAGCGTGGCCAATGCGATGGTGACGATGAGCGGGCCGATGTGCCCGATCGGGAAGTACGCGCCGTACGCCACAACGGAGAACACGACGCACACGACTGACAGCAGGGCGGCGACGAGCATCGCGCTGCCGACGACGCCACCGAGGTAGGCCCAGGCGGGCAACGGTGTGCCGCGCATCCGCTTCAGGATTCCGGCTTCGCGCTGCCGGACCAGCGTCATCGCGACCGCGAGGAAGCAGGCGCTCATCACGGCGTAGGACAGGATGCTCGGCGTGTAGTACTGCACGAGCTTCACCGCCACCCGATGGCCGTTGTGCAGGTAGGTGCCGAGGTTGTCCTTGTCGCTCTCGTTGCCCGCAAGGCTGACCAGGATGAAGAAGAACACCAGCGGGAAGGCGAAGGTGAAAAACGCCGCGCCCGGATTGCGCCAGTAGCTCTTCTGCTCGTAGCGGATCTGGGTGGTCACCAAGCCGAGGTCGCTCATGACAGCGCTCCTTCGAGCAGGTCGTGGCTGACCAGCGAGAGGTAGACGTCCTCCAGGCTCGGCCGGGTCGCGATCAGGCCCTCCAACGGGACTCGCTGTTTCAACGACCAGGAGGTCAGCGTGTTGAGGACCCTGATGTCGTCGGTGGTGGTCACCTCGCAGAATCCGTGGTGGTCGACGGTG
Organism: uncultured Frankiaceae bacterium; assembly: GCA_964510285.1. GTDB lineage: Bacteria > Actinomycetota > Actinomycetes > JAFAQI01 > JAFAQI01 > DASZTV01. The sequence continues at coordinate 4,975 of CAZEAM010000053.1, read as the reverse complement.
ACCGCGACCGGCAGTGAGGTCGGGTCGACACCGTCGGGGAGCCGGAACCGGATGTGTACGGCGGCGGTGTCGCGGCCGCCGAGTGAGTCCGGGGTGCCCTGGGCGACCACCTGGCCGGCACCGATCACGACGATGTTGTCCGCCAAGGCCTGCGCCTCGTCCATGTAGTGCGTCGTGAGCATGATCGTCGTACCGAGGCTGCGCAGGTCGTTGACGAGGTCCCAGGCGCCGCGCCGCGCGGACGGGTCGAATCCGGTGGTGGGCTCGTCGAGGAAGAGCAGCCGCGGGTTACCGATGATCCCGTAGGCGACGTCCAGTCGGCGCTGCTGACCACCGGAGAGCCGGTGAACCCGGGAGTCCGCCTTCTCACGCAGACCCACGATGTCGATGACCTCGTCCACCGCGCGTGGCCGCGGGTAGAAGTCGGCGGTACGGGTGAGGGTTTCCCGCACTGTGAGGTAGGGGTCGACGGCGGTGCCCTGCAGGACGATGCCGATCTGCGACCGCCATTCCCGGGTTGCCAGCTGCGGGTCCTTGCCGAGTACCTCCACCGTGCCGCCGTCGCGGTCGAGATAGCCCTCGAGCACCTCGAGCGTGGTGGTCTTGCCGGCCCCGTTCGGACCGAGCAGTGCCACGCATTCGCCTTCGTCGACGGAGAACGTAACACCGGCTACGGCCCGGGTGGCGCCGTAGCTCTTCCGGAGATCGTCCACGACGATCGCTGCCATTCGTAGCCCTTTCGTTGCTTGCGAGCTGACCGGGATCGACGTTACCGACGCTGCCGGCGCGTCTCCTCCGGATATCGGTGGAGCCCGGGTGGAGATCGCATCTCCATCCAGCGTCTGATGCGGGCGAGGAGGCGTCGGTCGTAGCGTCGGCGACGTGTACGCGACGAGGTCGAACGCATGCCGGGAGGACGTCCCGAGCCCGCTGATCACCGAAGGCTGGCCGCCGCGCGCCCGCTTCGCGCTGCGGAACGCGGTTTCGATCGTCCTGGTCGTGCAGACCCTGACCGCGGTGCGCCAATTGTCGGACCAGGCGCTGGCGGTCAGTCTCGTCCTGCTGGTGGTCGCGGTGACCGCGGCCGCGACCTTCATCAACCGGCGCGAAGCCGACGTCATCGATCACGTCGCCATGTGCGTGATGGTCGCCGCGGGCGCCGGGCTGCACGCGACCACCGCGCACGGGCAGGTCTACGTGTGCGGGTACTCGGCCGTGTTCGTCTCGATGTGGTGGTACGGCCTGCCGTGGGGTCTGGTGCCCACGTTGCTCGGGATCGCATCGGTCGGGACGGCTGCGGCGTACGTCGACCACGGGAGTCTCGGCGCGGGCCTCGGACAAGCCGCCGGCGCGGCCGGAATGGCGATCGCTGTGGCGTTCCGGCGTCGCGGCCTGCTCACCGCGCGCCGCAACGCCCAGCTGTCCGACCAGCTGCGGGACAGTCGCGAGGCCGAGCAGCGCAACGCGATCGCGGCGGAGCGGGCACGGCTCGCCCGTGAGCTGCACGACGTGCTCGCCCACACCTTGTCGAGCCTGTCACTGCATCTCGAGTCGACCCGGGTGCTCGCCCGGTCGCGCCGGGTGGACGGCGAGGTGATGGTGCAGCTCGAGCGTGCGGTGGCACTCGCCCGCACCGGACTGGAGGAAGCGCGCGACGCGGTCGGGACGCTGCGCGACGACGCGTTGCCCGGCCCGGCCCGGATCCCGCGGCTGGTCAGCGACTTCGCGCGAGATAGTGGGGTCGCGGCGCACTTCGCCGAGCACGGCGAACCCGTCCCGCTCGAGCCCGAGGCGCGGGTGGCGTTGTTCCGGGCCGTCCAGGAGGCACTGACGAATGTCGGCAAGCACGCTCGCGCCAGCCGGGTCGACGTCACCCTCGACTGGCTCGAGGACGTGGTGGTCCTGCGGATCGCCGACGACGGCCGGGGCGCCGCCGCGACGGCGGTCGGGGACGGTAACGGCCTGCGGGGGATGCGTGAGCGCGCGGAGCTGGTCGGTGGCCAGGTGAGCGCCGAGCCGGCAGAGCGCGGCTACGTCGTCGAGGTTCGGCTGCCGCTCGCCAGCGCCGGGACGAGGTCGTGACGACGGGGCAGATCCGGGTCGTCATCGCCGACGACCAGACGCTGGTCCGGGAGGGCCTGACGTTGATGCTCGGTCTGATGGCGGGCATCGAGGTGGTCGGCGTGGCCGAGGACGGGGAGCGAGCGGTGGCGGCCGTCCTCGAGGCCGGGGCGGACGTGGCGTTGCTCGACCTTCGAATGCCCCGGCTCGACGGCGTGGAGGCGACGCGGCGGCTGAGGGAGACCGCGCCTGACGTCGAGGTCGTCGTACTGACCACGTACGCCGACGACGAGTCCGTGCTCGCCGCGCTGCGCGCCGGCGCGCGCGGTTACCTGACGAAGGACGCGAGCTCGGAGGAGATCGAGCGCGCCGTCCGTGACGCCGCAACCGGTCGCACCCGGCTCGATCCCGCGGTGCAGCAGCGGCTGGTGGAGCTGCTGACCGCGGCCCCGGATCCGGCGCCCAGCGGCACCACACCGCCCGGAGGGCCGTTGACCGAGCGCGAGACCGAGGTCGTGGTCCTGATGGCTCAGGGTCTGACCAACCGGCAGATCGCCCACCAGCTGTTCGTGACCGAGGCGACCGTGAAGACGCACGTCAACAACCTGTTCAGCAAGCTCGACGTGAACGACCGGGCATCGGCGGTGGCGTGGGCGTTCCGGGCGGGGCTCGCTACCTAGGCTCGTGGAATGGTCAGCGCCGCGGAGGTTCGCGAGTTTGCGCTGACGTTGCCTCGTACCGAGCTCGGCTGGGTTCGGGGGAGTGCTCGCTATCGGATCAAGCAGATCGTCTACGCCGGCGTCTCGCGTGACGAGGAGCTGATGGGCTTCGGGTTCCCGAAGGCCGAGCGCGAGGGACTCGTCGCTGGGGAGCCGCACAAGTTCCTCATGCCGCGAGAGTCCGACCTTCGCTTCAACTGGGTGGTCGTGCGGCTTGCCGCGATCGACGTCTTCGAGATGCGCGAGCTCGTCCTCGACGCGTGGACCATGTGCGTCCCGAAGTTCCTCAACCGGGAGTACCGGCTCGCCAACGACTGGCCGCTATCCGAGTAGTGGCAGCTCGACGGCTACCGGGTGCACGAGCCAGGTGAAGCCGCCGAGGGTGTATGGGTTGAGCAGCTCGGCGGCTTCGGACGCCTTCGTCAGCTCCGAAAGGTAGGCGTCCCCGTCCCCGTGGTACTGCGGCGGGGTCGCCCGGATCCCCAGGCGTCGCAGCGCTTCGCGCTGCGACAGCAGCACGTCCCCGTCCTGGCGGAGTGATTCGAACACCACATGAGCGGTGAGGTCCATCGTGGCGTCCGGCGTCGGCAAGCGGCGCCGGCCATCGCGGTAGCCGGTGAGCGTGCCGTCGAGGCGCGTGGTGTCGGCGGCGTAGTCGACGGCGACCGCAACGCCGGCCGCAACGCCTCCAGCGATGTCGCGCCACATCTCGTCGCGCCGGGAGCCGACCTCGCCGCGGTCACCTGGCGATTCGAGTGGCCACCAGCGGGTCATCCACTCGACGTCGGCCGGGTCCGCCGGATCACCCACCCGCTCGAAGCCGTCCTCGTCGACTTCGACCACGCATGGCCCGGCTATGGTCTGCTCGACGACGTTGACCGGTACGACGTCGAGCAGCTCCACGGCGAGCGCTACGCCGTGAAGCCCCTGCGGGAATCCTCGTTGCCAGTCGACGCGGGGCGAGAGGCCTGAGGGTCGGTCTGCGACGTCGACGCCGACCAACGACCAGCGGTTCGGGGTGATCGCGGCCAGCTCGGCGAGCAACTCGCCACCGCCGGCGCCGATGTCGACGATCGCGAAGTCGGCGCGCTCGCCGAGCGCGGCGTCGACCTGCTCGGCGAGGGTCGCGATCGTGGCTGCCCACGTCCGTCCGGTGTGCGCCGCCGTCCGGAAGTGCTGCGCGGGCGCTCCTGGGGTCCGGTAGAAGCCGGGATCGCCGTAGAGCGCCTCAGCCATGGCCTGCCGCCAGGTCCGCCACTTGCCGCCCACACGCTGACCGTACGTCGTAGGCTTTTGACCCCATCGCTATGAGCACTCCTGCGGATCGTCCTGCGCGACTAGCCGTCGGCGTCATCAGTGCCGGTCGGGTGGGTGCGGTGCTCGGCGCCGCGCTGGTGCGCGCCGGGCACCGGGTCACCTCGGTTGCGGCCGTGTCCGACGCGAGCCGCGCCCGGGCCGCCTCGCTGCTTCCCGAAGCCGAGATCCGTCCCGCCGACCAGGTCGCGGTCGGCGCGGACCTGCTGCTGCTCGCCGTGCCCGATGATGCGCTCGCCGCGCTCGTCACGGGCCTGGCCGCCACCGGAACGCTGGGTCGCGGCACGATGGTGGCGCACACGAGCGGTGCGCACGGCATCGGCGTACTCGGACCGCTCACGGGTGTGGGCGGGTTGCCGCTCGCTCTTCATCCGGTAATGACCTTCACGGGCACCGACGTCGACCTGCAGCGTCTCGACGGCGCGGCTTGGGGGGTCACGAGCGACGAGGTGTTGCGACCCGTGGCCGAGACGCTGGTCATCGAGATGGGCGGCGAACCGTCGTTCATCGCCGAGGACCTCCGCCCGCTCTATCACGCGGGCCTCGCCTTCGCGGCGAACCATCTGGTCACGCTGGTCGCACAGGCAGCCGATCTGCTCGAGGCGTCCGGCGCCGAACAGCCGCAGCGGATGCTCGGGCCCCTGCTCGGCGCGGCGCTCGACAACGCGCTGCGCAGCGGCGACCACGCGCTGACCGGCCCCGTCGCACGTGGCGACTCAGGAACCGTCGAGAAACACCTGCGTACCCTCGCGCAGCACGCGCCGGACTCGCTCGACGCCTATGTTGCGCTGGGCCGGCTGACCGCGGGGCGCGCGATGGCGAGTGGCCTGCTCGACGTGGACCAGGCCGCCGCACTGCTCGACGTGCTCGCCACCAGGCCG
>CAZEAM010000052.1:0-4482 GCA_964510285.1 uncultured Frankiaceae bacterium | reverse complement strand
GCCCGCTCCCGGTCGCCGCGGCCGGTCAGCTCGGCGACCAGCCGGACGTTCTCCAGCGCGGTGAGCGACGGGACGAGGTTGAAGAACTGGAACACGAACCCGACGGTGTCGCGCCGGTAGGCGGTGCGGCCGTCCTCGTCGAGCCGGGAGAGGTCCCGTCCGCCCGCGACGACCTCGCCGGCGGTGGGCGGCTCGATGCCGCCGATGAGGTTCAGCAGGGTCGTCTTGCCGGATCCGGACGGCCCGATGACGCACATCACCTGGCCGCGCTGCACCTCGAGGTCGATGCCGCGTAGGACCTCGGTGAGCCCGAACCGCTTGTGCACCCCGATCGCCTTGACCATCGGTCGATCGTTCATACGACGGCGCTCTCATGGCGCACCCGGACGCCGCGTCCGTAATGACGCTCGAGGAAGTACTGCCCGATGTAGAGGACGCTCGTGATGGCCAGGTACCACAGCGCCGCCACGAGCAGCAGCGGAATGGTCTTGTAGTTCTGGGCGTAGATGAGCTGTGCGCTGTAGAGCAGCTCCGTGTAGGCGATCGTGAAGGCCAACGACGTGGTCTTCAGCATCGAGATCGTCTCGTTGCCGGTCGGCGGAATGATCACCCGCATCGCCTGCGGCAGCACGATCCGTCGCATGATCATGATCCGGCGCATGCCGAGCGCGGAGGCCGCCTCGGTCTGCCCCTCGTCGACCGAGATGATCCCGGCGCGCACGATCTCGGCCATGTACGCCGCCTCGTTGAGCCCGAGACCGAGCAGCGCGGCCGTGAGCTTGCCGATGAAGTTCGTCATGTCGATGTGGACGAGCTCCGGACCGAACGGGATGCCGATGCTGAGCTTCGGATACAGCGCCGCGATGTAGTACCAGAAGAAGATCTGGAGCAGGACCGGCGTACCGCGGAAGAACCAGATGTACAGCGAGCTCGCACCCGACACGATGGGGTTCGGCGAGAGCCGCATCACCGCGAGGACGGTGCCGAGGATGACGCCGGTGATCATTGCGAGGGCGGTCAGCAGGAGGGTGCGCTGGACGCCGTCGAGGATCGGCGCCGAGAACAGGTAGTGCCCGATGACATTCCACTCCCAACGGGAGCGGTCGTGGTCACCGCGGTGAACGGTCGAGAACGCCAGCGTGTGGACCAGCATCGCCGCGAGCACGGCGATGACTGCCGCCGCGACCCATCGCCACGGGTGGCGCACCGGGACGGCCTTGATCGGCGCGGCCGTCCCGGTGTCGTCGCCCGTGGGCGTCATTCGTCCGTCAGCTGATCGCGCCGTTGATCACGGGCTTGGTGATCGCGCCGGACTGGACGCCCCACTTGGCGAGGATCTGGGTGTATGCACCGTTCTTCATCAGTTCCTTGAGCGCTGCCAGCATGGCCGGGGCCATGCCGTTGTCCTTCGGCAGCGCGATGCCGTACGGCGCGACGCCGTAAGCCTGCCCGGCGAGCTGGAACGCGCCGTCGGACTGCTGCACCTGGTAGGCGGCGACCGGCGAGTCGGCCATGCCGACCTGGTCGTGCCCGCTCTGCAGCGCCAGGTTGGCGCCGTTCTGGTCCGGGAAGGTGTCGACCGTGACGGTCTCCTTGCCCGCCTTCACGCACTTCTTGCCCTGCTTGGTGGCGTCGTCCTGTTGCGTCGTGCCCTTCTCGACCGCCACCTTCAGGCCGCAGAGGCTGGCGAGATCGGTGATCGTCGGACCGCCCTCCGCCTTCTCGTAGAACGACGTCCCGGCCTGGAAGTAGGTGACGAAGTCGACCGTCTTCTCCCGCTCCTTGGTGTCGGTGAAGGAGGACATGCCGACGTCGTACTTGCCGGTGTCGAGGCCGGGGATGATGCCGTCGAAGGTCTCGTTGGTGAGGTTGACCTTCAGGCCCATCACGGCTCCGAGGGCCTTGGCGAGGTCGGCGTCCATGCCCACGATCGTCTTGCCGTCCTGGGCGATGAACTCGTTGGGCGCATAGGTGGCGTCCATCGCCACCGTGATCTTGTTCTTCGTCCGGATCGTCGGCGGAACGAGGCTCGCGACCGAGGCGACGGCGCCTGGCGTGACGACCGAGGACGGCGATGCGGCCGGGCTGACGGTCGAGCTTCCACCGCCGGAGGAGCTGCCGCCGCAGGCCGCGGCCGTGCCGAGCGTGAGGGCGACGAGGCCGGCCGTCAGGAGCGGTCGGCGTACGAGGTTGGGCATTCGGACTCCTCCGGGTCGGTTCTTGATCGGCATTCTGCACCTCGTGACGGCGCTGTTGTGTTCCCGGTCACACTTCAGCAGGTATTCCGGTCGCGTTTGGTCACGGGTGTGACAAGATTGAGGGGTACCGGGTGATCCCCGCACACCGTGTCCCTCGGCGGCAAGTCCCTATCGGACCCGCGCCGCTGGCGCCCGACCGGCGCCGTTCCGCTGATTCGAGCGCCCCGTTCGCGTGGCGCGTGTTTGGGATTACCCATGGCTGTGGAGACTTTGACCATGACGTCGCGCGACGACACGCCGCTGTACTCGCTGCACAAGGGCGGCAAGATCGAGATGGCGTCGACGGTGCCGCTGCGCAACCGCGACGACCTCTCGCTCGCCTACACGCCCGGCGTCGCCGAGGTGTGCCTCGCGATCGAGGCCGAGCCTGAGCTGGTCAACGACTACACCTGGAAGAACAGCGTGGTCGCGGTCGTGACCGACGGTACGGCGGTCCTCGGCCTGGGTGACATCGGCCCGGAGGCGTCGCTACCGGTGATGGAGGGCAAGGCGCTGCTGTTCAAGCAGTTCGGTGGGGTCAACTCGGTGCCGATCGCCCTGGCGACGAAGGACGTCGACGAGATCGTCGACACGGTCGTCCGCCTGGCGCCGAGCTTCGGCGGCATCAACCTCGAGGACATCAGCGCGCCGCGTTGCTTCGAGATCGAGGACCGGCTCAAGGCTGCCCTTGACATCCCGGTCTTCCACGACGACCAGCACGGCACCGCGATCGTGGCGCTGGCCGCGATGAAGAACGCCGCGCGGCTGACCGGGCGCTCGCTCGGCGACCTGCGTGCCGTCGTGTCGGGGGCGGGTGCCGCCGGTGTCGCGGTGACCAAGATCCTGCTCGAGGCCGGCATCGGTGACATCGCGATCGCGGACAGCAAGGGCATCGTCCACGGCGGTCGCGGCGACCTGACCCCGATCAAGAAGTCGATGGCCGAGATCACGAACAAGGCCGGGTACACCGGGACGATCGAAGAGGCGATGGTCGGCGCGGACGTCTACATCGGGCTGTCCGCCGGCAAGGTCGACGAGTCCGACGTCGCCAAGCTCGCACCCGAGGCGATGATCTTCGCGATGGCCAACCCGGACCCGGAGATCCACCCGGACGTCGCCCGCCACTACGCGCGGGTGGTGGCGACCGGGCGCAGCGACTTCCCGAACCAGATCAACAACGTCTTGGCGTTCCCGGGTGTGTTCCGTGGCGCGCTGGACGTGCGGGCCAGCGCGATCACCGAGGGCATGAAGCTTGCCGCGGCCAACGCGTTGTGCGAGGTGGTGGGCGACGACGTCGCGGAGGAGTACGTGATCCCCAGCGTGTTCGACCCGCGAGTCGGACCCGCGGTGGCGGCGGCGGTCGCGGACTGTGCGCGCGCCGAAGGCGTCGCGCGCCTCTAGCGCGGGTTGTGAATCGCGCGCTGCGGCAGGGCACGGCTGAGGGTTCACAACCCGGCGAGGATAGGTTTACGGGGTGCTTGCTGCCTACGCCGCCCGGCTGAACAACGACGACCCGCTGTCCGCCCTCGAGGTCGGTGACATCGAGCCTCCCGCGGCCCCGGACGGCTGGGTCAGCGTCGATGTGAAGGCGGCGGCGCTCAACCACCACGACATCTGGTCTCTGCGCGGCGTCGGGCTGGGCGAGGACAAGCTCCCGATGATCCTGGGCTGCGACGCCGCGGGCCTCGGGCCGGATGGCAGCGAGGTGATCGTCCACTCGGTGATCGGCGACGGCTCGAAGACCGGGGGAGACGAGACTCTGGACCCGAAGCGTTCCCTGCTCTCCGAGGTCTATCCGGGCACGCTCGCCGAGCGGGTCGCCGTGCCCGCCGGCAATCTGATCCCCAAGCCGGCCGACCTGTCGTGGGAAGAGGCGGCTTCGCTGTCGACCGCCTGGCTCACGGCGTACCGGATGCTGTTCACCAAGGCCCACGTGCAGGCCGGCCAGACGATCCTCGTGCAGGGCGCGGGCGGCGGCGTCGCGACCGCGCTGATCACGCTCGGCCGCGCCGCCGGATACCGGGTGTGGGCGACGAGCCGGGACGAGGCGAAGCGCGCCCGCGCGGTGGAGCTTGGCGCGCACCAGGCGTTCGCGACCGGCGCGCGGCTGCCCGAGCGGGTGGACGCGGTGATGGAGACCGTCGGCCAGGCCACCTGGTCGCACTCGGTGAGGTCGCTGCGCCCCGGCGGCACCATCGTGGTCTCCGGTGCCACCAGCGGCGATGCGCCCCCGGCGGAGCTGACC
>CAZEAM010000051.1:0-5758 GCA_964510285.1 uncultured Frankiaceae bacterium | reverse complement strand
CGGCGGGACGCTGGACGGAGCCGGTTGAGCGGAAGAGCTCGTCGGCTCCCGGCAGGGCTACGCGGCGAGGCATCGCGCGACCACCTCTCGGGCCAGGTCCCGGTAGGCGTTGGCGCCCACCGAGGACGATGCGAACGTGGTGATCGGTTCCCCCGCCACGGTGGTCTCCGGGAACCGGACCGTGCGGTTGATCACCGTGTGGAACACCTTGTCGCCGAACGCCTGCACCACGCGGCCCAGCACCTCGCGGCCGTGGAGGGTGCGGCTGTCATACATTGTCGCAAGGATCCCCGCAAGTTGAAGTTGAGGGTTAAGCCTCTCACTTACTTTCTCTATAGTTTGAATCAAGAGTGCGACGCCTCGCAGCGAGAAGTACTCGCACTCGAGCGGGATGATCACCCCATCGGCAGCGGTCAGCGCGTTGATGGTGAGCAGGCCGAGCGACGGCTGGCAGTCGATCAGGATCACGTCGTAGTCGCCGACCAGCGGCTCCAGGATCCGCTTGAGGGTCTGCTCGCGGGCGACCTCGCCGACCAGTTGGACCTCCGCGGCCGACAGGTCGATGTTGCTGGGCAGCAGGTCCATGCCGGCGTTGGTCTTGAGCAGGACGTCATCGGCGGTGACCGAGCGCTCCATCAGCGCGTTGTAGATCGTCTGGTCGAGCTCGAGCGGGTTCACCCCGAGCCCGACCGAGAGGGCGCCCTGCGGGTCGAAGTCGACCAGCAGCACCTTGCGGCCGAACTCGGTCAGTGCCGCGCCCAAGTTGATGGTGGTCGTGGTCTTGCCGACCCCGCCCTTCTGGTTGCACAGCGCGAGGATCACGGCCGGGCCGTGCTCGCTGATCGGCTTCGGGTCGCGCAGCCGCGGCCGCGGACGTCCGGTCGGGCCCATCTCGCGCGGCGGACTCTTCCGCGAGGCCAGGGAAGTCGACATATCGTCCTCTCGACAAGTTGCTAGACCGATTGCGCGATTTCTCGCAATGCGGTTTCAGCGACGATTCGGGAACCTAGCCCGCAGGTCGGGATCTTGGCAACCGCCCCTGGGTGAACCAGCGCCCCACCAGTCACACCAGTAGCGGGTTACCCACAGGTTCTCCCCAGCGCCGATGCGCTCGGGTGCCGCTCGGCGGACGCGGGCCGGGCTAGTCGCGGGCCCGGGGATGCGCGGTCGCGTAGACCTCGCGCAGCCGGTCGACGGTGACCAGGGTGTACACCTGCGTGGTCGTCACCGAGGCGTGACCGAGCAGCTCCTGCACGACCCGCACGTCGGCGCCGCCGTCGAGCAGATGGGTCGCGAACGAGTGCCGCAGGCTGTGCGGGCCGACGCTTGCCCGAACCCCGGCCCGGTCAGCCACCTCTTTGAGGATGCTCCAGGCGCTCTGGCGTGACAGCCGCCCCCCGCGCAGGTTGAGGAACAGCGCCGCCCGCCCGCTCCCCCGACCGACCAGAGCGGGCCGGCCCCGGGCGAGGTAGGCATCCAGCGAGACGAGGGCGTAGGAGCCGATCGGGACCACCCGCTCCTTGCCTCCCTTGCCGGCCAGCTTGACCGCCGCGGCCTCGCGGTCGAGGTCGTCGACGTCGAGCGCGACCGCCTCGCTGACCCGGGCGCCGGTGCCGTACATGAACTCCAGCAGCGCGGCGTCGCGCATCGCCTTCGGCGTGCCGTCGAACGCGGCCGCCTCCAGCATCGCAAGCACGTCGTCGACCGGCAGCGCGTGCGGGAGGCGCCGGGGTGGCGTCGGCGGGCGCACCCCCGCCGCCGGGTCCGCCGGGCTGAGCCCCTCCAGCGTGGCGAAGCGGTGCATGCCGCGGACCGCGACCACGGCCCTTGCCGCCGATGAGGCGGCCAGCGGCACCAGGTCCGGGCCACCGGAGCGCAACGCGGCGAGAAAGCCGGCCACGTCCTGCTCGGTGACGTCGGCGACGTCGCTGATCCCGCGGGCGGCCAGGTACGCGGCGTACCGGCTCAGATCGCGCCGGTACGCATTCGTGCTGTTCAGGCTCAACCCGCGCTCGACCTTGAGATGGTCGAGGTATCGGCCTGCCAGCTCAGCCGGACCCACGGGTGCCCTCGCTCCGCACACCCCCTATTAAGCCAGGAGGTCGGCCAGGTCCCGGTGCGGCAGGCCGTGCGCCTGCGCGACCGGGCCGCAGACCACCTCCCCTGCGACCACGTTGACTCCCGCCGCGAGCGCTGCGTCCTCCCGGACCGCCTGCCGCCAGCCGGTCTCGGCGATCCGTTCCGCGTACGGCAGCGTGACATTGGTCAGCGCGAAGGTCGACGTGTGCGGCACTGCCCCCGGCATGTTGGCGACGCAGTAGAACACGGCGTCGTGCACCCGGAAGGTCGGGCGGCTGTGGGTGGTCGGATGGGTGGACTCGAAGCATCCGCCCTGGTCGACCGCGATGTCGACCAGGACCGCGCCCGGCTTCATCCGCGAGACCAGCTCGTCACTGACCAGGGTGGGTGCCTTCGCGCCCGGGACCAGGACCGCCCCGATCACCAGGTCGGCGTCGAGGCAGGCACGCTCGATCTCGTAGGTGTTGGAGGCGACGGTCTGCAGGTGGCCCTGGTAGATCCGGTCGGCGGCCCGCAGCTTCTCGATGTTCTTGTCGAGCAGCAGGACCTCGGCCTGCATCCCGAGCGCGATCGCTGCGGCGTTCATTCCGGACACGCCGGCGCCGAGCACGACCACCTTGGCGGCGTAGACGCCGGAGACCCCGCCCATCAGCACGCCGCGCCCGCCGCTTTCCCGTTGCAGGAAGTGCGCACCGACCTGAGGAGCCATCCGGCCGGCCACCTCGCTCATCGGGGCGAGCAGCGGCAACGACCCGTCGGACAGCTGCACGGTCTCGTAGCCGATGGCGGTGATCCCGGAGGCGATGATCGCCTTGGTGCACTCCTCGCTCGCCGCCAGGTGCAGGTAGGTGAACAGCACCTGGTCCGAGCGCATCCGGTGGTACTCCTGCGCCACCGGCTCCTTCACCTTGCAGACCAGTTCGGCCTCGCCCCAGACGGCGTCGGCGTCGGGCAGGATCCGGGCGCCCGCCTCGACGTAGTCGGCGTCGGGGATCGACGAGCCGACCCCTGCCGCATGCTCGATGAAGACCTGGTGGCCCATCCGCACGAGCTCGTGGGCGCCGGCCGGGGTGATCGCGACCCGGAACTCGCTGTCCTTGACCTCGCGCGGGATGCCGACCTTCACGTCCGGTCCCATCGGCAGCGCGCAGCGGGTCGGGAGTCGTGAACGGCCGTCACAACCTTAGAGTGTCACGCCGTCACGGGGCACGCGACCTTCAGCCGCCAGCGGCGCCGAGCAGCACGGTGAGTCGCTGCGGATCGGCGCCGCGGACCTCGAGCAGCTTCGTCTGGCTCCGCTGCCCGCTCACCAGCCGCACCTCCCGGCGCGGGACGCCGAAGGCCTGCGCGACGGCCGCCACGACGGCCGCGTTCGCCTTGCCGTCCACGGGTCGCTCCCGAACCCGCACGATCAGGGCGGGTGGTTCGCCGTCGCCGTAGCGCCCACCGACCCCTGGCGCGCGGGCACCGGGCGACACCCGCACCACCACCCGCACTGCCGCGCTCTCCTAGTGCGCCGCGTTGGCCGAGCCTTGGTAGTCCGACATCTCCGGCCACGGCGCATTCGATGGACGAACGTCGACGTAGGAGGTGCGGGATGCGGCTGAGGCGGCGAGGATTCCCATGACCGCGAGCGGATTGTGACTCCGGCCGGTGAGGACCGCCGCCACCGCGTCGACCAGCGGCACCCACCGGGTGGGCATGTCGACCTCCTCGTGCTCGGCCTCGAACCGAGGCTGCGTCGACTCCCGTACCTCGCGCGCGAGGTAGACCCGCACCGCCTCGTCGGTCATCCCGGGCGAGGTGTAGGCGTCTACCAGCACATCCCAGCGGCCTGCTTCGAGGTGCGCCTCCTCGAACAGCTCGCGCCTGGCCGCGACCAGCGGATCCTCGCCGGCGACATCGAGCAGTCCCGCAGGCGGCTCCCACAGCAGCCGCCCGGTCGCGTGCCGGTACTGCTGCAGCAGCAGCACCCGCTCCTCATCGTCCATCGCGATGATCCCGACCGCGCCGGGGTGCACGACCACGTCACGGGTCGCCTCGCCGCCGTCGGGCATCGCCACCCGGTCGGTCCGGACGTCGATGACGCGCCCGGACCGGAACGGCGTCTCGGAGCTGCGCGTCGAGAACTTCGTGGTGGGCTCGTCGGCCAGGTCGCTCACACGCCGACGGTACCCAGGGGCTAGGAAGCGACGCTCGGCAGCCGCAACGTGCCGATCTCGGCCCGGGCGGCGTTGGCCCGGTCCAGCGCGGCGGCGATGAACCCGGCGAACAGCGGGTGCGCCCGGGTCGGCCGCGACTTGAACTCGGGGTGCGCCTGCGTCCCGACGAAGAACGGGTGCACCTCGCGCGCGAGCTCGGCGTACTCGACCAGCCGGCCGTCGGGCGAGGTGCCGGAGAACACCAGGCCGGCCGCGGCCAGACGCTCCCGATAGTCGTTGGCCACCTCGTAGCGGTGCCGGTGCCGCTCGGCCACGCGCGTCGCGCCGTAGGCCTGCGCGACCAGGGAGCCCTCGAGCAGCTGAGCCGGGTAGGAGCCGAGCCGCATCGTGCCGCCCATGTCGCGCTGGCCCGCGACCACGTCGAGCTGGTCGGCCATCGTCGCGATGACGGCGTGCGGCGTGTCCGGGTCGAACTCGGCGGAGTTGGCCCCTTCGAGTCCGGCCAGGTTGCGGGCCACGTCGATCACCATGCACTGCAGGCCGAGGCACAGCCCGAGGGTCGGGATCAGGTTCTCGCGGGCGTGCCGGATGGCGCCGAGCTTGCCTTCGATGCCACGCACCCCGAAGCCGCCCGGCACGAGCACGCCGTCGACGCCGTCGAGCGTGGCCGCCGCTCCTTCCGGGGTCTCGCAGTCGTCGGACGTCAACCAGCGGATGTCGATCGCCGCGTCGTGGGCCGCGCCGGCCGCGCGCAGCGCCTCGGTGACGGACAGGTAGGCGTCCGGCAGGTCGATGTACTTGCCGACCAGCGCGATCGTCACCCGATGCTGCGGGCGGTGGATCCGGCGCAGCAGGTCGTCCCACTCGGTCCAGTCGACGTCGCGGAACGGCAGGCCGAGCCGGCGTACGACGTAGGCGTCGAGGCCCTCGCCGTGCAGCACTTTCGGGATGTCGTAGATCGACGCCGCGTCCGGCGCGGAGACGACCGCCTCGTTGTCGACGTCGCAGGTCTGGGCGATCTTGCGCTTCATGTTGTCGGGGATCGGGCGGTCGGACCGGCACACGATCGCGTCGGGCGTGATGCCGATCGAGCGCAAGGACTGCACCGAGTGCTGGGTCGGCTTGCTCTTCTGCTCCCCCGAGGGCGCGAGGTAGGGCACCAGCGACACGTGCAGGAAGAACACGTTGTCGCGTCCCACCTCCTGACGGACCTGGCGAGCCGCCTCGAGGAACGGCAGCGACTCGATGTCGCCGACGGTGCCGCCGATCTCGGTGATGACGACGTCGACGTCGTCGGTGGCCATCGCCCGGATCCGGGACTTGATCTCGTTGGTGATGTGCGGGATCACCTGCACGGTGTCACCGAGGTACTCGCCGCGGCGCTCCTTGGCGATCACCTCGGAGTAGACCTGACCGGTCGTGACGTTGGCCGCGCCGTACAGCTCCTCGTCGAGGAACCGCTCGTAGTGACCGATGTCGAGATCGGTCTCGGCGCCGTCCTCGGTGACGAAGACCTC
>CAZEAM010000050.1:0-3419 GCA_964510285.1 uncultured Frankiaceae bacterium | reverse complement strand
CCGTGCCTCGACCGGTACCCAGACGCCGACCTGGCTGTCGGAGGGGTTTGCCGACTACGTCGGGTTCCGCACCGCGCCGGTGTCGGTCGAGCTGGCCGCCTCCGCGCTCGCCCGCCGCGTCCGGGCCGGCATGGTGCCGGTGAGGCTGCCGTCCAACCGCGATTTCCGCTCGACCAACCCGCTGCTCGCCGTCCACTACGAGGCGGCGTGGCTGGCCTGTCGCTACATCGCCGAGCAATTCGGCCAACCGGCGCTGGTTCGCTTCTACCGGGCGGTCGGCACCTCGCCGGAACGCGGTCACGACGCGCTGGTCGACGCGTTGCGCGACGATCTGCACCTGAGGCTCGCCCGGTTCGTCGCGCAATGGCGGGGCTACGTCGAAAGGGTGCTCGGATGAGCCGGCGCCGGCTGTTGCTCGTGACCAACGACTTCCCGCCGAGGCCCGGCGGGATCCAGTCGTTTCTCCACGGCGTCGTCGCGCAGCTCGACCCGGCAGAGGTCGTGGTCCTCACCTCGCGTTGGGGCGCCTGGGAGCAGTGGGACGCCTCGGTCGGGTTCACGGTGATCCGCCACGACACGTCGGTGTTGCTGCCGACCGCCGCCGTACGGCGCCACGCCGTACGGGCCTTCCGGGAGCACGGCTGCACGGACGCCTGGTTCGGCGCGGCCGCGCCGCTCGGCCTGCTCGCGCCGGCGCTGCGCAAGGCGGGGGCGCGGCGCATCGTCGCCACCACCCACGGGCACGAGACCGGCTGGGCCGCGCTGCCCGGTGCGCGTTCGTTGTTGCGGCGCATCGCCGCCGAGGTCGACGTCCTGACCTACCTCGGCGAGTACACCTGCAGCCGGCTGGCCGCGGCGATCGGCGAGCCGGCCGAGCGGATGCAGCGCCTCGCTCCTGCCGTCGACACCGACCTGTTCACCCCGCGGGTCGACGGCGGCCCGCGCCGGGCGCAGCTGGGCTGGGCCGACCGCCCGGTCGTCGTGTGCGTGTCGCGGCTGATGCCGCGCAAGGGCCAGGACGTCCTGGTGCGCGCGCTGCCCGAGATCCGCCGCCGGGCGGGCGATGCCGCCCTGCTGCTGGTCGGCGGCGGGCCGGCGCGGTCGCGGATCGAGGCGCTCGCCCGGGAGTACGGCGTCGCCGGCGATGTGTCGATCACCGGCTCGCTGCCGTTCACCGACCTGCCTGGCTACTACCGGGCGGGTGACGTGTTCGCGATGCCGTGCCGCGAACGGTTGCGGGGTCTCGACGTCGAAGGCCTCGGCATGGTCTTCCTCGAGGCGGCCGCCTGCGGCCTGCCGGTCGTGGCCGGCCGGTCGGGCGGATCCACCGACGCGCTGCTGCCCGGCGAGACCGGTCTCCTGGTCGACGGCCGCGACGTAACAGCGGTGGCCGCGGCCGTGGCCGGTCTCTTGGCCGACCCGGCCCGGGCCGGGGCGATGGGTGCCCGCGGTCGCGAGTGGGTGACCGACCAATGGACCTGGCCGGCAACCGCGAACGCCCTCAAGGCCATGCTCGGCTGGAGCGGCTCGGTGACCTAGGCGGCGTACAGGCGGTCGATGTCCTTGGCGTAGGTGTCCGCGACGACGTTGCGCTTGACCTTCAGGGACGGGGTGAGGTGGCCGGACTCCACGGTCCAGTCGTCGCCCAGGATCGTGAACGCCTTGATCGCCTCGGCTTTCGACACCGCCTTGTTGGCGTCGTCGATCGCACTCTGGATCTCGCCGCGCAGGTCCGGGTCGTCGGCCAGGTCCGCGACCGTCGCGCCCTCAGGCTTGCCGTGCTCGGCCTTCCAGGCCGGGAACCCCTCCTCGTCGATCGTGACCAGCGCGGCGATGAAGGGCTTCTGGTCACCGACGACCATGCACTGGCTGATGAGGGCAAGGGCGCGAAGCCGGTCCTCGAGCACTGCTGGCGCGACGTTCTTGCCGCCGGCGGTGACGATCAGCTCCTTCTTGCGGCCGGTGATCGTGAGGTAGCCCTCGTCGTCGAGCTGTCCGATGTCGCCGGTGTGGAACCAGCCGTCGGCTTCGATCGCCTCCTTGGAGGCGGCTTCGTTCTTGAAGTACCCACCGAAGACGTTGCCGCCCTTGAGCAGGATCTCGCCGTCATCGGCGATCCGCACGGTGCAGCCGGGGATCGGTCGCCCGACGGTGCCGACCTTCATCGCGTCGGGCCGGTTCACGGTCGCGCCCGCGGTGGTCTCGGTCAGGCCGTAGCCCTCGTAGATCGGGATGCCGCAGCCGCGGAAGAAGTGACCGAGTCGTGCGCCGAGTGGAGCGCCACCGGAGATCGCGCCGATCGCCTTGCCGCCGAGCGCGGCCCGCAGCTTGCCGTAGACCAGCTTGTCGAACACTGCGTGCGGCGCCGCCCATACCGCCCGGGCGAGCGGGTTGGCGTCCTGCGCGCGGCTGTGGTTGATCGCGACCTTCTCGGCCAGGTCGAAGATCGCGCCCTTGCCGTCGGCGTGCGCGCGCTGCTTGGCGGTGTTGTAGACCTTCTCGAACACGCGGGGAACCGACAGCACGAACGTCGGCTGGAAGACCGCGAAGTCCGGCAGCAGGTTCTTGATGTCGGCGGTGTGACCCATCCGGACCCGGTTCTGCACGCAGCCGACCTGGATGATCCGCGCGAAGACGTGCGCCAGGGGAAGGAACAGCAGCGTCGACTGGTCGTCGCCGAACATGTCGGTGAGGCCTTCGGTGGTCGACGTCGCGTCGAACAGGAAGTTGAAGTGGGTGAGCTCGCAGCCTTTCGGCCGGCCGGTGGTGCCCGAGGTGTAGATGATCGTCGCCAGGCTGCTCGGCGTGAGCGTGCGGCGCCGCTGTTCGATGTCGTCGTCGGAGACCCCGCCGCCGGCCTTGGTGAGGTCGTCGACAGCACCGCCCTCGATGCTCCAGACGTTGCGTACGTTGGTCAGCCGGGCGGACACCTCGTCGTAGGTCTTGCGGTGCGTATCCGTCTCGAGGAACACGCCGACCGCACCGGAGTCGGACACGATCCACTCGACCTGCTCGGCCGACGACGTCTCGTAGATCGGGACGGTGACCGCGCCGGCGGTCCAGATCGCGTAGTCGAGCAGCGTCCACTCGTAGCGGGTCGCGGACATGATGCAGACCCGCTCGCCGGGCTGGACCCCCGCCGCGATCAGGCCGGCAGCGGCCTGCTTGACCTCGTCCGCGAACTGCTTGGCAGTCACCGGCTGCCAGGATCCGTCCACCTTTCGGTCGAACACGACCCGGTCGGGGTGCTCCGCGGCATTCGCCACGATCGCGTCGGTGAGGTTCGCGTCGTCCGGAATGCGAAAGTCCGCGGGGACCGAGTAGTCAGGCACGGGCGAAATCGTACGCGTGGGGCCCTCGTCGGGGTCGAACCCCGTTCAGTACCCCCCGAAGGCTGCCGAAGCAACCACACGTGAGCG
>CAZEAM010000049.1:0-5549 GCA_964510285.1 uncultured Frankiaceae bacterium | reverse complement strand
GAGCTGATGTCGCCGGACGACGAAGGCACGGTCGGGTCGGTGTTCTTCGCCGAAGAGCAGGAGCTCGCGCATGCCGGCCAGTAGCGCGCGGGTCCCCGCGAAGGCCGGGCAGCGGCCGGTTCTGGAGGTCGCCGACGTCTCGGTGCGGTTCGGCGGGATCAACGCGGTGTCGGACGTCTCGCTGTCCGTGTTGCCCGGACAGGTCACCGGCCTGATCGGGCCGAACGGAGCCGGCAAGACGACGACCTTCAACGTGATCACCGGCCTGCAGGCCCCAACGCATGGCCGGGTGTTCATCGACGGCAAAGAGGTGAGCGACCTCGCGCCGCACCGGCGAGCCCGGCTCGGGCTCGCCCGGACCTTCCAGCGGCTCGAGGTGTTCGGCTCGCTCAGCGTCTATGAGAACGTGCTCGCGGCCGCGGAGTTCCGCCGGTCGTGGTCCGGCGACTCGACGCCGCCGGTGAGGCTCGCGGCCGACGTGATCGACCGGGTCGGCTTGCGCCGGGTGGCCAACGCGCGGGTCGACGCGCTGCCGACCGGGATCTCACGGCTGGTCGAGCTCGGCCGGGCGCTTGCCACCCGGCCGCGAGTCCTGCTCCTGGACGAGGTCGGTTCGGGACTCAACCAGGACGAGACGGACGCCCTCGGTGACCTCATGCTCGAGCTGGTCAGTGACGGGACCGCGATCCTGCTCGTTGAGCACGATGTGGAACTGGTCATGCGGGTCTGTGCGCAGATCTACGTGCTGGACTTCGGCCGGCTCATCGCCAGCGGCACGCCGGCGGAAATCCAGAAGGACCCGGTCGTCCAGGCCGCGTATCTCGGAAGCGACGACATCGCCTCATGAACAATCACGCGATCGAGCTGATCGACGTCCACGCCGGCTACGGACGGATCGAGGTGCTGCACGGCGTCGACCTGGCGGTCCCGAGCGCGACGGTTTTCGCGCTCCTCGGCCCGAACGGGGGCGGCAAGTCCACGACCCTTCAGGTGATCTCGGGAGCGATCCGCCCGACGTCCGGATGCGTCCACATCGCCGGCTCCCACGTCAACGGCGCGAGCCCCGACGCGCTCGCCCGGGCGGGCGTCACCCGGATCCCCGAAGGGCGCGGCATCTTCCCGAACCTGACCGTCGACGACAACCTGCGGATCTGGACCTACGCGGCCGGACTGTCGCTGCGAGCGGTGCAGAAGGCGACCTTCGCGCGGTTCCCGCGCCTCGAGGAGCGCCGTCACCAGCGCGCCGGGACGATGAGCGGGGGCGAGCAGCAGATGCTCGCCATGTCCCGAGCGCTCGTCGCCCGACCCGCCGTACTGCTGCTTGACGAGATCTCGATGGGTCTGGCGCCGATAATCGTGAGCGAGCTGTACACCTTGGTGCGCCAGCTCGCCGAGGAGGGGATCACCATCCTGCTGGTGGAGCAGTTCGCGACGACGGCGCTTCGCGTCGCCGACTTCGCCGCGGTGATGACGCAGGGCCGCGTCATCGCGGTCGGCGAGCCGGCCGACGTCGAGGCCGAGGTCTCCGCGGCCTACCTCGGGGGTGCGGCGTGATCCGGCCTGCGCGCAGCTTCCGCCGCCGCCTCGCCGTTGGCGCCGTCGCGATCGGGCTTGCGATGGTGGCCCCGATCGCCGCCTCCTTCGAGGCCGGCGCCTCCCCCGGCTCCGCGCTCGGGTCGGTCAACGTGCACGCGGTCGCGGTGGGCCTGCGCATGCCGCTGTACGAGCACCAGGGCGAGGATGCCCAGGCCGAGCTGCCCTACGCGATGTCCGACCTCGGCGGTGGCGGCGTCGCGCACGCGCTGACCACCTTCTTCTGGCCAGGATCGACCGGCGCGGCTGCCGGATCGACGGTCAGCGTGCTCCCGCTGCCGATCAAGATTCCCCAGAAGCTCGCCAACTCGCTCAACGACCCGTTCAAGGCTGAGGCACCGACGACGCAGGGCGAGACAAAGGTGTCGCTGAGCCAGCCCGGTTTCATCATGCAGGCGCTCGCTCTTCCCACCCACGTCAACTCGAGCTCCGCGCTCGGGCTGTCCAACCTTGCCGGCTTCAAGAACAACGCCGGGCCGCTGATCAGCTCGACGACGAACATCGGCTTCAAGGGAGCCGACACGGTTGTCGCCGATGCCTCCAGCACGCTGACCGACATCTCGATCGGTCCCCTCTCGATCGGCTCGATCGTGTCGGCCGCGCACGCGACCTCGAACGGCAAGCACGCGACCGGTACCACGACGACCAACATCGTCGGGGCGAAGATCGCCGGCGTCAGCGTCACGATCGGCCACGACGGCATCGAGATCGCCAAGCAGAGCGTCTTGCCGGACAGCATCGTCGCGACGCTCAACAAGACGGTCAACTCCGCGCTCAAGGCGGCCGGCATCAAGATCTTCGTCACGAAGGCATCGAAGGTCACCGACGGCGCCCAGGTCTCGTTGTCGTCGGGTGAGCTGATCGTCATGCTCAACAAGGCGGGCTACAAGTCGGGCGTCAACGACACCGGCATGCTGCTGGAGCTCGGCGGAGCCAGCATCACCGCCAACGCGACCGGCGGGTACGTCGCGCCGGTGGTGCCACCGCCCACAACGCCCGCGTCCGCACCGACGACTGGCGGCAACACGAACATTCCCAACGTCTCGTCGCCGCCCGACATCCCACCGAGCGCGGGCGCCGCGCCACCGACCACGGCACCCCCGCCGGCGCTCGCCGCGAAGCCACTCTCGCTGCCCGGGCCGTTCTCGTCGTGGTGGGTCGCGCTCGGCGTCGCCCTCGCCGTACTCGGCTCGTATCTGCTGTCCTTGCTGCCAGGCCGTGCGTTCGCCGCGGCAGCCGCAAGCTGTCGCCTGGAGGAGGAGTCATGACGACCTCGATCGAGACCCTCGGCGAGGGCGGGAGCGCCGCCGGCCTGATGGGGCGGCTGTCCGAACAGGTCCGAACGGTGCGCACCCGCGCGTCCGGGTTCGGCTATGACCGCCTCCTGCTGGTCGCCGGCGGCCTGCTGATGCCGGTCGGAATCGTGCTCATCCTGCTCGGCTGGGCGGGGGCGTCTCGCACACCGTTCGCGTGGGAGCAGAACGACTACCTGATCTCCGGCGGCATCCTCGGCCTCGCGCTCGTCTTCGCGGGCGGCTTCCTGTACTTCTCGTACTGGAACACGGTGCGGATCAACGAAGCGCGCGTGCAGACGCGGCAGGTGGTCGCGGCCCTGAACCGGGTCGAGGCGTTGCTCGCCGGCGGCGCGACCGTCGACGACAGCGGACGCGCGGTCCCGGCGCCGCGTCGCTACGTCGCGACCCCGAGCGGCTCGATCTTCCACCGACCGGACTGCGCGGCAGTCGCGGGACGCTCCGATGTGAAGGAGGTCGACGTCGAGCGGACGTCACTGAAGCCGTGCCGCATCTGCAACCCGCTCGACAGCTAACCTCCCGTGCCGATCCCTGACGACTTCTTCGAACTCGCCAAGCAGGTCAACAACTGGGGGCGATGGGGCCCCGAGGACGAACGGGGAACCCTCAACCTGATCACCGCCGAGTCGGTCCGCGCCGCGGCCGCGCAGGTACGCGACGGGAAACGGTTCTCACTCGCCATCCCGATGTCCGCCGACGGGCCGCAGCTGGGCTTCGTGCCCGGGCGCAGCAACCCCACCAGGCAGACCATCGCCCACTACGAGCTGTACGGCGACGACGAGCGCGGCATCAGGTTCAACGACGACGCCGTGCAGATGGGCGTACAGGCCGCGACGCACTGGGACGCGCTGGGTCACGGCAGCTACGACGGCCGGCTGTACAACGGCTTCCCGGTCGAGGCGATCGACGCCGAGGCGGGCGCCGCTCGGCTCGGCGCCGACAAGCTCGGCGCAATCGTCGGACGAGGCGTTCTCCTCGACCTTCCACGCGCATTCGGCGTCGACCGTCTCGAGGGCGGGCACGCCCTCACCCCGGCCGACCTGGAGGCAGCCGAGGAAGCCTGCCGGGTGCAGGTCGGCGAGGGCGACATCGTCTTGTTGCGCACCGGGCAGATGCAGCACCTGCACGCCGGCGACAAGATGGCCTACTGCATCTCGACGGCCGGGCCATCGATGCAGACGGTGAAGTGGTTTCACGAGCGCGGCGCGGCGGCGGTCGCGACCGACAACCTGTCCTTCGAGGTCTACCCGGGCGAGGACGACCAGGTGATGTTTCCGGTGCACATGCTCCATCTCGTCGAGATGGGCATGCCACAAGGGCAGAACTTCGACTTCGAAGAACTGGCCGCGGATTGCGCCGCCGACGGCCGGTACGCCGTCTTCCTCAGCGCAACCCCGGAGCCCATCGTGGGTGCGACCGGCGCGCCGGTCACTCCGGTCGCGATCAAGTGATCTGCGCCGCGCTGAAGATCTGCTCGTCAGGATCGGGCTGACGGCTGCGCGGCAGCTGTAGCGGCAGCCTCGTCAGGTGAGCGGGGTTGCGCAGCAGTTGGCCGATCCGGTGCGGGTCGAGCGGACGGGCGAAGTAGTAGCCCTGGACCGCGTCGCAGTCCGCCCGCTGGAGCCATTCGGCCTGGGCCGCGGTCTCAACGCCCTCGGCGATGGTGGCCAGCCCGAGCGACTTCCCGAGCGCGAGGCAGGCCGACACCAACGAGGTCGCCGGCTCGCTGCCGATCCCGGCCACGAACGAGCGGTCCACCTTGATCCGGTCGACCGGGAACCGGGTGAGATATCCGAGCGAGGAGAACCCGGTCCCGAAGTCGTCGAGAGCGATCGAGATCCCGCTGCCTCGAAGTTGCTGAAACTGCATCTCGACGACGTCCGTCGGCGCCATGAGGACGGTCTCGGTGATCTCGATCCCGAGCGATGTCGGCGGCAGACCGGTGTCGCTGAGCACCCGGTGCACCGTGTCGCAGAGTGCGGGATCGGCGAACTGGCGCGCCGACACGTTGACCCAGACCCGGAACCCGCGACCGGCCAGGTGCACCCAGTTGCGGGCCTGGTGGCAGGCGAGCGCCAGCACCTGCTCGCCGAGCGGGATGATCAAGCCGGTGTCCTCGGCAACCGCGAGGAAGTCGTCCGGTCGCAGCCGGCCGAGCGCCGCGTGATCCCATCGCGCCAGGACCTCGACCCCCGTGACGCCGCCGGTGCGAAGGTCGATGATCGGCTGGTACGCCGCGCTGATGTCCTTGCAGGTGGCCAACGCGTGCCGGAGCTCGCGCTCCACGTCGAGGCGGGTCTGAGCCTGCTTGCGGATGTCGGGGCCGAAGACCACGACCCGGTCGCGGCCGTTCTCCTTGGCCCGGTACATCGCCGCGTCCGCATCACGAACGAGCGACTCCGGATCGCCGCCGCCACGCGTGATGACGACCCCGATGCTTGCCCGCACGGAGTAGTCGCGGTCACCGACGACGATGGGGGCGGCGACGGCCAGCCGGAACCGGTCGGCCAGCCGGATCGCCTCCTCCTCGTCACCGACCTCGGCGAGCACCGTGAACTCGTCGCCGCCGAACCGCGCGACCGTGTCGGCGGCTCGCGCCGTGGCGAGCAGCCGCCGCGCGGTCTCGGCCAGGACTTCGTCCCC
>CAZEAM010000048.1:0-1884 GCA_964510285.1 uncultured Frankiaceae bacterium | reverse complement strand
GATGCCGCCGCCGGTCAGCGACGGGCGACCGCGTCGCTCGGGCGGCTTGACCCCGCTGCCCGGCTTGGGTGCAGTCGTACGGCGTGGGGTCATCCCCCATCACTCCCCTCGAGGCAGTGGTCGGGGCTCCGCCTCGGGTGGCTGAGCCGTCCCAGACAGGAGCAGCCCACCGCGCGACGTGATACAGAAACCGGTCACCGCCAGCCGGGACGAGACGGGTCAGCTGAGCCAGAACTCATCCTCCGTGGCCTGGTCGCCTTGGTACTCCCGGAACTCGGTGGCCTTCCCGTCGCGCACCTGCCAGACCTGCACCTCCGGGGAGGACCAGGCGTGACCGTGCCGCTCGGCGGAGACCGTGGTCATCACCACCACCAAGCCGCTGCCGTCGGTGACCACCTGGTCGGGGACGACGCGCAGCGTGCCGCCGGACAGCTCCTGGCAGCGGCCGAAGAAGTCCAGGACACCGTCGTGCCCCTTGTAGTCATCCGACAGTGGGCTGCGGCCCGGGACGTGCCAGGTGATGTCCTCGGCCATCGCCGCGAGCGCCGTCGGGATGTCGCCGCGCGCGAACGCGTCGTACGCATCGCGGATCAGCACCGCGTCCGGATGCGCGACCGCGGCGCTCACCTCGCCACCGCCGAAGCCGGCACGACGATCTGCAGCAGCTCGCCGATCTCGGGGGGCGCGACGAGCTGTACGTCGTGACGTTCGAGGATCGGCCCGAGCTCGCGCATGTACGCCTCCTGCTGCTCGGGTGAGTCCCACACGTCCACGACATGCAGCACGTCATCCACGACCCACGACAGGTGCAGCAGCCGTCCCTCGGGATAACGAAGCTGTTGGGCGTCGATGTCCTCCCAGACCTGGCGGTAGTTCTCCTGCGCGTTCGCGCGAGGCACGTCGACGAAATGTGCGGCGTATGCCATGACAGGTCTCCTCTCTCAGATGTTGCGGGCGACGGCGAGTACGTCGACCGAACGCAGCGAGACGCTGGCGTCCGGCGGGATGGCGGCGTTGGCCGCGACGGCGCGGGCGGCCTCTTCGGAGTCGAAGACGATGCAGCTCAGCCCGTGCTTGTCATCGCCCGCCCAGGTGCCGCGGACGAAGCCCGGCGTGGACTGCATCATGCCGGTGAGGAAGTCGAGCTCGGCGTCCTGCTGGGCCTCCCGGCCGGGGACGAAGTCGACGTTGAAGATGACGGCGTGCATGGCCAACCTCCTTGTGGTGTGGTGCCGGATGGTTGGCATTACAGGCCGCGGACGTGGCGGCGCGGAACGACAGAACTACTCAGTCATTACTCAGTTCTCTCCCGCGGCCGTGGTCTGCCGGATCCAGGCGCCGACCTGGCTGCGGCTGGTGAGCCCGAGCTTGTCGAGGATGTGCTGCACGTGGTTGGCGGCGGTGCGCTCCGACAGGTACAGCCGCTTCGCGATCTCCCGGTTGGACAGCCCTTCGGCGAGCAGCTCGGCGACCTGCTGCTCCCGGTTGGTCAGCGCGTTGGACGCGGCCGGGTCGGCCCGGCCGAGCAGTGCCCTCGCCGCAGCTGCGACGGGCCGCATGCCCAGCAGCTCGGCGCGCTGCAGCGCCTTGGTGGCCAGCGCCCTCGCCTGCCGCATCTCGGTCGCGCCGCCGCGCCGGGCGTGCAGCTGCGCGAGCGCGACCTCGGCCTGGGTGCGGAAGCCGGCGGCGCCGTTCGCCGCGCAGGCCTCGACCGCGTGCGTGAGGTCGGCCATCGCCGCGTCGTCCTCGTCGAGGTGCGACGCGGCCACCGCGAGCCACAGCTCGACCGGCCCGAAGTACCCGACGCACCCCGCGCCCGTCGCGACGTGCCGGCCGCGATGCTCGGCGAGCCGGCGGCGTACCGCGTCGAGGTCGGCGCGCTCG
>CAZEAM010000047.1:0-6165 GCA_964510285.1 uncultured Frankiaceae bacterium | reverse complement strand
CAGAAGTTGACCGCCACCACCTGCGGCGCCCGGACACACCGGCTTTTGGCGTTGTCGTCGTCGTCGTCCATAGCGCTGCTATGAGCTCCTCCTCCTAGGGAATCCGGCGCCGGATCACCGCATCTGGCGGCGAACTTCCGACTCGGGACACTCGCTCACGTCGTGGCGCGGGTGCAGATGTAGAGGTCGCCCGCGGCCGCACCGATGCCTTCCCGCGTCGCGGTCTCGGGCGGCACGGCGCGCCAGCTCTGCACCGTCACGGTGAGCCCGAGATCGGCGAGCCGCTGGGCGATGTCGCGCCCGTAGGAGCGCACGTGGTCGGCCTGGCCGTACCTGCGCTCGCGCTCGCGGGGGTCGTCGAGCGGCTCCTCGTCGGTGACCTCTCCGTGGACCGGGACGAGGATCACCAGCTGCCCGCCGGGCGCGAGGACGTTGCTGAGCTCCCGTACCGCCACCCGGTCGTCCGGGATGTGTTCGAGCACGTGACTGCACACCACCAGGTCGAAGCGCTCCTCGAGCGGTAGCGGCTTGGTGATGTCGGCGCGGATGTCCGCGATCGGCGAGTCGAGGTCGATGGACCGGTAGCACCGGACGGATCGGCGCAGCCGGCGACCGATAGCGGCCTCCGGCGCGACGTGCAGCACGGACTCGAACCGCTGATCGGCCAGGTAGCGCCACAGGAAGCGGTGCCGTTCGTACGAACCGCACCATGCGCAGCGCGCCCGGCGCGGCGGATCCCCCGCGGTGAGGAACCGGCGGGCATAACGGCCGCAGACCGCACAATGGAACGTGCGCCCGGCGACGAACGGCCGGGTGACCACCGAGCGGATGCCCCGGAGCAGCTGCTGCACCCCCGCAGACACGCATCAACCGTAACGGTTGCGTCCAGCGCGCGAGGTCGGGTGCCGCCGGTAGGCCGGCTCGTGCCGCGCCTCGGGAGAAGGTCGGCTCGACCGGTCAGTGACCGACCGAGATCAGCGCGCTGACAGCGCTGATAGTGGCAGCCATCATGGCCGACGCGCCGAGCAGCAAGGTTCGGGTCTGCTGGGTGAGCTTGTCGGTGAACCGGATCTCGAACTGGTCGAAGGTCGACCTGATTTCGTGGCGGAACTCCGAGCGGACATCGTCGAAGTTGCGCTCCGTGGCGGCGGTGAGCGCGTCGATTCTTGTTCCGAGTGCGTCGATGTCGTGCTTGGTGGCCGTGCGGAATGTGTCGATGTCGTGCTTGGTGGCCGTGCGGAGTGCGTCGATGTCGTGCTTGGTGGCGACGTCTGCCCAGCCGACCGGCGGGAGGTACTCCATGAGAGTGTCTGCCGCCTCCATCCCAAGGACCTCAACGAGCCGAGAGTGCATCTCGCGCCGGGTGGCCTCGCTGATCGTCAACGATCCTCCTGCTGAGTCTGAGCGGTCAACGACCCGGAAGCATCGAAATCTGGGAGGACGAAGACGGGTGTGTTGGACGGGCCTGTGGATCGTCGTGCCGGCCTCGATGGCAGCGGATGCCCGGGATCGAGCCTAAGCACCTGATACCGTCGACGACGTACGGCAACGTCCTTTAAACCCGTCCCGTGAGGCGGGCAAGGAGGTGTCCTAGTGACGCATGCGCGCCCGGTCACCGGCGATCCCGCCGTTGCGCGCCCGGTTCTCGAGGCTGACGACGTCCAGCGCGCCTTGACCCGCATCGCGCACGAGATCATCGAGCGCAACGGTGCCGACCAGATCGTGCTGCTCGGGATCCCGACCCGGGGCGTGACGCTCGCCCGCCGGATCGCGGCCCGGATCGCCGACCTCGAGAACGTCGAGGTGCCGGTCGGCGCGCTCGACGTGACGATGTACCGGGACGACCTGCGGCTACGCGGCGTCCGAGCTCTCGAGCCCACCGACATTCCCGCCGCCGGCATCGACGACCTGGTCGTCGTACTGGTCGACGACGTGCTGTTCTCCGGCCGCACCGTGCGCTCGGCGCTCGACGCGCTCTCCGACATCGGACGGCCTCGTGCAGTGCAGCTGGCCGTGCTCGTCGACCGTGGGCACCGCGAGCTGCCGGTGAAGGCGGACTACGTCGGCAAGAACATCCCGACGTCGCTCACCGAGACGGTGCACGTGCTGCTCGGCGAGCACGACGGGCGGGATGCGGTGCTGCTCGGCCCCGCCGACCTGAAGCGGGAGCCGGGACCGGCCAGTGAGGGGGTCGCGCGATGAACCGTCACCTGCTCTCCACCGGGGACCTCAGCCGGGAAGACGCCCTCCTGGTCCTCGACACTGCCGCGGACATGGACGCGGCGCTGGCCGGCCGCAGCATCAAGAAGCTGCCCACCTTGCGCGGCCGCACCGTGGTGAACCTGTTCTTCGAGGACTCGACCCGGACCCGTACGTCGTTCGAGGTCGCGGCCAAGCGGCTGTCCGCCGACGTCATCAACTTCTCGGCGAAGGGCTCCAGCGTCAGCAAGGGTGAGTCGCTCAAGGACACCGCGCTCACCCTCGAGGCGATGGGGTCCGACGCGGTCGTTGTGCGGCACAGCGCGAGCGGCGCGCCGCACCGGCTCGCGCACTGGATCCGCGGCAGCGTGGTCAATGCGGGTGACGGGACCCACGAGCACCCGACCCAGGCACTGCTGGACGCCTACACGATCCGCCGGCGGATCGGCCGGGTCGAGGGGCTGCGGGTGGCGATCGTCGGCGACGTCCTGCACTCGCGGGTGGCGCGCAGCAACGTGCTGCTGCTGTCGACGCTCGGCGCCGAGGTGACGCTGGTCGCCCCGCCGACCCTGCTCCCGGTGGGCATCGCGACCTGGCCGGCTGCGGTGTCCTACGACCTCGACGAGGTCCTGCCGAAGAGCGACGTGGTGATGATGCTGCGCGTGCAGCACGAGCGGATGCAGGGCGGGTTCTTCCCGACCACTCGTGAATACTCGCGCCGTTATGGGCTCGACGCCCGGCGCATGGCGTCGCTTCCCGACGACGCGATCGTCATGCACCCCGGTCCGATGAACCGCGGCGTCGAGATCGCCGCGGAGGTGGCCGACAGCGTGCGCTCGACGATCGTCGAACAGGTCGCCAACGGAGTGTCGGTGCGCATGGCTGTCCTCTATCTCCTGCTCGGTGGGCTGATCGACATATCGGGTGAAGGAGAAGTCGCCGCATGATGAGTCGCTACGTCCTTCGCGGCGCGCGTCCGCTCGGCGGCGAGCCGATCGACCTGTTCATCGACGGGGGCGAGCTGGTCGGGGAGGCGCCGGCCAAAGCCGACGTCATCGACGCGAGCGGGCTGATCGCGCTGCCGGGCTTCGTCGACCTGCACACCCATCTGCGTGAACCGGGCCGCGAGGACGCCGAGACGGTCGAGACCGGGACCCGCGCGGCGGCGCTCGGCGGCTTCACGGCCGTCCACGCGATGGCCAACACCGATCCGGTCGCCGACGTCGCGGGTGTGGTGGAGCAGGTCTGGCGGCTCGGGCAGGAGGCCGGGCACTGCGACGTGCACCCGGTCGGCGCGGTGACCGTCGGACTGGCCGGGGAGCGGCTCGCCGAGCTGGGCGCGATGGCCGACTCGGCCGCTCGGGTCCGGGTGTTCTCCGACGACGGCAAGTGCGTGCACGACCCGCTGCTGATGCGCCGCGCGCTGGAGTACGTCAAGGCGTTCGACGGCGTGATCGCGCAGCACGCACAGGACCCGCGGCTCACCGAGTCGGCGCAGATGAACGAGGGCGAGTGGTCGGCAACCCTGGGTCTGGCCGGCTGGCCGGCGGTCGCCGAAGAGGCGATCATCGCGCGGGACTGCCTGCTCGCCGCGCACGTCGGCTCCCGGGTGCACTTCTGCCACGTCTCGACGGCCGGCTCGGTGGAGCTGGTCCGGTGGGCCAAGGCGAAGGGCTGGAACGTCACCGCCGAGGTGACACCGCATCACCTGCTGCTCACCGACGACCTGGTCGCGTCGTACGACCCGGTCTACAAGGTCAACCCGCCGCTACGGACGAACGACGACGTCGCCGCGCTCCGCGCGGCGCTGGCCGACGGCACGATCGACGCGGTCGCCACCGACCATGCGCCGCACGCGCTGGAGGACAAGGAGACCGAGTTCGCCGCCGCGGCGTTCGGGATGACCGGGCTGGAGACCGCGCTGTCGGTGGTCGCGACCGCGATGGTCGAGACCGGCCTGCTCGACTGGGCCGGGGTCGCCGACCGGATGAGCGTGCGCCCCGCGACGATCGGCCGGCTGTCCCGGCAGGGCCGGCCGCTCGAGCCCGGCGCACCCGCGAACCTCGTGCTGGTCGACCCCTCCGCAAGGTGGACCGTCGACCCGACGGCATCGGCGAGCCGTAGCCGCAACACGCCGTTCGCCGGCCGCGAGCTGTCCGCGCGAGTCGTTGCGACGTTCCTCAAGGGGAAGGCAACTGTCCTGGACGGCAAGCCGACATGAGCATTCTCTCCGCCGCGGATGACACCAAGAAGGTGCTGATCGACCCGCACCCGGCATGGGGGAGCATCGAGGTCGGCATCGCCGCGATCGTCGTCTTCCTGCTCTTCGCGACCTGGATCGTCGTTCAGCGGGTACGGCACGGAAAGGAAGGCGACAACCATGAGTGAGCCGGCGATCCTCGTCCTCGAGGACGGCCGGACCTTCCGCGGACGGTCCTACGGCGCGGCGGGCGAGACGTTCGGCGAAGCCGTCTTCACCACCGGCATGACCGGCTACCAGGAGACCCTCACCGACCCGTCGTTCCACCGCCAGGTCGTCGTCCAGACCGCTCCGCACATCGGCAACACCGGCATCAACGACGAAGACCCTGAGTCGCGCCGGGTGTGGGTGTCCGGCTACGTCGTGCGCGACCCGGCACGCGTCCCCAGCAACTGGCGGTCGCGCCGCTCGCTCGACGCCGAGCTCGCCGCACAGGGAGTCGTCGGGATCAGCGGCATCGACACCCGCGCCCTCACCCGCCACCTGCGGGAGCGCGGTGCCATGCGGGTCGGCGTGAGCAGCGTCGAGACCGACGCCGACGCCCTCCTGCAGCGGGTGCTCGCCAGCCCCGGCATGGAAGGCGCCGACCTGGCCGGCGAGGTCACGACGCCGCAGTCCTACGTCGTGCCGGCGGTCGGCGAGAAGCGGTTCACCGTCGCCGCCGTCGACCTCGGCATCAAGGCATCCACGCCGCGCTACCTGGCCGAGCGTGGCTGCGAGGTCCACGTCCTGCCGGCCAGCGCCACCGCCGAGGAGATCCTCGCGGTGTCTCCGGACGGCGTGTTCTTCTCCAACGGTCCCGGCGACCCGGCGACCGCCGACGGGCCGGTCGCCGCCCTGCGCGGCGTGCTCGGTGTGAAGCCGGTGTTCGGGATCTGCTTCGGCAACCAGGTCCTCGGACGGGCGCTGGGCTTCGGCACCTACAAGCTGAAGTTCGGCCACCGCGGCGTCAACCAACCGGTGCAGGACCGTCGTACGGCGCAGATCGCGATCACGAGTCACAACCACGGCTTCGCGGTCGACGCGCCTACCGACGGCCCCGCCACGACCGAGTTCGGGAAGGTCGAGGTGAGCCACGTCGACCTCAACGACGGCGTGGTCGAGGGGCTGCGCTGCCTCGACGTCCCGGCCTTCTCGGTGCAGTACCACCCGGAAGCCGCGCCCGGTCCGCACGATGCGACCAACCTGTTCACGACCTTCACGGAGTTGATGTCCGCTCATGCCTAAGCGCACCGACATCAACAGCGTGCTGGTCATCGGGTCCGGGCCGATCGTGATCGGTCAGGCTTGCGAGTTCGACTACTCCGGCACCCAGGCGCTGCGGGTGCTTCGCGACGAAGGCCTGCGGGTCAGCCTGGTCAACTCCAACCCGGCGACGATCATGACCGACCCGGAGTTCGCCGAAGCGACCTACGTCGAGCCGATCACGCCGGAGTACGTCGAGAAGGTGATCGCGGCGGAACGGCCCGACGGCTTGCTCGCGACCCTCGGCGGGCAGACCGCGCTCAACACCGCGGTGGCGCTGCACGAGCGCGGCGTACTGGAGAAGTACGGCGTGGAGCTGCTCGGCGCTTCGGTCGACGCGATCCACGCGGGGGAGGACCGTCAGAAGTTCAAGGCGGTCTGCGACGCGATCGGCGCCGACTACGCGCGAAGCACTCTGGTGCGGACCGTCGAGGAGGGTGTCGGCGTCGCGGCCGAGCTCG
>CAZEAM010000046.1:0-6172 GCA_964510285.1 uncultured Frankiaceae bacterium | reverse complement strand
CTCGTGGCCGTGTGCGCGCTCCTTGCCCTGCTCGCCGCCACGGCGGCCCCCGCGGCCCGGCGCCCGCCGGCGCACGTCCGTCCGGCGGCGACGCGGAGCTTCACCCTCGTCGCGGGCGGCGACATCGCGCTCTCCGGCTCGGGGGCGACGAGCGCGACGTTCGCGGGCATCCGCCGGTTCCTCCACGCCGACATCGTGTTCGGCAACCAGGAGGGGACGCTCGCCTCGGGCGGCTCGCCGAAGTGCGGCCCCTACGGCACGGGCGGGTGCTTCACGTTCAGAGCCGCCCCGCAGTCGGCGAAAGCCCTCCGCGACGCCGGCTTCACGGTGATGAACCTGGCGAACAACCACGCCCTCGACTACGGGCTCGTGGGGCAGGAGGAGACGGTCGAGGCGCTGCAGAGGATGGGCATCGCCTTCGACGGCCTGCCGCACCAGATCACCACGATCCACGTGGGGACGCTGAAGGTGGCCGTGATCGGCTGCGCGCCCTACAGGTGGGCGCAGAGCCTCCTCGACCCGAAGGGGACGGCCGAGCTCGTGCGGCAGGCGCGCCGGAGCGGGGCGGTCGTGCTCGTCTACATGCACGCCGGCGCCGAGGGGTCGGACAAGACGCACGTCACGGGTAGTGAGGAGTACGCCTTCGGCGAGGACCGGGGCAACCCGGAGAAGTTCGCCCACATGGCGATCCGCAACGGCGCGAGCCTGGTGATCGCCAGTGGACCGCACGTGCTGCGAGGGATGCAGTTCTACCGCGGCCACCTGATCGCCTACAGCCTCGGTAACTTCGCCAACTTCCACAACTTCGGCGGCGGCGGGATCTTGTCTCAGTCCGCGATCTTGCATGTGACGCTCAGCCCGAGCGGCAGGTTCGTGACCGGCCGGCTGCGCAGCGTCGTCCTCGATGGCGAAGGGCGCGCGGCGCCGGGCGGCTCGTCGGTCGACACGGTCCGGTCGTTGTCGAAACAGGACTTCGGGTCGCACGCGGCGCGGCTTGGTCACACCGGTGTGATCCGCAAGCCGGCGCACTAGCGCTGCTACGCGGCTAGCCCGAACGGGTCAACGTCCACACCCGTCACAGTGACGCGGTGTCGTCCCAACCGATACAGTCTGTGCTGAGCACGTGAGCGGTGCCAGCGCCGGAGGGGAAGCCGGCGCGCCGCCCGCGTGGAAGGGCGGTTTGTTCGCATGGCCACGGACGCCGAGCGGCTCGGTGAGCTGCGCTTCCTGACGGTCGCCGAGGTGGCGTCGGTGATGCGCGTCTCCAAGATGACTGTGTACCGCCTCGTCAACGCCGGGACGCTGCCCGCGGTCCGGGTCGGCCGGTCCGTCCGGGTGCCGGAGCAGGCAGTGCACAACTACCTGCAGCATTCGTTCGTCGAGGCCGGGTAGCCTCATCGCCAAGACCGGACGCGAGACGACAGCCGCCGGTTCGGAACAAGCAAGTCGCCGGTAGGAGAAAGGTCTCTCGTGGGTTCGGTCATCAAGAAGCGGCGTAAGCGAATGGCGAAGAAGAAGCACCGCAAGCTGCTGAAGAAGACCCGCGTCCAGCGGCGCAACAAGAAGTAGTCCGCAACGGGTCGCCGATGCCGCCGTCCGAGCAGTCACCGCGTGGGACCCGCCGCTACGACTGGCTGACCTTCACCTCGGACTACGGGCTCGACGACGTCTTCGTGGGCGTCTGCAAGGGGGTCATCGCCCAGATCGCGCCGCACGTCCAGATCATCGACGTCACCCACCAGATCACCGCTCAGGACGTCGAGCAGGGTGCGACCAGCCTCGCCTCGGCGATCCCGTACCTGCCGGTCGGCGTCCACCTGGCGCTGGTCGACCCGATGCACGGCGGCTCCTCCCGCGGCGTGGTCGTCGAGACCGGTGACGGGTCGCTGCTCGTCGGTCCGGACAACGGCCTGCTGTCCCGGGCCTGGGGCGAGCGGGGCGGGGTGGCCGCGGCGTACGAGCTGGTCAACCCGACCCTGTGGCGCGAGTCGGTGCACAAGACCTTCCGGGGCCGGGACGTGTTCGCGCCGGTGGCCGCCCACCTGGCGGCTGGTACGCCGGTCGAGGACGTCGGCCCGCAGGTGGACGTCGCGTCGCTGACCACCTTCGCGCCGCGCGGGGTGGAGGTCGATGACGACCACGTGCACGCCGAGGTGAGCCTGGTCGACCACTTCGGCAACGTCTCGCTCAACGTGGACCGGGCCGCGCTCGAGGCGGCCGGTATGCGGTTCGGGGACACGGTCGAGGTGCGCTGCAACGGCCGGACGCTCGCGGTGCCGTTCACGGCCACGTACGGCGACGTGGCCCGGGGCCGGCTCACCCTGTGCGAGGACTCCTTCCGGGCGGTCATGCTGGCAGTCAACGCCGGGCACGCCAGCCAGGAGCTGCGGGTCAGCCGCGGCGAGCCGATCGTCATCGCCCGGCTACCCCAGACCGCCTGACCTGAGCGCATGGCACATGCGTACTGCTCGGGGCATGCCTATGTGCCATGCGCTCAGCTATAGCGATACCCATGTGCCATCCGCTCGCGCCGTAGGCTTTTGGCCGTGAGCGCCCGGGTTGTCCTGGTGACCGGCGTCTCCCGCTACCTCGGGGGGCGACTGGCGGCGCAGCTGTCGGACGACTCCTCGATCGAGCGGCTGATCGGCGTCGACGTCGTGCCACCGCGTACCGACGTGGGACGCACCGAGTTCGTCCGCGCGGACATCCGCAACCCGATCATCGCGAAGGTGATCGCCTCGGCAGAGGTCGACACCGTGGTCCACATGAGCGTCATCGCCACCCCGTTCGGGGCGGGCGGGCGGACGGCGATGAAGGAGATCAACGTCATCGGCACGATGCAGCTGCTCGCTGCGTGCCAGAAGGCGCCGAGCGTACGCAAGCTGGTCGTGAAGTCGACGACCGCGGTGTACGGGTCCTCGTCGCGCGACCCGGCCCTGTTCACCGAGAACATGGAGCCGCGCGGTCTTCCGTCCTCGGGCTACGCGAAGGACTCGGTCGAGGTCGAGGGCTACGTGCGCGGCCTGGGCCGGCGCCGCCCGGACGTCGACGTGACGCTGCTGCGGTTCGCCAACTTCATCGGACCCAGCATCGACACCCCGCTCACCCGCTACTTCTCGTTGCCGGTCGTGCCGACCGTGCTCGGGTTCGACCCGCGGGTGCAGTTCCTGCACGTCGACGACGGGCTGGCCGTGCTGCGGCGCGCGGTGACCGAAGAGCACCGCGGCACCTTCAACGTCGCGGGGGACGGGGTGCTGCTGCTGTCGCAGGCGATCCGCCGTGCGGGCCGGACCAGCTTCGGCTTCCCGTCACCGGCCGTGTCGATGGTCGGCTCGCTCTTCCGGCGGACCGGGCTGGTCGACTTCTCGCCCGAGCAGCTGCGGTTTCTGCAGTTCGGCCGCGGCGTGGACACCACCCGGTTGCGCGAGGACTTCGGCTACCAGCCGCACTACGACACGGCCGCCGCGTTCGACGACTTCGTCACGGGCCTGGGGCTGTCCCCGATCATCGACCCGGACCGGATCGAAGCGGTCGGGAGGTCGGCGATGGCGCTGGTCGGCGCCGGACTAGGTGGTGGACGTGCCTGAGGCCCGGGTGATCCCCCTCGACGGCGGCCGGTCGGAGTCCGCACCACGCCGGCGCAAGACCGAGCAGCCGCCGCCCGGTGACGCCGTCCTCGAGCCGGCCGCGCCGGCCTCGGAGGCGTCGGATCTGGAGCGCAAGCTGGCCGGCGCACTGGCCTTCGTACGACGGCGGCTCACCGGCGAGTACCCGGTCGACGACTTCGGGTTCGACCCCGACCTCACGGACTCGGCGATCCTGCCGGTGTTGCGCCCGATCTACGAGAAGTACTTCCGGGTGGAGACCCGCGGGATGGACAACGTGCCGGCGACCGGTGGCGCGTTGATCGTGGCGAACCACTCCGGCACCGTGCCGGTCGACTCGGCGATGACCGGGGTGGCGTTGCACGACCACCATCCGGCGAAGCGGCATCTGCGGATGCTCGCCGCGGACCTGGTGTTCACCATGCCGGTCGTGGCGCCGGCCGCGCGCAAGACCGGGGCGACCCTCGCCTGCAACGAGGACGCCGAGCGGCTGCTGAAGGCCGGCGAGCTGGTCGGCGTGTGGCCGGAGGGCTTCAAGGGGATCGGCAAGCCGTTCCGCGAGCGGTACAAGCTGCAGCGCTTCGGGCGTGGCGGCTTCGTCTCGGCGGCGCTACGCGCCGGCGTACCGATCATCCCGTGCTCGATCGTCGGCGCCGAGGAGATCTACCCGCTGGTCGGCAACGTGCCCGCCGTCGCTCGAGCGCTCGGCCTGCCCTACATCCCGATCACACCGTTCTTCCCCTGGCTCGGCCCGCTCGGGATGCTGCCGTTGCCCTCGAAGTGGATCATCGAGTTCGGTGAGCCGATCGAGACCGACAAGATCGGGCCGGACGGTGCGGACGACCCGATGCTCGTGTTCAACCTGACCGACCAGGTGCGCGAGACGATCCAGCAGACCCTCTACAAGCTGCTCCTGGCCCGCAGGAGTGTCTTCTTCTGATCTCAGGCATTCCCCGTTTCAACACACAAACGTGACGTCAGAGCATCCATGAGGTGCTGAGGGTGCCTCAGCGGGCGACTCTCGTCACGTTTGTGTGTTGGAACTGGGGTCTAGGAGCGCTTGCGGCGCATCGAGAGGCCTACCGCGATTCCGCCGGCTACCGCTCCGGCGCCTGCGGCTGCCGGTACGCCGATCTTCGCCGCCTTGCGACCGGTGCGGAAGTCGCGGATCTCCCAGTCGTTCTCGCGGGCGATCCGCTTCAGCGTCGCGTCCGGGTTGACCGCAACCGGATGACCGACCTCCGAGAGCATCGGCAGGTCGTTGGCGGAGTCGGAGTAGGCCCAGCACTGCGCGAGGTCGAGGCCCTCCTTCTCGGCGAGCGCGATGATCGCCTCCGCCTTTGCCGGACCGTGCAGCGGCTCACCGACCAGGCGTCCGGTGTAGTAGCCGTCCTTCACCTCGGAGACCGTTCCCAGCGCCCCGGTCAACCCCAGCTTGCGGGCGAGCAGCGAGGCGAGCTCGACCGGAGCCGCGGTCACCAGCCAGACGCGCTGGCCGGCGTCCAGGTGCAGCTGGGCGAGCGCGCGGGTGCCGGGCCAGATCCGCTCGGCCATGAGCTCGTCGTAGATCTCCTCGCCGAGCGCGACGACCTCGGCGACGCTGTGCCCGGCGACGAAGCTCAGCGCGGCCTGTTTCGCCTCCTCCATGTGCGCCGGATCCTCGACCCCCTTGAGCCGGAAGGCGACCTGCTTCCAGGCGAAGGTGGCGAGGTCGCGCCAGGTGAAGAAGTCCCGGGCCGCCAGGCCGCGAGCGAAGTGGTAGATCGACGCGCCCTGCATCATCGTGTTGTCGACGTCGAAGAAGCCGGCGACGTGGGGATCCACCGGGACGGCCAGCGACGCCTCGACCTCGGCGACCGCGGCCGAGGCGAGGCCTGCTTCGACCGCGCTGCTGCGTGAGCGCGACCGTCCTGCCATATCGAGAAGCCTAGGCACGAATCACCCCTCCGTGCGGAGGAGATACCCAGGAACCGAGCGGAAATCGCGTCCGGTCGGTCGGTGCGCGAAGGGGCCCCGGCGCGACTGCGCCGGGGCCCCTTCGGGTGAGCGGTCTCCTAGTGGGACATCAGGCGGCGGCGTACCACCGCGGCGATCCCGAGGAGGGTCATCGCGAGCACACCCATCAGCGGGTAGTTGGAACCCGTGAAGGGCAGGGTGTGCGGGGTGTTCTCCGGGTTGTTGAAGACGACCACCTTCTGCGGCTTGTTCTGCAGCGCCGCAGCCGTGGCCGAAACCCCGTTGCCCAGCGTCACGGTCAGCAGGTGGCCGACCGAGATGTTGTAGACCGGCGCGACCGCGGTAGCGCTCTTGCCGTCCTTGGACACGTGGGTGGAACCCGGGGTCTCGCTGATCAGCGGAACGCCGCTGAGGATCGTCTCGGTGATCTGGTTGACCAGGCTCGAGACCGTCTTCAGCAGGTCGTTGACCTGCTGCGTGATCGACGCAGGCAGACCCAGGCCGTCAACGTTGCACAGGCTGATGCCGTTGGTGTCGAGCTGGGCGCACAGCGCGTCCGCCGCGTTGATCTTGATCAGCGGCTTGGTGCCCGACGTGGTCGCCTTCGCCTC
>CAZEAM010000045.1:0-3499 GCA_964510285.1 uncultured Frankiaceae bacterium | reverse complement strand
TCGACGAAGTTGCGCCGCGAGATCGGCGTCTGCTCCTTCGCCTTACCCCCACCTTCCGGCGCGGTGAACTGCGGGTCGTAGGGCAGCGACGGGTCGCAGCGGACGCCGTAGTAGTTCTGCACCCGGCGTTCGCTGGGCAGGCCGTTGTCGTCCCAGCCCATCGGGTAGAACACCTCGCGGCCGCGCATCCGCTGGTACCGGGCGACCAGGTCGGTGTGGGTGTAGGAGAAGACGTGGCCGACGTGTAGGGACCCGCTGGCGGTGATCGGCGGGGTGTCGATCGAGTACACCTCGCTACGCGGCTTCGTGCGGTCGAACCGGTAGGTGCCGTCGGCTTCCCAGGACGCGGTCCAGCGCTCCTCGAGTCCGTCGAGGGTCGGCTTGTCCGGGATGCTCACAGCGGGCCAGTCTAGGAACCGCCACGTACCCTCGGCACGTGAGTTCGGGTCATGACGACACGGCGTTGCTGGCTCGGGTGGACAAAGCACTCGAGGCGCGCTACCCGAGCCGGATGGTTCCGGACCTCGATCGGATCATCGACCTGCTCGGTCTGCTCGGCGACCCGCAGCAGGCGTACCCGTCGATCCACATCACCGGCACGAACGGCAAGACGTCGACGGCCCGGATGATCGACCAGCTGCTGCGCGAGCTCGGGATGCGCACCGGTCGGCACACCTCGCCGCACCTCGAACAAGTCACGGAGCGGATCTGCGTCGACGGTGAGCCGTTGTCGCCGGAGCGGTTCGCGGCGCTGTACGACGAGGTGGCTCCGTACGCGGAGCTCGTCGACGGGCGGCACTCGGAGCGGGTGACCTTCTTCGAGCTGTTGACCGCGATGGGCTTCGCCGCGTTCGCCGATGCGCCGGTCGACGTGGCCATCGTCGAGGTCGGCCTCGGCGGCCGGTGGGATGCGACGAACGTGATCGACGCGCCGGTCGCGGTCGTCACGCCGATCAGCCTCGACCACGTCGGGATCCTCGGATCGACGATCGAGGAGATCGCCGGGGAGAAGGCCGGGCTGATCCACCCGGGCGCCACGGTGATCTCCGCGCCACAGCCGGAGGCCGCCGGCCTCGTCCTCGCCGAGCGTGTCGCGCAGGTCGATGCACGCATCGTCCGCGAGGGGCTCGACTTCGGCGTGCGGTCGCGTGCGGTTGCGGTCGGTGGGCAGCTGCTCGAGATCCAAGGCCTGGCCGGCCGCTACGAGGAGCTCTTCCTGCCGTTGTACGGCGAGCATCAGGCGAGCAACGCCGCCTGCGCGCTGGCCGCCGTGGAGGCGTTCGTCGGCGCGCCGGAGCGGGGTCCGCTCGACGTCGACGCCGTGCGAGCGGCGTTCGCGGCGGTCCGCTCTCCGGGGCGGATGGAGGTGGTGCGGCGCAGCCCGACGGTGCTGATCGACGGAGCGCACAACCCGGCCGGCGCGTCCGCGCTCGCGGCGGCGCTCGACGACGCGTTCAGCTTCGACCGGGTCGTGCTCGTCGTTGCCGTGCTCGACGACAAGGACGCCGCGGGCCTGCTCGAACAGCTGGAGCCGGTCGCCGCCGAGGTCGTCGTGACCGTCAACGGCTCCCCGCGGGCGCTGCCGGCCGCCGTGCTGGCCGAGGTGGCCCGCGAGGTGTTCGGCGAGGATCGGGTGCAGGTTGCCGGCCGGCTCGACGACGCGATCGAGGTTGCGGTGTCGGCGGCCGAGGCGCATGGACCGCTCGGCGGGTCCGGAGTGGTGATCACCGGGTCGATCGTCACGGCCGGCGAGGCCCGCCACCTGCTGCACCGATGAGCGACAAGGCGGCGCCGCGGGGCTTGTACGCGATCGGCACCGCAGGGCTCGCGATCGAGGCGCTCGTCCTGCTGCTCGCCGTCCCCGCCGTCGCGAGCTCCGAACGCGGGCACGTGTCCGCCGTGCACATCGGCTATCTCGTCCTACTGGTCCTGTTGCTGGTCGTTGCGGCAGGCGTGCTGCGCCGCCGCGGCGGGAAGGTGATCTCCAGCGTCGTCCAGCTCCTGGTGATTGCAGCCGGCGCGGTCAGCTGGCCGATGTACGTCGTGGGCGCCGCGTTCGCCGGGATCTGGGTGTACTGGCTGCGCCAGTGGCATCTGCCGAGCCCTACGTAACTGCGCCTTTCAGACCCCAAAAAGGACCCAAAAGGTTGGGCTCGGCGAGGGGATCTGTAGCCTCTGCGCGTGGCTGAACGCACCCTTGTCATGGTCAAGCCCGACGCCGTACGCCGCGGCCTGATCGGGGAGATCGTCGGGCGGCTCGAGCGGAAGGGCCTGACGATCCTCGCCCTCGAGCTGCGCACGCTCGACCGCGAGACCGCGAGCAAGCACTACGGCGAGCACGAGGGCAAGCCGTTCTTCGGTGAGCTGGTCGACTTCATCACCGGCGGGCCGCTGGTGGCGATCGTCGCCGAGGGCCACCGCGCCGTCGAGGCGGTCCGCGGCCTGATGGGCGTGACCGACCCGGTCGCCTCCACCCCAGGCTCGATCCGCGGCGACTTCGCCACCGAGATCGGGCAGAACCTGGTCCACGGCTCGGACTCCCTGGAGTCCGCGGCCCGCGAAGTGGGCCTGTTCTTCCCCAACCTCTAGGGCAGGGGCGGCGTCACAGCAGTAACAAAACGCCCATTTCACTCGGGCGGTCATCGACGCTAAAGTTGGCGTCTGCCCCCGAGAGTGCCGGTTTTGCCGCTGGCGCTCGCAATTCCCCGAACCGGAAGGCATGCGCCGCATGGCGAACAACACCAGCGGGTTCCTCGGCCGTGACATGGCCGTCGACCTGGGCACGGCAAACACGCTCGTCTACGTGCGTGGCCGGGGGATCGTGCTCAACGAGCCGAGCGTCGTGGCGATCAACACCAACACCGCCGGGATCCTCGCCGTGGGCACCGAGGCGAAGCGGATGATCGGCCGCACGCCGGGCAACATCGTGGCCATCCGGCCCCTGAAGGACGGCGTCATCGCCGACTTCGAGACCACCGAGCGGATGCTCCGCTACTTCATCCAGAAGGTGCACAAGCGCCGCCGTACCGCGCGACCGCGCCTCGTCGTGTGCGTGCCCAGCGGCATCACCGGCGTCGAGCAGCGAGCGGTCAAGGACGCGGGCTACCAGGCCGGCGCCCGCAAGGTGTTCATCATCGAGGAGCCGATGGCGGCCGCGATCGGTGCCGGGCTGCCGGTTCACGAGCCGACCGGCAACATGGTCGTCGACATCGGCGGTGGCACGACCGAGGTCGCCGTGATCTCCCTCGGCGGCATCGTGACCAGCCAGTCGATCCGTACCGGTGGCGACGAGCTCGACGCGTCGATCATCGCCTACGTCAAGAAGGAGTACAGCCTGATGCTCGGTGAGCGGACGGCTGAGGAGATCAAGATGGCGATCGGGGCGGCCTTCCCGGCACCCGACGAGCCGCACGCCGAGATCCGCGGCCGCGACCGGGTCACCGGTCTGCCCAAGACGATCGTGGTGAGCGCGGACGAGATCCGCAAGGCTGTCGAGGAG
>CAZEAM010000044.1:0-4777 GCA_964510285.1 uncultured Frankiaceae bacterium | reverse complement strand
GAAGAGCACGGTGAGCACGGTGCCGAGCGCGGACAGCGCCATCGCGGCGCCGACCAGGTTGCGGATCCGCACCACCATCACCGCGGCGGCGACCAGCAGCGCGAGGCAGAGGTAGTCCATGACCCAGAAGCCGGTCACGACGCGCGAGACCGTTCGCGCGCGTCGTCGCGCTCCGCGCCGGACCACTGCGGCACACCGGCCTTGTACGCCGCCCGCAGCAGCGCGTGCGACGCGGCCGGGTTGACCACCCCGAGCAGGATCGCGATCAGCAACGCGTCGGCACCGTAGTCAC
This sequence comes from uncultured Frankiaceae bacterium, assembly GCA_964510285.1. Lineage (GTDB taxonomy): Bacteria > Actinomycetota > Actinomycetes > JAFAQI01 > JAFAQI01 > DASZTV01. The sequence continues at coordinate 4,485 of CAZEAM010000044.1, read as the reverse complement.
TGATCGGCCCCTCGCCGACGACCAGCGCGAGCAGCGCGGGCAGCGCACCCATCGTGATCGTCTTTGAGGAGTACTGCACGCGGGTGTAGACGTCGGGCATCCGCACGATCCCGAGCGCGCCCGACAGCGAAAACAGCCAGCCGGCGCCGGCCAGCGCCCCGACCACGATCTCGGTGGTCACAGCAGACCCCGCTCGAGCAGCCGCGCCCAGATCAGCGTGCCGAGATAGCTGAACGAGGCGACCCACAGGCCGACGTCGAGGTAGATGCTGCGGTCGGCGTACGCCGCGAAAAACAGCAGGCCGAGCGTCGCCTGCGCCGCGGCGGTGTTGAGCGCGACGATCCGGTCGGACACGGTCGGGCCGAGCGCGAGCCGGACCAGCGCAAGGCCGATCAGCGCGGTCTCTGCGACCGCGACCACGACGTAGAGCACGGTCACTTGGCCAGCCCGAGCAGGTGGTCTTCCAGCCGCGCGTTGATGGCGTGGTACGACGTGACCCGGCCGCCGTCCGGCACGACGACCGCGTGGTAGAGCAGCTCGTGCCTGCCGCGGTCGACGTCGATGATCTGGTTGTCGACGATCAGCGAGCTGAGCAGCCCCACCGCGGTCAGGCCGGCGTCGGAGCGCAGCGCCGTCGGCACGATGACGAACCCGGTGTGCAGCGGCGGGCGGCGCTGCCACACCCGCCAGGCCAAGGTGGCGTTCGCGCGCGCGATCTGGCCGACGACGAAGCCGGTGAGTGCGATCAGCCGCCACAGCACCCGCGGCGACGCGAGCCGCCACGGCCGGACCACGTCACCCAGAGGCGCGAGCGCAATCCCGACCGTGAGCGCGATCCCGACGCCGAACGCGGCCTGCTCGGCCGTCGCCGTCCAGGTGAGGAGGACCCACACCGCCAGGCACCACAACGAGAGGGTCAGCGCGCGGGTCACCTGATGGTGATCTCCGGGCCTCCGGCCGGAAAACCCGCGGGGTGGTCGATCCGGAAACCTCCGGACCGCGGTCACACAATCTGACGGTCGCAGGCATCTTAGGTATGTGACGTTCGCGGAGTTCGCCGCTGCACGGCTGCGGGGCCTGCTTCGCTACGCCATCGTCCTGACCGGCGACCACGACCTGGCGCAGGACATCGTCCAGGATGTGCTGGCCCGCGCCCAGGTGAAATGGAGCCGGATCGAGCGCGCCGGATCACCCGACGCCTACGTCCGGCAGATGGTGCTCAACCAGTACCTGTCGTGGCGGCGGCGCTGGGCGGTGCGCAACATCCAAGCGGTGGGGGAGCGGCTGGTTGAGCTCGGTGACCGGCACGCGTCCAGCCGAGACCACGCGCACGACGTCGTCGAGACGGACGCCTTGTGGGCCCGGCTGGCGACACTCCCGCGCAAGCAGCGCGCCGTGCTGGTGCTGCGCTACTACGAACAGCTTTCCGACGCGGAGATCGCGTCGTTGCTCGGCTGCGCTCCCGTGACGGTGCGCAGCAACGCATCAAAGGCTTTGGCAACGCTGCGGCTCCAGGAGGAGCGGCACCAGATCCCTGTGGCAGGAGAAGTCCGATGACCCTCGACCTCGACCAGCTCACCGAGACCTTCACGGCTCACGAGGCATTCGCGCCGGACGCCGACGAGGTCCTTGCCCGCTCGCGTGAGATCGCGCGCAACCTCAAGCGCCGCCAGTGGGCGGTGCGCGCGACCGGCAGCGCGATGCTCGGCTCGGCCGTGGTGATCGGCGGGGTCGGCGTGCCGCGTCTGCTCGACCACCCCGGGCACGACGCGGTGGTGAGCCCAGCTTCGGGTGGCGGCGCGACCTCGAGCGAGGCATCGCCGGCGCCGTCCCACACGACCGATCAGGAGTTCACCGCGTTCTTCGACGCCGGGTACACCTACGACGACGCCGTAGCGCTCGCCCGGATCTGGCACGAGCCGAGTGGGCCGGGTGCGATCGACAACGTCAAGGCGGAGGCGGGCGGCAAGCTGCTCGCCGGGGAGTCGCTCCCGGTCGAGCCGAGCGGTATGCCGGCCACCGCCGAGGAGAAGGCGATGGAAGCCTTCTGGCACGCCGGCTATGACTACCAGGACGCGCAGCGGCTCGCGACGATGTGGCACGAGACCGACCTGAGCAAGGTCAAGGCCGAGGCCGGCCGCAAGCTCGAGAACGGCCAGCCGCTACCGATCCAGCCCAGTGGCGGCAGCACAGCAGCACCCGCCGACCGCAATGAGTCCGCGGCGGCGATGGCCTTCTGGGACGCCGGCTACACCTACGACGACGCCGTGCAGCTGGCGAAGGCCTGGCACACCACGGACGCCTACCAGGCGAAGGTCGTAGCCGGGAAGAAGATCGAGCGGGGCGAAACCCTGCCCGTCGCGCCGTAGCGTCAGTGGCGTGACACGGACCCTCCGCCGGCGGATCGGGTTCGAGCTCGAGCTCCTCGCCCCACGAGGATCGAGCCGCCGCTCGTTGGCGGAGCGGCTCGGCGTCGACTATGACGCCGGCATCCGCCCGGTCTGGCACCACGACAGCGAACCGGCACCCGTCGCGCATCTCGGCGGCCGGTTCCTGCACCTGACCCAGGGATTCGAGCTGGTCCGCCGGTCCGGCGAGCCGCTGTGCGCTCTCGTCGATGACGTGACCATCACCGCCGACCTCGACGTGGCGGCGCCGGCGCCCGCGGGGTGGTTGCGGCTGCTCACTGACGACCCGCGGATCGCGCGACTTCTGGAGGTCACGTGCGACCCGGGCGACCCGCTCGACGCGGTGCTCGAACCGGTGGCCGCGCTGTGGGGTGAGCCGGTCGAGACCGTGGGCAGCGTGCGGCGGCTCGACGCGCGGGGCGCGACCGTTGCTCTCGCGGCGCCGTCCGGCAGCGAGCGGGAGCGGCCGTGCGAGGTCGTGACCCCACCGATCACCGCCGGGCACCACGCCGCGCTCGAGGCACTGCTCGCACCGGCGCGTGACCTCGGGTTCACCGTGCCGGCGGAGGCCGCCGTTCATCTGCACGTCGACGGCGCACCGTTCCGCGATGCCTCGGCGCTCGCCAACCTGATCCGCCTGTTCGGCTGGTGGCGTCAGCCGCTGCGCCAGCTGTTCGGCACGAACCCGGCGTGCAAGCGTCTCAAGGCCCTGCCGGAGGCGCTGGTCAGCCTCGTTGAGGGGACCCCGACGTACGACGCGTTGGTCGCAGCCGCGAAGGCGGGTGGGCTCAGCAAGTTCTACGACGTGAACCTCACCCAGGTGCTGCGCCCTGACCCGGTCCGCGACACCGTCGAGATCCGGATCCTTCCGGGTGCGATCGACGCGGGCTGCGTGATCGAGCAGGCAGCAGTCCTCGAAGCGCTACTCGACCGCTGCCTGGAGGCGAAGCCGATCCCACGCCCCGGCGAGTCCAATGAGGCTGCGGAGTTCGCCAGCTGGCTGGCGGGTCACGACAGCTAGCCGAGGCTCGGGTCCTTGAGGCGCTCGAGTGCCGCCCGGGCTGAGTCCGGCCACTCGGCGGCGCCGTCCTTGGATCGGCAGACGGCGACGACCTCGGCCAGCGCCACGCAGTCCTCGCCCTGCCAGGCGGCCTGCTCGTAGGTGACCGACGTCGTACCGATCGAGGCGACCCGCAGCCGGACGTGGATCGGCTTGCGGTAGCGGGCCTCCCGCACGTAGTCGACCGCGACCCGGGCGATCAGGTTGTGCATGCCGACCTCGTGCAGGATGTGCGGCACGCCCGCCTCGAAGTGGACGTGGACGCGGCTCTCCTCGAAGAAGCGGCCCATCATCACGTTGTTCACGTGCATGTTGGTGTCCAGGTCACCGAACAGCACGGGTAGGTCGAGCCCGGGGCCGGGGTAGTGCGCCCGGTCGAGTCGATCCGGTGCCCAGCGTGACGACATGCCCAGCCCTTCGTACGTCCTGACAGTGCGAGGCGACCCGGACCCTGTGGTCCGCGGCCGCGCCCTCATCCTCCCAGGCGCGCGGTTTGGCACCTCCGGCGACCGTGCTGGAGGATCGCGACCGTGCACATCGACGTCGTCACGGAAGTGGTGATCAACCAGCCGGTCGCCGTAGCGGCCGGATATGCAGGCGACCCGTCCAACGCTCCCGAGTGGTACGCCAACATCCGCTCCGTCGAGTGGCAGACCGCGCCGCCCCTCCAGGTCGGCTCCCGGATGGACTTCGTCGCGCAGTTTCTCGGCCGGCGGCTCGCCTACACCTACGAGGTGATCGAGCTCGTCGCTGGTCGGCGGCTCGTGATGCGTACGGCGCAGGGTCCGTTCCCCATGGAGACGACGTACGAGTGGGAGGCGAGCGGCGACGACGCCACTCGCATGACATTGCGCAATCGTGGCGAGCCGACCGGGTTCTCTCGCGTCATGGCGCCATTCATGACGCGCGCGGTCCGACGCGCCCCTGCCAAGCACCTGGACCGCCCCAACGCGCAGGCGGATCGGGGAGCCGCCCCGCCCTCGGGCTGAGCCGGGCCGGCTCACGATCGGCGATTGC
>CAZEAM010000043.1:0-7108 GCA_964510285.1 uncultured Frankiaceae bacterium | reverse complement strand
GGCGAGTGGACCTACTTCGCCGCGGACTGCGCGTATTACCTGGACAAGCGGCAGCGCGGCTTCGACCGCTGCATCTACATGCTCGGCGCCGACCATCACGGGTACGTCGGGCGGCTCCGGGCGGTCGCGGCGTGCTTCGGGGACGACCCGGACCGCACGATCGAGGTGCTGATCGGGCAGATGGTGAACCTCCTCAAGGACGGCGAGCCGGTCCGGATGTCGAAGCGCGCCGGCAACGTCGTCCTGCTCGCCGATCTGGTCGATGCGATCGGCGTGGACGCCGCGCGCTACGCCCTGGCGCGCTACAGCAGCGACTCGCCCATCGATCTCGATCTCGACCTGTGGGCCCGCAGGACCAACGACAACCCGGTGTTCTACGTGCAGTACGCGCATGCGCGGATCTCGTCGCTGTTGCGCAACGCCGAGGATCTCGGCATCGGTCGGGGCGACGCCTTCGACGGCGCGCTGCTCGCCGAGCCCCGGGAGGGTGACCTGCTGGCAGCCCTTGGCGAGTTCCCGCGGATCGTGGCGAGCGCCGCAGAGCTGCGGGAGCCGCATCGGGTCGCCCGCTACCTCGAGGAGCTGGCGGGCACCTACCACCGGTTCTACGACGCCTGCCGGGTCCTGCCGATGGGTGACGAGCCCGCGACCGACCTCACCCGCGCGCGGCTGTGGCTGGTCGAAGCGACCCGGATCGTCCTTGCCAGCGGTCTCGGGCTGCTCGGGGTGACCGCTCCGGAACGGATGTAGCGGCGACATGAGAGCCCATCCCGCCGGAGCGTTGCACGGCGACGTCACACCGGCACCCCATCCGGTCGGACCGCCGCCGGAAACCCTCGGCGAGCTGGATCCCCGGATCTGGCCGGTCGGTGCCGAACGGGTCGGCGGGGTGCTGCACCTCGGCGGCTGCGACGTGCGCGACCTCGCCTCCGAGCACGGCACGCCCGCATACGTGCTGTCCGAGGACGACGTACGTGCGCGTTGCCGCGGGTACCGGGCGGCGTTCGGTGACGACACGGACATCTACTACGCGGCAAAGGCGTTTCTCTCGAAGGGGCTCGCCCGCTGGGTGCAGGACGAGGGTCTGTCGCTCGACGTGTCGAGCGGCGGGGAGCTCGCCACCGCGCTCGCGGCTGGGTTCCCGGCCGAACGCATCCTCATGCACGGGAACAACAAGTCGCGCGACGAGCTCGCCGCCGCCGTCGAGGCCGGGGTCGGTCGGATCGTGGTCGACAGCGAGCCCGAGATCGCCCGGCTGGCGCATGTCGCCGAGGCCGCAGGCGTGCGTCAGCGTGTGCTGGTCCGCGCCACGGTCGGCGTCGAGGCCCACACGCACGAGTTCATCGCGACGGCGCACGAGGACCAGAAGTTCGGCTTCTCCCTCGCGGGAGGGGACGCGCTCGAAGCCGTACGCCGGGTCCTCGCCCTGCCGTCGCTGGAGCTGGTCGGGGTGCACAGCCACATCGGGTCGCAGATCTTCGACACCGCGGGCTTCGAGGTAGCGGCGCACCGGGTGGTGGGCCTGCTCGCGACGACTCGTGACGTCGCGGGCGTCACGCTGCCGGAGCTCGACCTCGGCGGCGGGCTGGGCATCGCCTACGTCGCCGAGGACGACCCGGCTGACGTCACCGAGGTCGCGAAGCAGCTGCGCGCGATCGTCGACCGCGAGTGCGCGGCGGCCGACCTGCCGGTGCCCCGGCTGGCCGTGGAGCCGGGCCGCGCCATCGTCGGCCCGGCCGGGGTCACCCTCTACGAGGTCGGCACGGTGAAACCGATCGAGGGCATCCGCACCTACGTGAGCGTCGACGGCGGGATGAGCGACAACATCCGCACGGCGCTCTACGACGCGTCGTACACCTGCCTGCTCGCGTCACGTCACAGCGACGCGCCGCCGATGCTCGCGCGGGTGGTCGGCAAGCACTGCGAAGCGGGCGACATCGTGGTGCGCGACCTCTGGCTGCCGAGCGATCTCGCGCCCGGCGACCTGCTCGCCGTCGCGGCGACCGGCGCCTACTGTCGCTCGATGGCCAGCAACTACAACGCCGTCCCGCGGCCACCGGTCGTGGCGGTCAAGGGGGGGACGAGCCGGGTGATGGTTCGGCGCGAGACCCACGACGACTTGCTCGGGCTGGACCAGGGATGAGCAGGTCGTTGCGAGTCGCCATGCTCGGTTGCGGTGTCGTGGGCAGCGAGGTGGTGCGCCTGATCCAAGCGCACGGCGAGGATCTCGCGCATCGGATCGGTGCTCCGGTTGAGATCGCCGGGATCGCGGTACGGCGGCCGCAGCGAGTGCGCGACGTCGCCGTCGACTCGGCTCTGTTCACCACCGACAGCGCGGCACTGGTGGCGCGCGAGGACATCGACGTCGTCATCGAGGTGATCGGGGGGATCGAGCCCGCTCGGTCGCTGCTCGTGACGGCACTCGAGCGCGGTGCGTCGGTGGTCACCGCCAACAAGGCACTGCTCGCCGAGGACGGCGGGACGCTCTACGACGCCGCCGAGCGCGGCAACACCGACCTTTACTGCGAGGCGAGTGTGGCCGGGGCGATTCCCTTGCTCCGCCCGCTGCGCGAGTCGCTCGCCGGGGACCGGGTCAACCGCATCATCGGGATCGTCAACGGGACGACCAACTACATCCTCACCAGGATGGACAGCACCGGCGCGAGCTTCACCGATGCGCTCGAAGAGGCGCAGGCGCTCGGCTATGCCGAAGCCGACCCGACCGCGGACGTCGACGGATTCGACGCCGCCGCCAAGGCGGCGATCCTCGCCGGTCTCGCGTTCCACACCCGCGTCACGGCGGCCGACGTGCACCGCGAGGGCATCTCGGAGGTCACCGCGGGTGACGTGGCGAGCGCGCGGGACATGGACGGCGTGGTCAAGCTGCTCGCGATCGCCGAGCGCGCCCCGGACCGCTCCGGGCGCGAGTCGGTGGGGGTGCGCGTGCATCCCGCGATCCTGCCCCGCAGTCACCCGCTGGCCGGCGTACGAGACGCCTACAACGCGGTGTTCATCGAGGCCGATGCCGCCGGCCAGCTGATGTTCTACGGCCGCGGCGCGGGTGGAGCGCCGACCGCGAGCGCGGTCCTGGGCGATCTCGTCGCCGTGTGCCGCAACCGGCTGTCCGGAGCCCGCGGCGCCGGGGACTCGTCGTACGCCGCACTGCCGATCCGGCCGATGGGTGAGACCGTCACCCGCTACCACGTCAGCCTCGATGTCGCCGACAAGGCAGGCGTGCTCGCGAGCGTCGCGCAGGCGTTCGCCGTACACGACGTGTCGATCCAGACCGTGCGCCAGGAGGGTCGCGGCGACGATGCGACGCTGGATCTCGTGACCCACGACGCGACCGACGCGGCCCTGTCGGCCACGGTGGAGGAGCTCCGCCGGCTCGACGTCGTGCGTGCCGTCGCAAGCGTGATGCGCGTCGAAGGAGGCAGCGGATGACGACGGCGGTCGGTCGCTCGACCCCCTGGCGCGGTGTCATCGAGGAGTTCCGGGAACGGCTGCCGGTCACCGATGCCACACCGGTCGTCACGCTGCTCGAAGGTGGCACGCCCCTGGTCCCGGCGCCGCGCCTGTCCCAGCGCACCGGTTGCGACGTGCACCTGAAGGTCGAGGGACTCAACCCGACCGGCTCCTTCAAGGACCGCGGGATGACGATGGCGATCAGCAAGGCCGCCGAAGAAGGTGCCAAGGCGGTGATCTGCGCGTCCACCGGCAACCCCTCGGCAAGCGCGGCGGCTTACGCGGTTCGTGCCGGGATGGTCTGCGCGGTCCTCGTTCCGCGCGGCAAGATCGCGATGGGCAAGCTCGCGCAGGCGCTGGTCCACGGCGCGCGGCTGCTGCAGGTCGACGGCAACTTCGACGACTGCCTGAACCTCGCCCGCGATCTCGCCGACAAGTACCCGGTCGCCCTCGTCAACTCGGTGAACGAGTTCCGGATCGAGGGTCAGAAGACGGCGGCCTTCGAGATCTGCGATGCGCTCGGCGACGCTCCGGACGTGCACTGCCTCCCGGTCGGCAACGCGGGCAACATCACGGCGTACTGGAAGGGGTACGTGGAGTACGCCACCGACGGTGTGTCGAGTCACCGGCCGGTGATGCGCGGCTTCCAGGCGGCCGGCGCCGCTCCCATCGTGAGAGGCGAGCCGGTGTACGCGCCGTCGACGATCGCAACGGCGATCCGGATCGGCAACCCTGCGTCGTGGCAGCAAGCGCTCGCGGCACGTGACGAGTCCGGAGGCGCGATCGAGGCCGTCACCGACCGCGACATCCTCGCGGCGTACCGCATCCTCGCCAAAGAAGAAGGCGTCTTCGTCGAGCCGGCGAGCGCGGCGAGTGTCGCCGGGCTGCTGCAGGCCCGCCGCGAGGCGACCCTCGACGCCGGCTTGCGCATCGTGTGCACGGTCACCGGCAACGGGTTGAAGGATCCCGAGTGGGCGATCGCGGGAGCCCCCGCACCGGTCACGATCGCCGCCGAGGTCTCCGCAGCAGCCGAGGCACTGGAGCTGTAGTGGCTCGTCGCAGTGGGCCCACCTTTCGGGCGGCGCCGATACGCGTGCGGGTACCCGCGACGAGTGCCAACCTCGGCCCGGGATTCGACGCGCTCGGTCTGGCGTTGGAGCTCTACGACGACGTCGTCGTACGGGTGACCGACGAGCCCGGTCTCAGCGTCGACGTTGCAGGAATGGGCGCGGCGAGCGTTCCGCGCAATGCCCGGCACCTCGTCGTGAAGTCGATGCGGGCGGCCTTCAAGGTGCTTGGTGGGGCGCCTTCGGGGCTCGAGGTCGTCTGCGCCAACCGGATCCCGCACAGTCGAGGCCTCGGGTCCTCCGCGGCGGCGATCGTCGCCGGCGTGGTCGCGGCACGTGCGTTGGTCGTCGGCGCCGCCGAGCGAATGGACGACGACGCCGTACTCGCCTTTGCCGCGAATCTTGAAGGGCACCCCGACAACGTCGCGGCCTGCCTGCTCGGGGGGCTCACGATCGCATGGACGGACGAGTCGGGAGCCCGCGCGGTCAAGGCCCCGGTGTCGGCTGCCCTGGCGCCGGTTGCCTTCGTGCCGGGTACGAGCTCGTCGACGAAGGCGGCGCGCCAGCTGCTGCCCGAATCCGTTGCCCACGCGGACGCCGTCGCCAACGCCTCGCGCGCGGCCCTGCTGGTCGAGGCGCTGCGATCGCATCCCGACGATCTGCTCGCCGCGACCGAGGACCGGCTGCACCAGCCGTATCGGGCGCCGGCGATGCCCAAGACCGCGGCTCTGGTCGCCGAGCTCAGGTCCGCAGGTATCCCGGCGGTCGTCTCCGGCGCCGGCCCGACCGTTCTCGCGCTGACCACGAACACGAGCCGGGACCACGCCATGACCTTCGCGCGTCGAGGGTGGAGCGCCTTGCCGCTCGACGTCGACCCGAAAGGCGCCCACCTCGCCCCGCTCTAGTTCGAAGTAGCACACAAAGTCCGCCCCACGCCGTTCGCGTGAGCGTGCCGTGACCCGCGCGGGCGGACTTTGTGTGCTACTTCGGCGAATCCCAGGGCTGATCAGTCCGGTCGCCCATCCACATCCTGTGCCGAGACGGTCGCGCGGGCCTGGCGCGACGGGCACCTTGCGGCGATGTTCGAGCCGCATCGGGTGATCCACCGCAACCAGATCCTCGCGACAGGGGTCACCGGTCACGAGCTGACCGAGTTGGTCTATCTGGGCGTCGTCACCCGGCTCTGGCGCGGCTGGTATACGACCGGCAGCCCGATCGATCTCCCCGACCCGCGCGGCGTCACGCGTTCCATGCGCGTCGCGCTGAGCCACCAGTCCGCGGCCGCATGGCATGGCGTAGACCTGCTCGCCCCGACGGATCGCCTTCACGTGACGGCTCCGCGAAATCGTGGTCGGCGCGCGGACGCAGCGCCCGGCGTACGAATCCACCGCGCACAGCTCGAGGCCGACGACGTCGTGCTCGTCAGGGGAGTCCGGGTGACCTCGCCGGCACGCACCATTTCCGACGTGGCACGCAGCGCGCCGCTTAGCGAGGCCGTCGCGGTCGCCGACGGCTTCCTTCGCCGCAAGCTCGTGACTCAGCAGGCCGTCTTGGCATACGCGAAGCGCTTGGCGGGGCCAGGACGGCCGGCCGCCATTCGGGTCAGCGAGTTGGCCGATCCGCAGGCGGGGTCGGTCTTCGAGTCAGTCACCCGGGTGCTGCTCGTCTCGGCTGGACTGCCTCGACCGCGCTCTCAGTACACGGTGCGCACACGGGATCGGCAGTGGATCGGGCGAGTCGATTTCGCCTGGCCCGAACTCAAGGTGGTACTGGAGTGTGACGGGTACGAACATCACTCGTCGCACGCCGCGTTCATCAAGGACCGACGGCGTTGGAGTGCGCTGGTACGAGCCGGGTGGAAAGTGGCGGTCGTCAGTTGGCGTGACGTCATCGACGATCCCGCCTACGTCGTTGAGCTGGTCGCGGACAACCTCGCCGCAGCCGAGGCCGAAGTAGCACACGAAGTCCGGTCCGCGCGGCCCGCGTGAGCGTGGGGTGACCCGCTCGGGCGGACTTTGTGTGCTACTTCGAACTTGGACACGCCGGAATAACGGTTGTGTGACCATTGTTGGCAGGAATGGACGGCGCCGACTAGGCTGTCCGGTGGCCGCCCCGTCGGGGCGAGGTTTCCGCTCTGCAGCGAGTCAGAATCCGCGGTAACGACTCCATAAAAGTCTCACCAACCGTTTTCGGACCCGCGGCTTCCCCGCCTGACATCGAGGCGCACGCGCGAATCCGCACCCGGGCCGGCATCAACGAGGCTCCCGTCGTGCGGGCGGGTTCCGGTATCGCCGCGGACTGCCCGGCGGAGCCGAATGAAAGTAAGGAAGGACCTAAGTGAGCGACACTCACGAGGCTGAGTCCACTGCTGCATCGACCAACGGCTCGGGCGCCGGCAACGGCCGCCGCAAGGGGCTGTCGGCGATGCTGCTGCCTGAGTTGCAGACGCTCGCCGGGGATCTCGGCATCACCGGCATCGGCCGGATGCGCAAGGGCGAGCTGATCGAAGCGATCCAGGCCAAGCAGGGTGGTGGCGCCCCGGCGACCGCCAGGACGGCCAACGGCGCGCCGACGCA
>CAZEAM010000042.1:0-23529 GCA_964510285.1 uncultured Frankiaceae bacterium | reverse complement strand
GACTCCCCAGCCGCGCCGGTCGAGCAGGATCGCGGCGATGGCCAGGTCACCGGCCGTCGTCATGGCGATCGCGGTGTAGAGCTGCCGTTTCGTGACCAGGTTGGTCAGGAGCGGGTGCGGCGCGTACAGGGCCCGCGGGTAGGACGCGGCGTCGGTGCCGACGCTGGTGTCGAACAGGTCGTTGGTCAGGTTGTTGTTGAGATGGGCCAGGACGATTCCGACCATGGCCAGCACCAGGTCCAGCGTGTCGAAGCCGTCGTGGCGCACCGCGAGCAGCCCGCCGACCAGGCCCGCGAACAGCGTCATCGGCAACACGGCCGCGCGGGTGACGACGATCCACCGGGTGACCCAGTCGATGTCGTTGCCCGCGGCCGGCGGCGGGTTGGTGGTGGTCAGCGCGTAGAGCCAGGAACGCGGGCCATGGCCGCTCGTCGGCGGCGGGGCCAGCTCGCGGGTGGCCTCCTCGGTGGCCGTCATGCCGCTCAGGGTCGCATGCGGAGCAACTGCCGCGCATGGCAGAGTGACCGGATGCGCTATCAGGGGAAGACCGCCGTCATCACCGGCGCCGGGTCAGGAATCGGCCGTGCGCTCGCCACCGAGCTCGCCAACCGCGGCGCCCGGCTGGCCATCTCGGACGTGAACGACACCGCGCTCGGCGAGACGGTCGCCATCTGCGAGAAGTCGGGAGCCGAGGTCAAGGGCTACCACCTAGACGTGGCCGACCGGTCCGCCGTGCTCGCGCACGCCGAGGAGGTCACCAAAGACCTCGGTGAGGCGAACCTGGTCGTCAACAACGCCGGCGTCGCGCTCATGGCCACGGTCGAGGAGATGAGCTGGGAGGACCTCGACTGGCTCATGGGGATCAACTTCTGGGGCGTCATCCATGGCACGAAGGCGTTCCTGCCGCACCTGATCGCCTCCGGCGACGGGCACCTGGTGAACGTCTCGAGCGTGTTCGGGTTCGTCGGCGTACCGTCCCAGAGCGCGTACAACGCCGCGAAGTTCGGCGTTCGCGGGTTCACCGAGGCGCTGCGCCAGGAGATGCTGATCGCCGGGCATCCGGTCGCCGTCAGCTGCGTCCACCCGGGCGGGATCAAGACCAACATCGCCCGGGACGCGCGCGCAGCGCGTGACCTGATCCCGCTCGAGGAACGGGCCGCGCGCTTCGAGAAGGCCGCGCGGACGACGCCGGAGAAGGCGGCGCTGACCATCCTGCGCGGCGTCGATCGCAAGAGCCCGCGCATCCTCATCGGTCCCGACGCCCGGCTGTTCGACGCGACTGCTCGGCTGTCCGGCGCCCGCTACCAGCGAGTCGTCGCCACCCTGATGCGGCGGGCCGGCAAACGACTCGGCGTGGAGCTCTAACCGCCGCGGACGCAGGGCGGCCCGCCCTGAATGAACGACGCGCGGTACACGGCCACCGGATCGGTCAGTACGCCGACGGCCGGCACCAGCCGGCACCCGGTCAGGCGAGGGCCAATCCGGATCGACACCGCGCCGCTGGCGTTGATGGTCTCGTTCGCCTGGCGCCACGACCGCTCCGGCGCCACCGTGTGCGACAGCGGCCCGCGGCATCCCTGCTCGGGACAGTAGAGGAAGGTGACGGGCTGTTGCAGGTCATTGCGGAACTCGAGGATCTGACCACCGCCGACGCCGGCGATGTCGTGGCCACAGGCCGTTAGCGCCGCCGCGGCGAGAAGTACCGGCCACCGCATCCACCCAGGCTCTCACCCGGCAACCCACTACGGTCGGTCGCAATGAGCGCCACTGCCGAGCCGATCCTGCACGCGCGGGGACTCACCAAGTCCTACAAGCGCACAGCCGCGTTACGAGGTGTCGACATCGACGTCGCGGCCGGTGAGGTCGTCGGGCTGCTCGGGCCCAACGGCGCGGGCAAGTCCACGCTGACCAAGCTGCTGTGCGGGCTCGTGCGCGCCGACTCCGGTACGGCGACGATCGGCGGTGCGGCCGCCGGGTCGACCCGGGCCCGCGGCCAGGTCGGCTACCTCGCCGAGCTGTTCCGGTTCCCCGGGTGGGCGAGCGCCGAAGAGGTGCTGATCACCCATCAGCGGCTGGCTCACCGACCGGTCACGGACGCCGCTGCCGAGCGCAGGGACCTGCTGGCGGAGGTCGGACTCGGCCACGCCGCAGCGACCCGCGTCGAGGCGATGAGCAAAGGCATGCAGCAGCGCCTCGGCCTCGCTCAGGCGCTGGTCGGAGGTCCGTCCGTCCTGTTGCTCGACGAGCCGACGTCGGCGCTCGACCCGGCCGGCCGCCACACGGTCCGCGAGGTGCTCGCCCGGGCGCGAGACCGCGGCACCGCCGTCCTGCTCAACACGCATCTGCTCGGCGAAGTCGAGCTGCTCGCCGACCGCGTCGTGCTGATCGACGCCGGGAAGGTGATCGCGCAGGGAACGGTGGCCGAGCTCACCGCGGTTCGCGGCGTCACCATCGAGACCGATGAAGGCCGCACCGACCACGCCGGTGTCAGCCGGGACGAGATTCCCGCGCTCGTGAAGCGCCTGGTCCGCGAAGGGCGCTCGATCTACTCCGTCGAGCCGCACCGCTCGACGCTGGAAGACCTCTATCTCGAGCTGGTCGGCGACCGGGAGTCGCAGCGGTGAGCGACGCGCTGGTCATTGCCCGCCTCGCGCTGCAGGAAGCGGTACGGCGGCGGGTCCTCGCCGTCGTCGCGATCCTCACCGTGGTCAGCGGCGGGCTCTACCTGGTCGGTTGCATCAGCCTGAAACAGCACGTCGGCGGAGTCCTCGAGGTCGAGACGATCAAGCCGATCGTGCCCGCCACCCTGCTGGGCCTGGCGTCGTTCGCGACGCTGTTCCTCGGCAGCGTCCTGTCCGTGTTCCTGACCGCAAGCGCCGTCCGCGGCGACGTCGACCGGGGCCTGGTCCAGCCACTCGTCGTACGACCGGTCGGCCGCAACGCCTACCTCGGCGGCCGCGCGCTCGCCGCAGCCGCGGTGTCGTGCAGCTACGTCCTCGTCGTCTCGGTGTTCGCGACCGCGCTGACCAGCATCATGTTCGACAACCTGCCGCCCAGCGCATGGCAGGTCATCCCGCGGCTGGTCGCCGGCGTGCTGGTCGTCACCGCGCTGACGCTGCTGGTCTCCTGCCTGCTTTCGACCGTCGCGACCGGGATCAGCGTCTTGATGGCGTACGGCGCCGGGCTGATCGCCGGACTGCTCGGCGAGATCGGCAAGTCGCTCGGGGCGCACACGCTGGCGCGGATCGCCGACGTGGTCTCATGGCTGCTGCCGTTCGAGGGGATGTACCGCGACGCACTGCAGAAGCTCTCCCCGTCGGGGCCGCTCGGCGAGCTCGTCCAGCTCGGCCCGCTCGGCGGGGCCAACGGCGGCGGCACCGGGCTCTGGGTGTTCACCGCGGCGTACGTCGTCGCCTGCGGCGTGATCGCCAGCTGGCGGTTCGGCAAGGCGGACCTGTAATGCTCGAGCTCGACCGCCTGACCCGCCGCTTCGGCGAGACGCTCGCGCTGGACGGTCTCAGCTTCGACGTACCTCCGGGCCGGGTGTCGGGCTTTCTCGGCCCGAACGGCGCCGGCAAGACGACCACCATGCGGGCGGTCTTCGGGCTCACCGACCTCGACTCCGGCAGCGTCCGCTGGAACGGACGGCCGGTCGACCTGCCGACCCGTCGCCGGTTCGGCTACATGCCCGAGGAGCGCGGGATGTACCCGGCGATGACGGTCGGCGAGCAGGTCGAGTACTTCGCGCGGTTGCAC
This sequence comes from uncultured Frankiaceae bacterium, assembly GCA_964510285.1. Lineage (GTDB taxonomy): Bacteria > Actinomycetota > Actinomycetes > JAFAQI01 > JAFAQI01 > DASZTV01. The sequence continues at coordinate 19,773 of CAZEAM010000042.1, read as the reverse complement.
GGGGTGGCGGCGGGCGACGTGGGCACCCGGACCCGGCGGTGCCTGGACCGGCTCGGGGTCGGCCAGCACGTCGACGCAAAGGTCGAGACGCTGTCGCACGGCAACCAGCAACGCGTGCAGCTCGCGATCGCGCTCGTGCACGAACCCGATCTGCTCGTGCTGGACGAGCCACTCGCCGGCCTCGACCCCGGCGGCATCGACGCGATCGGCGAGGTGCTCCGCGAGGAGGCACGCCGGGGTTGCAGCGTGCTCCTGTCCAGCCACCAGCTGGACCTCGTCGAGGACCTCTGCGAGACGGTGACGATCATCGACCACGGCCGGGTCGTGGTGGCCGGCGACGTCGACGAGCTGACGACGCATGGCGACCGCCGGCTCGTCGTACGGGTCGAGGGTGACCGCAGCGGAACATGGGCGCGCCGGCTGCGCGGGGCGAGAGTGTCGGAGATCGATGCCGGCGCGGTGCGCTTGGCCCTCGCGGACCGGACCGACAGCGACGCGATCCTCGACGCGGCGCGGGCCGCCGGGAAGGTGACCGAGTTCCGGTTCGAGCGACGGCGACTGTCCGAGGTGTTCCGGGAGGCGTTGGGATGATCGCCGTTCCGGTCATCATTGCGGCATTGGCCATCGCCGTCATCGTGAAGCGGGCGCGGCGCCAAGGTGTCGCCGGTGCGGCGCGTCCGGCTCCCCCGGCACGCGGCCTGGTCGCCCGCGCGCCGTCGTCCCGCTTCGTCCTCGTGGCGGCACGCGAGGTCGAGCAGCGGCTGCGCGGGCGGACCTTCCGGGTGGCGACGCTCATCATGCTGATCGCGATCGCGGCGGCGATCGTCATTCCGGTGTTGCGCAACGGAAAGCCCGACCACGAGACGGTCGGGGTGTTCCCCGCCGCCGGCGACCGCTCCCGGACCGCGCTCATGGAGCTGGGCCACCAGATCGGCAGCACGGTCGACCTGGGCGACGAACGCGACCAGGAAGCCGGCATGGCGGACGTCCGCAGCGGCCGGATCGACATCTTCGTCGTCGCCGGCAAACGCGTCGTCGTGGAGCACGAGCTACGCGACCGGGACACCTCCAACAAGGCGCAGCTCGCCCGGGCGATCGCGCTGTTGCTGGGCGAGCAACGAGCCTTTACGGCCGCGCGCCTCACGCCGAAGCAGGCCGCCGCGGTCAGTCACATTCAGCCGGTCCCGGTGGTCGGGATCTCGGCAGCGGCCACCACAGGCTCCGAGCAAGGCACCGCGGTGATCGGGCTCGTCCTGCTGTTCGTCCTGCTCAGCCAGTACGGCACGTGGACGCTGATCGGAGTGATGGAGGAGAAGGCCAGCCGGGTCGTCGAGGTGCTTCTCGCCGCCGTGCGACCGACGCAGCTGCTGGCCGGCAAGGTGATCGGCATCGGCGCCCTCGTCTTCGCGCAAGCGACGATCCTCGTCGGGTTCGCCCTCAGCCTCGCCGCCGCGGTCGGCTCGGACATCCTGCAGGGCACCGCGCCCACCGTCGTGGTGGCCACGCTCGGCTGGCTCCTGCTCGGTTACGCCTTCTACAGCTGGGTCTTCGCTGCGGCCGGCTCAACCGTCGAACGCCAGGACCAGGTTCAGGCAATCGCGTTTCCGATCACCATCCCGTTGTTCGTCGGCTACCTGGCCAGCGTCAGCGCCATCAGCAGCAACCACGCATCGGCCTTCGTCACCGCACTGGCCTACCTCCCGCTGACCGCACCGTTCGCCATGCCGACCCTCGTCGCGCTGCACGCCGTCACCTGGTGGGAGTTCGTCGTGTCCGCGCTGGTCACGGTGGCCGCGACGATCGGTACGGCGCGGGTCGCCGGCACGGTCTACCGGCGAGCGGTGCTGCGCACCGGCCGCCGGGTCCACCTCCGGGAGGTGCTCAGCCGAGCGCCGACTCGATCGCCTGGGTGACCTCAGCCGAGTCCGGCTTGACCGGGCTGCGGAAGCGCCCGACGACCTCGCCCTCGCGGTTGATCAGGAACTTCTCGAAGTTCCAGCGCACCCGGCCGGCCCGGCCCTTCTGGTCGGGGGTCTTGGTCAGCTCGGCGTAGAGGGGATGTCGGTCCCGCCCGTTCACCTTCAGCTTGGCGAACATCGGGAAGGTCACACCGTACGTCGTGCTGCAGAAGCTGGCGATCTTGTCCGCGGACCCGCTCTCCTGGAACAGGAACTGGTTGCACGGAAAGCCGAGGACCGTGAAGCCGCGGTCGGCGTACGACTCGTAGAGCTTCTGCAGTGCTTCGTACTGAGGCGTGAATCCGCACTTCGATGCGACGTTGACCGCCAGCATCACCTCCCCCTTGTGCTCGGCGAGCGACGCCGGTTTGCCGTCGAGGGTGATCAGCGGGATGTCGTAAAGGGACACGTCGAGATCGTACGATCCGTTCATGGGAGATGCACCGTTCGAGGTTCGTGGGGTCAACCACCTGGCGCTGGTCTGCAGCGACATGGCCAAGACCGTCGAGTTCTACACCGAAGTCCTCGGGCTGCCCCTGACGAAGACGATCGAGCTGCCCGACGGTATGGGCCAGCACTTCTTCTTCGACATCGGAAACGGTGACTCGCTGGCCTTCTTCTGGTTCCCGGGCGCACCCGACCGGGAGCCGGGCGTCACCGCGCCGGCGGCGCTTCCCGGTCTCGGCGACATCACGACGGCGGTCTCGACGATGAACCACGTCGCCTTCGACGTCGCGCCGGAAAAGATCGACGAGTACGCCGCGCGGCTGCGCGACCGCGGTGTGCGCTGCATCGGGCCGGTCAACCACGACGACAGCCCCGAAGGCTGGTCGACGGAGATGCACGACGGCGTGTTCATGCGCTCGGTGTACTTCTTCGACCCCGACGGCCTGAGCCTCGAGTTCGCCTCCTGGCTTCGCGCACTGACCCCCGACGACGTACGGCATGCACCGGCGTCCGCAGTCAGCGCCTGACCGTCAGCCGCAGCGGACCACCCCGGCCGCCTCGAGCTCGGCGAGCTCCCCGGCCTCGACGCCCGCGAGGTCGGCCAGCACCTCGCGGGTGTGCGCGCCCAGCGGCGCTCCGGTCGCCCGCACAGCGCCCGGCGTCGCGGAGAACTTCGGCACCACACCGGTCATCGGCACCGTCCACCCCTGGTACGACGCAAGCCGAAGCACCATCTCGCGAGCGGCGTAGTGCGGGTCGGCGACCATGTCCGCGGCAGTGAAGATCCGGCCGGCCGGCACGCCCCCGGCGTTGAGCCGGCTGAGCAGCTCGTCACCGTCGAGCGTGGCCGTCCACTCCCCGATCAACCGGTCCAGCTCGTCCTGGAGCGCCGCCCGGGCGTGATGGGTCGCGAACCGATCGTCCGTGCCCAGCTCGGGCCTACCCATCACCGCGCACAGCCGCACGAAGACCGCATCCGCGTTCGCGGCGATCACCAGCTCGGTGCCGTCGGCCGCGGCATAGACGTTGGAAGGCGCGACCCCGGGCAGCACGCTTCCGGCGCGCTCCCGGACCACCCCGCCGAGCTCGAAGTCGGCCATCGTCGACTCCATGAGCGCCGCGACGGCTTCGTAGATCGCGACGTCGACCTCCTGGCCGCGCCCGGACCGACGTACCTCGTGCAGCGCGGCGAGCACCCCGATCACCGTGAACAGCGAGGTCAGGGCGTCGCCCAGGCTGACGCCGTACCGGCTCGGTGGCCGGTCCGGGCTGCCGGTCGTGTAGCGGATGCCGCCCATCGCCTCGCCGATGCTGCCGAAGCCGGCGTCGCCGGCCCGCGGCCCGGTCTGGCCGAACCCGGAGACATGGGCGACCACGAGCGCTGGGTTGCCGGCCGAGAGCGCGTCGTAGCCGAGACCCCACTCGGCCATGCGTCCCGGACGGAAGTTCTCCGTCACGACGTCGACCTTCGCGGCCAGCCGGCGGAGAAGATCCTGTCCCGGCCCGGTGCGCAGGTCGATGCACACCGACCGCTTGTTTCGGCCGATCGTCGGCCACCACAGGCTGTCGCCGTCGCGCAGCACGCCCCACCGGCGCATGGGGTCTCCGTCCTCGAGCGACTCGACCTTGATCACGTCGGCGCCGTAGTCGCCCAGCAGCTGTCCGGCAAACGGGCCGGCGATGAGCGAGCCGAGCTCGAGCACGGTGGTACCGGCGAGCGGGCCGCCGCCTGACGGTTCGCTCACCAATGCCGGCCGACCCATTCGCCGATCAGGTCGGCGACGTTGTCGCGCGCGTCGTCGGGCGCCTCGAAGTAGTGCGCCCCCGGCAACGAGTGCAGTGACTTGTCCGGCGAGGCGATCGCCTCGATGATCCGGGCGGCGTCGCTCGGGAACACGCCGACGTCGGCGTCGGCATTGATCACGAGGGCCGGCACGGTCACCCGGGCAAGATGCGGCTCGCCCCGGCACTGCGAGGTCTCGAGGCTCCACATCGACAGCCACGTCCGCAGCGTGTTCGCCACGCCAAGACCCCACACCGACCTGTTCGCGCGCTCCGGCACGCCGCCGTAGCAGAGGTTCGGCTGTCGCGCGCTCGGATCGAGCGTCGGGTCGACCATCCGCGGGTCAGCCCAGGTCCGGGCGAGCGGGAAGACCCGGTCGACGAAACCCGCCGCCGTGATCCGCTCCAGCTCGTCCTTGCACCAGTCGGTGATCCGCTGGTTGCGCGCCACCTGAGTGGCGCGATAGCGCGCGACGAACTCCGGGGAGTACGGCGGACCGTTGTCGGGGTTCCACAGGTCGAGCGCGGGGTCGGTCTTGGTCGGGTCGAACTCGTCGAGCACCGCGGCGTCGAGCCAGTTGGTCAGCACGTCCGGCCGGCCAGGGTGGGCGGCGAGCGCGACGTAGCCGTCGGCCGGGATCAGGTCGTCGATCCCCCGCGCCGGCTTCATGCCCACGGCGGGGGCGACGTTCGGCTCGATCGCCTGCGACTGGTAGGCCGACATCAGCGACCCGCCGCCCGAGTTGCCGAGCAGGATGACCGTCTCGACTCCGGCGGCCTCCTTCAGCCAGCGCACGCCGACCCCGATGTCGACCAGCGCGTGGTCGAGCAGGAAGTATGCCTCCGCGCCGCGGAACCGGGTGTTCCAGCCGAGGAAGCCGATCCCCCGCCGCGCGACGTACTCCGCGAGGTAGTGCTGGGAGAAGTCGACGTTGTAGTGCGTCGCGATCATCGCGACGGTCGGCCGTCGCCCGCGGGGGGTGTAGTAGACGCCTTGGCACGGCCAGCCGCCCGCGCCGGCGCGATGTCCGCCTGGCGCCGACAGTCCGATGAACTCCTGGTCGCATCCGGGTGTGCTCATCGGCCTAACTTGGCACACCCGGATCCGGGTCGGGCCGACTACCCGATCTTGCGGCGCCGCCGACGGGTCGCGGCGGTGATCGCCGTGCCGGCCAGGAGGGCGAGGACGCCTGACGCGATCAGCGTGCTGAGGTTGGCGCCCGTGAACGGCAGACTGTCCAGGGGCTGCGACGCCTGCTTGATCCGCGAGCTGCTCGCACGCGTCACCGGAGCCGTGTCGAGCACCGGGCTCGAAGCCACCGGAACATTGCGGGCGGCGTGCAGGGTGCCGCCACCGGCGGACCGCACCGTCGGGGTGTCGGTCGACAGCGTCGGGGTGTCGCTGGGCGTGGGCGTCGGAGAAGCGGACGTGTCCGGCGCGCACGGCGAGATCCAGAACACCTTCTGCTTCTTGCCGCCGCCCTGCCCGGTGGCGACCGTCAAGCGCACGTGGTAGCCCTGCTTGGCAGGCGCGCCGAGCACGGACAGCTCCGACGCGGTCGGGGTGAACACGAGCTCCCCGTCCGGGTCGTTGCCGCCGCCGGCGTCATCCGGAGAGGTGACCGACGTACCGCTGCCGGAGAGGGTCAGTGGCGTGCCCGCACCGGTCGGCGCCTGACCGGTGAACGACACGGTCAGCGTCTGTCCGGCATCGAAGCCCCAGAAGTCGACGACGAAGCTGCAGCCGGGATGGGGGACGTTGTGGTGGCCGGGATCGCCGGGGACCGCGTGGATCTTCACCGTGCCGTTGTTGCCGGGCGGGTTGTGCCCGGTCGGCGCGTGGCCGGTGCCGGACCCGGACTTGTTCGCCTGGCCGGGCGGGACGTGCGTTCCCTTGTTCGCGTTGCTGTTCCCGTTGCCCGGGTGGGTCTGGTTGCCGTTGCCCGGGTGGGTCGTGGGACTGGTCTTTTTCGCCTGCCCGGGCGGCACGTGCGTCGGGGCCGGGGTGGCGACCGGACTGGTCGCCGGGCTCGGCGTGGCGGTCTTCTTGACCTGCCCGGGCGGCGCGCTCGGCGGGTTGCCGTTGCCGTGTCCGGGCGGCGGATCCGCCAATGCGGGAGTTGCGGCACCGATCGCGCTCGCAGTGACTGCGAGTGCCGCGATGGCGAGTGTGGTGGTCCGGCGAGTACGAGCGGGGTGCATGCCCTGCCTCCGTTGTCACGCCCCCAGTAGGTGAGACCGGTCAGTGGTCCTCCGCCCGCTCGCCCGGACGCCCCCTGACTGACCTGCGCAGGGATTTCCCAACCCGCCAGATCGACAAACCACCGAAAGGTTGCAATTCGCGACAAGGCGGACTAGGTTGCGCCGCCGTCGCCCGTTCGGCCTAGTGCGCCGGCACTGTCGCGCCACCCTGGCCAGGGACCCGACCCAACCCGCTGCACGCCGTTGGCGCATCGCGGTAACACTTTCGACTGGTCGAACGATCCAGCAATGCTCACATCGGCGCCGGCCGGGTCACTCGCCAGACCCGGCCAGCCCGCGCCGACGGCCGCTTGTGGCTACGGCTCCGGCCGGTCAGCCGGTGCCGAACAGCTGGCGGTAGACGGCTGCCGCCTTCGGGAAGTCGCTGCCGTCGATGTTGAACGCGGCGCCGTGGGCGGACGAGTCGGCGAAGTAGTTCTCGAACGCCACGTCGTGCGAGACGAACCACGCGTGCATGTTGCGGATGAACAGCGGGTCGTCCTCGCCGGCCGTCTTGACGTCCGGATCGTGGACCAGTCCCCATTCCGGGAAGGACAGCGGCTTGCCGTGCGCGGCAGCGAACTGCGCGTGCCACTGAAGGCCGTACCGCTCGTGCACCAGGCTGTCCCACCGCTGCTCGGGTGACTGCCCCGGGTACTGGCTGCGGTCGTACACGTCGAGTCCGATCGAGTCGACGTACGCATCTCCCGGATAAGCGAGCGCGGGATCGATCCCGTGGTCGGTGAGATCCGGGTTCCACACGAACTGGAAGTGTTGCCCCGGCACCGACCGCATCGAGCGCACGACCTGCCGCCACCCGGCCGCGTACTGTGCCGCATCGGCTGAGGTCTTGACCTGCCAGCGGAAGAACGGGGTGTTGAACTCCCAACCGAGCCGAATGATCGTGTCGGCACGGCCCTCCTTGACCAGGGTGGTCCCGAGTGCCCGGAAGTAGCGGTTGCGGCTGCCGGAGGCGACCTCGGCGAAGCTGCCCCCGGAGTCCGGCCACATCGGCACGCTGAGGACGAGCCGGACCGCGTGATCCTTTCGCCAGGCCAGCGAGAGCAGGAACGGGTGCCCGATCTGCTGCCAGGTCGGGGTGCCCATGAAGTCCGTCGCGGTCTGGATCGCGGCGCCCCGCCACTTCGCAAAGCTCTCGTCGGGTGCCGGCCCGTGGCCGGCGTACACACCGGACAGCCACGAGTGCTTGTGGACGTGTGCCACGTAGTGGTGGACCGGCCGGGTCAGCCAGACCACGACCGCCACGACGAGGGCCATGAACGCGACGACGAGCGCGAGCAGGACCCACGGCCAGCGCCGCCTGCGCGGACGGGGGGACGGTAGGACGGTGATAGGCGAAGACTAGGCGGCGGAGGCTTGGGGTGCCTTCGGCCCGGAGTAGCTGCGCAGCTCGGCCGGTGTCGCGCGGCGGTTGCTGCGCTCCGGCGGCTCCGGCTCGGATCCGGAGGGCTCGCCGGGAAGGCTCAGCTTCAGGATCGTGCGGATCACCTGGCCGTACTGTCGGTAGAGCGGACCCACGGTGTAGGGCAGGTCGTACTTCTCACACAGCGCCTTCACCCGTTCGGCGATCTCGGGATAGCGGTTGCTCGGCAGGTCCGGGAAGAGATGGTGCTCGATCTGGTAGCCGAGGCTGCCCGACGCGATGTGCATCAGCCGGCTGCCGGTGAAGTTGGCGGAACCGAGCAGCTGTCGCAGGTACCACTCGGCCTGGGTCTCGTTCTCGAGCTCTTCCTCGGTGAACTTCTCGGCGCCGTCCGGGACGTGGCCACAGAAGATGATGAGGTACGCCCACAGGTTGCGCACGATGTTCGCGCTCGCGTTGGCGGTGAGCGTCGAGACGAACTGCGGGCCGGTCAGCGCCGGGAAGATCAGGTAGTCCTTGCCGACCTGCTTGCGCACCTTGCGCCAGATTCCCTTGAGCTGACGCTTCATCTCGACCGGGTCCTTCTCGCGCCGGCGGATCCGCTCGATGTCGAGGTCGTGCAGCGCCACGCCCCACTCGAAGAGCAGCGCGAGCAGTGCGTTGTAGACGGGTTGACCCAGGTTGGCGGGATGCCACTTCTGGTCGCTCGTGACGCGCAAGATGCCGTAGCCGACGTCGTTGTCCTTGCCGACGACGTTCGTGTACGTGTGGTGCACGTAGTTGTGGGAGTGCTTCCACTGCTCGGCCGGGCAGGTGGTGTCCCACTCCCAGGTGCCGGAGTGGATCTCCGGGTCGTTCATCCAGTCCCACTGACCGTGCATCACGTTGTGCCCGATCTCCATGTTCTCCAGGATCTTTCCGGCGGCGAGCAGCGCCGTACCGGCTACCCAGGCCGGCGGGAACGCACTCGCGAACAGCGTCACGCGACCGCCGACGACGAGTTTGCGATGGATCCCGATCAGCCGGCGGATGTACGCCGCGTCCTTCTCCCCGCGTGACGCTTCGACGTCGCGGCGGATCTGGTCGAACTCCCGGCCGAGGTCTTCGACCTGCTCGGGGGTCAGGTGGGCGAAGCTGGCAACGTCAGAGATGGCCATGTGAGTCTCAGTCCTCAGATCTCGATCACGCAGTCACCGGCCGCAGCCGTGACGCAGGTCTGGATGTTCTGGTTCTCCTGGTACTCCGCACCGTTGCGAAGGTCTTTGACCACGCCCTTCTTCAGCGGGAGGACGCAGGTGTGGCAGATGCCCATCCGGCACCCGAACGGCATCTGCACGCCGAGTGACTCGCCGGCTTCGAGCAGGGTGGTGGCGCCGTCGAGGTCGGCTTCCTTGCCGGACTTCGCGAACCTGACATGTCCACCGGTGGCGGAGGCGGTCAGGTTGGCGGAGAAGCGCTCGATGTGCAGTGCCTTGGTCATCCCCGCTGCCGCCCAGTGCTTCTCCGCCGACTCGAGCATCGGTGCGGGCCCGCACACCCATGCCTGCCGGTCGCGCCAGTCGGGGCACGCGGTCTCGAGCTTGGTGACGTCGAGGCGGCCGTGCTCGTCGTCGAAGTTCTCGACGCTCCGCAGCCGGCCGTCGTACTTCTGCGCGAGGGCGAGCCGCTCGTCGCGGAAGATCGCCTGCTCGCGTGAGGGGGCGGAGTGGACATGGACGACGTCGGGCATCGTGCCGCGACGGTCGAATGTGCGCAGCATCGACATCACTGGCGTGATCCCGCTGCCGCCGGTCCAGAACAGCACCTTGGCCGGCGGCGGGTCGGGCAGCACGAACTCGCCCTGCGGCAGCGCCAACCGCACGATCGTGCCCGGCTCGAGGCCGCGCACCAGATGCTCGGAGACGAAACCCTCGGGCATCGCCTTCACCGTGATCGACAACGTGTCGTCGGCGGCTTCCGGGGCCGAGGAGATCGAGTACGAGCGCCAGTGCCACTTGCCGTCGCGGTCGACGCCGATGCCGACGTACTGCCCCGGCTGGTAGTCGGCGCGGAAGCCCCACCCCGGCTTGATCACGATCGTCGCGGCGTCGTCGGTTTCCGGGATGACCTCGACGACCTTGCCGCGCAGCTCTCGCGCGGTCCACAGCGGGTTCAGCAGCTTGAGGTAGTCATCCGGCAGCAGCGGGGTGGTGATGCGGGACGCGACCCGGCGCACCAGCTCCGTGGTGGTGGGACTCATGGACGCTCCCGACGTCGAGATTAAGTGTTACTACAAGTAACTGTTACCCTAAGTACGTGGCAGCCGAAACGTCAAATCCGCCAATTGGCGACGGCCGCAAGGAGCGCTGGCGGCAGCACCGTGCGGCGCGACGGGCCGAGCTGATCCAGCACGTGATCGCGGCGGTCGAGAAGCGTGGCGCGGGCATCGGCATGGACGGCATCTCCGCGGCGTCGGGAATCGCAAAGCCGGTCTTCTATCGCTACTTCCACGACAAGGCCGACCTATTCCTCGCAGTCGGGCGCGCGGTCGCCGAGGACATGGTCACCGAGGTGATGGCGGCCATCGACAGCCAGGACAAGCCGCGCCGCAAGCTGCAGGCCGGCATCGAGATGTACGTCACGAAGGTCGAAGCCAGCCCGGAGCTCTACCGCTTCGTCGCGGCGCACCAGGCACTACGGTCGTCCTCCCAGTCCGACCTGCTCGACGACTACGCGTCGACGGTCGGCGCGCACGCGTCCCGGGTGATCGGCGAGGTCCTGCGCGCGCAGGGACTCGACTCGGGTGCGGCCGATCCGTGGGGGTTCGGAATCGTCGGCATGGTGCGGGCCGCGACCGACCGCTGGCTGGAGCAGCAGACGATGTCGCGCGCCGACTTCGTGAGCTACCTCACCGACTTCACCTGGGCGGGCATGGCCAGCCGCTCACCGCGCGGACCCCGCTGACCTCATGGAGCGCACCGCCACCCGAACCACCCGGCCCGACCATCACCTGCGCGCGGTCCGGAGCTTCACGCGGCGCGGCACGCGCCTGACCGCCGCGCAGCAAGCGGCCTGGGACGCGCACGCCGACCGGTACGTGCTGCCGCCGGATGCCTACGGCGCGGACGGCTTCCGGCTGACCGACGCCTTCGACCGTCCCGCGCCGCTCGCGGTGGAGATCGGGTTCGGTACCGGCGACGCCGTCGTACAGCTCGCCACCGCCCGGCCGGACTGGAACGTCGTCGGCTTCGAGGTCTGGCAGCCGGGGGTCGCGGAGTGCCTCGCCGCGCTCGCGGCACGCGATGCCGGCAACGTGCGGCTGTCGACGTGGGACGCCATGTGGTGCCTCGAGCACGTCGTCGAGCCGGCAACGGTCGCCGAGCTGTGGACCTTCTTCCCGGACCCGTGGCCGAAGGCGCGCCACCAGAAGCGTCGGCTGGTCAACCCGGACTTCGCCGCTCTCGCCGCGTCACGCCTTTCGCCCGATGGGGTGTGGCGGTTGGCAACGGATTGGCCGCACTACGCCGAGCAGATGCAGGCGGTCCTCGACGCTGAGCCGCTGCTGACCGGCGGGGTCACCGAGCGCTACGCCGGGCGCCCGCTGACCCGCTTCGAGCGCCGCGGCATCAACGCCGACCGGCCTATCACCGACCTGACCTACCACCGTCGCACGCAAAACCCCAGTTCCTGCACACAAACGTGACGGGGGTCAACGCCTGAGCACGTGTCGACGCCTCGGGAGGTATCCCACGCAACGTTTGTGTGCGAAAACTGGGGCTTCGGAGGTGGCCCTTACTCCCACTCGATGGTGCCGGGGGGCTTGCTGGTCACGTCGAGCACCACTCGGTTGATCTCGCGGACCTCGTTGGTGATGCGGGTCGAGATGCGCGCGAGGACGTCGTAGGGAAGCCGCGTCCAGTCCGCGGTCATCGCGTCCTCGCTGGACACCGGACGAAGTACGACGGGGTGGCCGTAGGTCCGCCCGTCACCCTGCACGCCGACCGACCGGACGTCGGCAAGCAGCACGACGGGGCACTGCCAGATGTCGCGGTCGAGGCCGGCGGCGGACAGCTCCTCGCGGGCGATCGCGTCCGCCTCACGCAGCACGTCGAGCCGGTCGCGGGTGACCTCGCCGACGATGCGGATGCCGAGGCCCGGCCCGGGGAACGGCTGGCGCCACACGATCTCGGCCGGCAGGCCGAGCTGCTCGCCGACCTTGCGCACCTCGTCCTTGAACAGGGTGCGCAGCGGCTCGACCAGTGCGAACTGCAGGTCGTCGGGAAGACCGCCGACATTGTGGTGGCTCTTGATGTTGGCGGTGCCCTCGCCGCCGCCGGACTCAACGACGTCGGGGTAGAGCGTGCCCTGCACGAGGAAGTCGACGGTCTCGCCGTGCGCCTCGGACTCCGCGACGATCTCGCGCGCGGCTGCCTCGAAGACCCGGATGAACTCGCGACCGATGATCTTGCGCTTGTCCTCCGGGTCGCTGACCCCGGCCAGTGCGTCGAGGAAGCGGTCGGCAGCGTCGACCACCTTCAGCCTGACCCCGGTCGAGGCGACGAAGTCGCGCTCCACCTGCTCGGGCTCGCCTTTGCGGAGCAGGCCGTGGTCGACGAAGACGCAGGTGAGCCGGTCGCCGATCGCGCGCTGCACGAGCGCCGCTGCGACCGCCGAGTCGACGCCGCCGGACAAGCCGCAGATCGCGCGCTTGCCGCCGACCTGCAGCCGGATCCGGTCGACCTGCTCGTCGACGATGTTGACCATCGTCCAGGTCGGCCGGCAGCCGGCCACGTCGTACAGGAAGTGCTCGAGCACGGCCTGACCGTGCGTGGTGTGCAGCACCTCAGGGTGGAACTGCACCCCGGCGAGACCGCGCGTGAGGTCCTCGAAGCCGGCAACCGGAGCGCCTTCGGTCGAGGCGGTCGTGGTGAACCCCGGCGGGGCCGCGAAGACCGCGTCGCCGTGCGACATCCAGACCTGCTGAGTGCTCGGCAGCCCGGCGAGGACGACGCCGCCGTCACCGGTGAGCGTCAGCTGCGTCGCGCCGAACTCGGACAGCCCAGTACGGCGTACCTCACCGCCGAGCGCGAGCGCCATCGCCTGGAAGCCATAGCAGATCCCGAACGTCGGGACGCCCGCCTCGAACAGCTCGGGCTTCACCTGCGGGGCGCCGTCGGCGTAGACCGAGGACGGTCCGCCGGACAGGATCACCGCCTTCGGGCGCTTGGCCAGGAGGTCCTCGACGGGCATCGAGGACGGGACGATCTCGCTGTAGACGCGGCACTCCCGCACCCGTCGCGCGATCAGCTGGGCGTACTGAGCCCCGAAGTCCATGACCAGGACCCTGTCGAAGCCGTCAGAGACGGAACTGTCGAAGCCGTCCGCCGATCCCGTCATCGCATCTAGGGTATCCGCCGTGGGTGCATCACCCGGGCCGGTCTTCATCGTCGGTTCGAACGGCTCAGGCAGCACGCTGCTGCGTCTGATGCTCGACAGCCATCCGAACATCGCGATCCCCGAGGAGACCGGGTTCCTCCGGCTCGCGGCGATGCACCGCTGGGTGCCGTACTGGAAGCTCGGCGGCGAGTGGTACGGCAACCTGGGGCTGACCGAGGACCAGCTGACCACCGAGCTCGCGGGTTTCTACGGCGGGTTGTTTTCCTCGTACGCCGTGAGCCGCGGCAAGCAGCGTTGGGGCGACAAGACGCCGTTTCACGTTTGGCATCTCGAGCTGGCGCGCCGGATGTACCCGACCGCCACGTTCGTGGGCATCGTCCGCCATCCCGGCGGCGTCGTGGCGTCCCTGCAGCGGCGGTTCAGCCGCTCGCGCCGGGCGTCTATCCGCCACTGGATGCGCAGCAACCGGCAGCTGCTCGTCGCCGGGGCAGGACTAGGAGATCGGTTCGTGCTGGTCCGCTACGAGGACCTCGTCGCCGAACCCGAACCCGTGATGCGCGCCCTGCTCGCGCGCCTCGGCGAGGCGTGGTCACCGGCGGTGCTGGCCCACCACGAGGTGCAGCCGGCCCGGAGGTCGACCGGGTTCACCCGCACCGATCGCGCCGTCGACACATCATCGGTTGCCCGTTGGGAGGACGACCTGCCCGCGGCGGCCCGAGCGCGTGTCGCGGCACGCACCGGCCCCCTTGCGCGCTTCCTCGGCTACGACCCGGCGCGCAGCGAGCCCACCGAGCCGCTGGGCACCGAATCGCCGATCCTCACCGGCACCGAGCTGGCCGACCGGCAACGCACCAGAGGGCAGGGCCTGGACTGGCAGCCGCCGCGGCCGCGGGCCGAGGACCGGGTGCTGCGCCCGCCGTCGCCGCGCCGGCGCCGACGGGGCGCACCGGACCTCGACCAGGTGACGATCCGCAAGCTGGTCGCGCACCGGATGCGCCGACAGCGCTAGACCGGCAGGCGAAGCGCGCCGGGCGCGGTGTCCGGGACCGCGGGGTTGTGCGGCTCGATCGCGGCGACCTCGACGTACGGCGAGCCGAGCTCCGGGCGCGGATCCGCCTCGCCCTTGTTGGGCCAGAACGCCATCGCGCGTTCGGCCTGCGCGGTGATCGTCAGCGACGGGTTGACCACGAGGTTCGCCGTGACCGCGGCGCCGTCGGTGACGTGCAGGCCAGGATGGCCGAACAGCCGCTGCCACGGATCCACGACGCCGTCATCCGGGGTGACTCCGATCGGGGTGCCGCCGATGATGTGTGCGGTCAACGGGATGTTGGCGAGCTCGCCGACCGAGCCGCCCGCAATCCCGTTGATGCGTGCCGCCAGCCGGCGGGTCGCGTCGTTGCCAGCCGGGATCCATGTCGGGTTCGGCTCGCCGTGGCCCTGCCGCGAGACGAGCTTGTCGCGGAACCGGCCCTTCTTGCGCGACACCGTCAGCGAGTTGTCCAGCGACTGCATGACCAGCACGATGATCGTCTGTTCGGACCACCCCTTGAGCCAGAACAGCTTGCCCAGGTCGTGCGGGTGCTCGCGGATCTCGCGCAGCGCCTCCCGCCAGCGCGGGCCCTTGTCGCCGTCGGTGAGGATCGTCTGCAGCAGGCCCATCGAGTTCGAGCCCTTGCCGTAGCGCACCGGCTCGATGTGGGTGCGGTCGTCGGGGTGGAACGACGACGTGATCGCGACGCCCTTCGAGTAGTCGGCGTTCTTGTCGCGGGTGCGAGCGCCGAGGATGGCTTCCGAGTTGGTCCTGGTCAGCTCGCCGAGCCGGCCCGACAGGTTGGGCAAGATGCCCGCGTCGCGCATCCGGTGCAACAGCTTCTGGGTGCCGAGCGTCCCAGCCGCGAAGACGACCTGCTCGGCGGCGAAGGTCCGCTTCACGCGCCGCTTCGTCGTGTGCCGCGTGTCGACGAGGTACCCGCCGCCACGACTCGGTCTCACCGCGGTGACCGTGGTCTCGGGATGGATCGTCGTACCCAGCCCCTCGGCGAGATACAGATAGTTGAGGTCGAGCCGGTTCTTGGCGTTGAACCGGCAGCCGATCATGCAGTTGCCGCATTCGATGCACCCGGCCCGGTTCGGGCCGGCGCCGCCGAAGTACGGATCGGGCACGGTCTTGCCCGGCTCGCCGAAGAACACGCCGACCGGAGTGTGGTGGTAGGTGTGGCCGACGCCCATCTCCTCGGCGACCGAGCGCATCTCGACGTCGGCCGCGGTCTCCGTCGGGTTCTCGACGACGCCGAGCATCCGAGACGCCTGGTCGTAGTACTGCGCGAGCTCGCTCTTCCAGTCGGTGATGTCTCGCCACTGGGGGTCGTGAAAGAAGTCGTCGAGCGGTGTGTAGAGGGTGTTGGCGTAGACCAGCGACCCGCCGCCCACGCCGGCGCCGGACAGGCAGAGCACGTCAGTGAGCGCGGTGATCTTCTGGATCCCCATCCAGCCGACGGCAGGAGCCCATAAGAAGTCCTTCAGGTCCCAGCTGGTCTCGGGCAGCGTGTCGTTGGTGAACCGGCGACCCGCTTCGACGACGCCGACGCGGTAGCCCTTCTCGGCCGCCCGCAGCGCCGCGACACTGCCGCCGAACCCGCTACCGATGACGACGACGTCGTAGTCGAAGCCCGCCATGGACCGAGGCTACAAAGCGCGCCGATACTGCGGGAAGAGGTCGATCCCTCCCGTGTGTGAGCCTGCTCGCCGGTCCGCAGAGTCGAGTACGGCGACCGCATCGCTGAGGTTGAGCCGCTGCGGTCCCCACTTGCCAGTGATGGCGTCGGCTCGGGTCGCTGGGCTATGGGCCAGCGGCTCGACAAGTGGCCGCTTGGCGGGGCCCTGGCGCCCTGCAGACCCCACCGTCGCGTGCGTGCACCGCCCTGGCGAGTCGACCTCGGATTCGCCCGGTGTTGCGACCGAGGTGCAACGGGTTGCCGTTCAGGTCGTCGACCTGCTCGGCGTAGGTGCAATCGCAAGCCAGCCGGCGAGTCACCTCTTCCGGCAACCGCACCACGCCGTCGGCAAGCATCACCTGCGCGAACAGGCCCGCCGTCGTACCTGGTGTCCGTTTTGTCGCTTCCGCGGAAGCGCTTGCATGCATCACGAGGGTGAACCGCTCAGCACCCGGGTAGTGCAGCCAGGACACCTAGCCCACTAGACGGGCCGATCAGCCCTTGACGACGAGCTCGACCCGCTGGAACTCCTTGAGGTCGCTGTAGCCCGCCTTGGCGATCGCGCGACGAACGCCGCCGAACAGGTTGAGGTCGCCGTCCGGCGACGAGGACGCGCCCCGCAGGACCTCGGCCAGGGGCGCGAGCGGCCAGCCGGGCGACGCCTCGGCGAACCGGCCGCGCGGCAGTCGCGGGTGCGAGGCGGCAACGTGCCACCACGCACCCTTGCCGGGCGCCTCCGCCGCCGCAGTTAGCGGTTCGCCGAGCATCACCGCGTCGGCACCACACGCGAGCGCCTTCGCGATGTCGCCACTCGTCTCGATCTCACCGGCCGCGATGACATGCACGTAGCGGCCGCCGGTCTCGTCCAGGTAGTCACGGCGCGCGGCGGCAGCGTCGACGATGGCCGTGGCCATCGGTACGTCGATGCCGAGCACGCGCCCGGTTGTCGACCACTCGTCCGAGGCGGTCCCGACGATGACTCCGGCAGCGCCGGTCCGCATCAGGTGCAGCGCGGTCTGGTAGTTGGTGCACCCGCCGACGATGACCGGCACGTCGAGGTCGGCGATGAATGTCTTCAGGTTCAGCGGCTGATCGGTCGCGGAGGCGGCGACGTGCTCCGCCGACACGATGGTGCCCTGGATGACGAGCAGGTCCACGCCCGCCGCGAGAATGGTCGGCGCGTACCGCAAGGTGTGCTGCGGCGAGACCCGCACCGAGGTCGTCGCCCCGGCATCGCGCAGCTCCTTGATCCGTTGCGTGATCAGCTCGTCGCGAACCGGCTCCGAGTACACGCGCTGAAGGACCGGAGTCGCGTCGTCGCTGTCGAGGTCGGCGAGCTCTTCGAGGATCGGCGTCGGGTCGTCGTACCGGGTCCACAGCCCTTCGGCGTCGAGGACACCGAGACCGCCCATGCGGGCAACCTCGGCGACGGTCGCCGGAGACATCGTCGCGTCGGACGGGAAGCTCACGAGCGGTAGGTCGAACCGGTAGGCGTCGATCTGCCAGGTGAGCGACACCACGTCGAAGTCGCGGGTACGACGCGACGGCACGATCGCGATGTCGTCCAGCGAGTACCCCCGCCGAGCCGACCGGCCCAGCCCGATCTCCACGTTGTCGCGCATCATCGCCTGCGTCTCCCGCGCTCTACCGAGCGGTGTAGTTCGGTGCCTCGGTCGTCATCGCGATGTCGTGCGGGTGACTTTCCTTCAGGCCCGCCGCCGTGATCCGCACCAGCTGCGCCTGCTTGAGCTCACCGATCGTGTGCGCACCGCAGTACCCCATCGCGGCACGCAGCCCACCCAGCAGCTGGTGCGCAACGGCACCGAGCGGTCCGCGGTAGGGCACCTGCCCCTCGACGCCTTCCGGCACGAGCTTGTCGTCGGATAGCACGTCGTCCTGGAAGTAGCGGTCCTTCGAGTACGACCGGCCCTGGCCGCGCGACTGCATCGCGCCGAGCGAGCCCATCCCGCGGTAGGACTTGAACTGCTTGCCGTTGACGAACAGCAGCTCGCCGGGCGACTCCTCGCAGCCGGCGAGCAACGAGCCGAGCATCACGCTGTCCGCTCCGGCGGCGATCGCTTTCGCGATGTCACCGGAGTACTGCATCCCGCCGTCGGCGATCACCGGTACCCCGGCCGACGCCGCGACCTGCGCGACGTCGTAAATGGCAGAGATCTGCGGTACGCCAACCCCCGCAACAACCCGAGTGGTGCATATGCTCCCCGGTCCGACGCCACACTTCACTGCGTCGGCACCCGCGTCGATCAGCGCCTTGGCGGCCGCGCCGGTGGCGATGTTGCCGCCAACGACGTCGATCGCAACAGCCTTCTTCAGGCGCCCGCCCATCTCCAGGACCGCTTGCGAATGACCGTGCGCCGTGTCGACGATCAGCAGGTCGACGCCGGCGTCGACCAACGTCATCGCCCGCTTGTAGGACTCCTCCCCGACTCCGACGGCGGCGCCGACGACGAGCCGGCCGGCGGCGTCCTTGGTCGCCTGCGGGTACTCCTCGCTCTTCGCGAAGTCCTTGACCGTGATCAGGCCCCGCAGCCGGCCGCCGTCGTCGACGATCGGCAGCTTCTCCACCTTGTGCCGCTGCAGCAGCTGGAGGGCGTCGTCGTGCGAGACGCCGACCGGAGCCGTGACCAGCGGCATCGCCGTCATGACGTCTCGTACCAGGCGGGAGAAGTCGCGCTCGAACCGGATGTCCCGGTTGGTGACGATGCCGAGCAGGATCCCGTCGCCGTCGGTGACCGGCACGCCGGAGATCCGGTAGCGGCCCATCAGCGCGTCGGCATCGGCGATCGTGTCGTCCGGCCCGCAGGTGACCGGCGAGGTGATCATCCCCGCCTCGGAGCGCTTCACGATGTCGACCTGGGTCGCCTGGTCCTCGATCGACAGGTTGCGGTGCAGGATGCCGACCCCGCCCTGCCGCGCCATGGCGATCGCCATCCGGCCCTCGGTCACGGTGTCCATCGCGCTGGACAGCAGCGGCGTACGGACCGAGATGTGTCGGGAGATCTGGGTGGAGGTGTCGACCTCGCTGGGTACGACGTCGGACGCGGCGGGCAGGAGCAGCACGTCGTCGAAGGTCAGCCCGAGCGGCGCGAACTTCTCCGGGAACGACGCTTCCATGCTCATCAGACTTCCCAGGGTCGTAGCGAAACCTTGAGTCTACCGAGGCTGTGACGTATAGCGTTGGAGCGTGAGGGATGACAGTCCGGTCGACCCGTTCGCAGGCGACCCGAGTGACCCGGCCGCGGCGCTGTCGTCCGATGACTACGACGACGAGCCGCTGTCGGAGGACGAACGGCGCGACCTGCTCGAGGACCTCGAGGACCTCGAGGTCTTCCAGGCGTTGCTCGGCCCGCGCGGCATCCGCGGCCTGGTCGTGGACTGCGAGGACTGCCGCGAGGCCCACTACTTCTCCTGGGACCTGATCCGAGGCAACCTGCGCAGCCTGCTCGACCAGGGCGCACCGCACGTCCACGAGCCGGCGTACGCGCCGGATCCCGCGGACTACGTCAGCTGGGAGTACGCCCGCGGCTTCGCCGACGGCGTCCTGACCGCCGACGACGAGGACGACGAGCGCTGACCCGAATGGCCGGCAAATCGCCCCGGCGCCATCGGGCTCCTCGGGCGGGCCGTCAGAGCTGGCGTCGCACGCCGGACTCGTGTTCGATGCCGGCGAGCTGATCGCTGAGCGTGCCGGCCATCGCGAGCCGACCGCTGCCGCGCCGACCGGTGGGTAGCACGGTGCGGCCTGACACGCTCTCGGCCTCGAAGGCGAGGGCCGCGTAGACCGCCAGCACGGCCAGTGCGATTCCGCAGGCTCCAGCCGCGACCCGCCAGGTCGGCGAAGCGGTGAGCT